>JAYEOV010000015.1:0-5190 GCA_034723315.1 Candidatus Omnitrophota bacterium | reverse complement strand
AACAATTTAGATTATGTCAATGTCAAGGTCTGACCCCTCTAAAAAAATATAAGGAGTTTCTTATGATATTCATACCCATTCTTGGTCTTGGGGGTATTCTTTTCGCGATAATAATGTTTTTTACGGTCCTGAAAAAACCGGAAGGCCTTGATAAAATGCGCGAGATCTCTTACGAGGTCCATAAAGGCGCCATGGTCTTTCTAAGCCGCGAGTACCGAATAATACTTATTTTCGTGGCTATAATGTTCTTCGTGATATCCAGATTCCTCTCTCTCTACACCGGGATCGCGTACATATCCGGGGCTTTCTGTTCGATGCTGGCGGGTTTTATAGGCATGAAAGCGTCCACCAGGTCCGGCTCAAGGACCTGTGAAGCCGCCAGGACCCGCGGGACGGCAGCGGCGCTTAACGTCGCTTTCAAAGGCGGATCGGTCATGGGGATAACCATAGCCGCGCTGGGAGTCATGGGGATCGGTGTATGGTTCATGATCACAAAAGAAATCTCCATAATCATGGGGTTCTCGCTCGGCGCCAGTTCAATAGCCCTTTTCGCGCGCGTTGGCGGAGGCATCTTTACCAAGGCGGCTGACATGGGATCCGACCTGGTCGGCAAACTGGAGGCCGGCATCCCGGAAGACGACCCGCGTAACCCGGGCGTTATAGCTGATAACGTGGGCGACAACGTCGGCGATACGGCCGGAATGGGGGCTGATCTTTTTGAATCTTATGTCGGGTCCGTGATAGCTACGATGGTCATAGGAGCCGTCATGGACAATTCCGTAACCGCCATGTTCTTCCCCCTGGTCCTCATAGCTATCGGCCTCGTGTCCTCAATGCTCGGGGTCCTTTCTATGAATTTTCTGAAAAATCTTAACCCACAGACCGCTTTAAGGAATTCCACTCTCATATCCGCGGTACTTTTCCTTGCCGGCGCTTACGCCGCTTCTGCCACGATGTTCGGCAGGATAAACAATTTCTGGGCGATCCTTTCGGGATTGGTCGCGGGGATATTGATCGGATTTGAAAGCGAATATTTCACGTCCGGCAAACCTATCAGGGAGATAGCAAAAAGCTCTCAGTCCGGGCCGGCCACCACCATAGTCTCCGGACTGGCCGTCGGGTTCGAAAGCACTATCATGCCGATAATAACCCTGTGCGGCGCGCTCCTTGTGGCTTATCATTTCGGCCAGCTCTATGGGATCGGCCTCGCGGCGGTCGGCATGCTCTGCACCATAGGCATCGTCATGTCGACAGATTCCTACGGCCCGATCGCCGACAACGCGGGCGGTATCGCTGAAATGGCCGGACTCGATAAAAGCGTCCGCCAGATCACGGACAAGCTGGATTCCCTGGGCAATACTACGGCAGCTATCGGTAAAGGCTTCGCGATAGGTTCCGCCGCTCTTACGGCACTCGCGCTTTTCGCGGCGTTCCAGAAGGCTACCGGCTTGAAAGAAATAAACCTTGTAGACCCGCTGTCCGTCACGGGGCTTTTTATCGGAGCCCTTATTCCATTCTCTATAGCTTCCATGACGCTTAAATCGGTGGGAAGAGCAGCGGATAACCTCGTCCAGGAAATACGCAGACAATTCCGGGAGATCGCGGGTCTTATGGAAGGGACCGCGAAACCCGACACACAGGCCTGCGTGGACATCGCCACCAAAGGCGCCCTTAAAGAGATGCTACTTCCGGGTGTCGTGGCGATCATAAGCCCGTTACTTGTAGGCGTCGTGCTCGGGGTGGAAGCCCTGGGCGGCTTCCTGGCCGGAGCCACCGTATGCGGGGTGCTCCTCGGTATCATGATGGCGAACGGCGGCGGAGCCTGGGACAACGCAAAAAAATGGATAGAAGCAGGTAATCTCGGAGGCAAAGGAACGGCCACGCACCAGGCGGCCATCGTCGGGGACACCGTGGGAGACCCTTTCAAGGATACCACGGGCCCGGCAATGAACATACTGATAAAGCTGATGGGGATCGTTTCACTTGTTTTCAGTGGTTTACTCCTTTCGCTTAACGAATGGTTTATCGGATTGTTTTAATGCGCGGGGACGCCCCACTCGGTGCCACCCTGCAAGTCAAAAAAAGATCGAAAAACGAAAGTTTCGAAAAGAAAATTCGAAATTCAAGCAAGTTTCACATACACAGGGTGGCACCGAGTGGGGCGTCCCCGGTCAAAGGAGGTTAACGTGGATCTTGACAAAGTGATCCGGAAAGTTCCCGATTTTCCCAAACCGGGCATACTGTTCTATGATATTACGAGCATATTCGCCGATCCCGAAGCTTTCCGCTCCGTTCTCGAACGGATGGATGATATTTATAAAAACACTGAAATAGACGGTGTCATCGCGATCGAAAGCCGCGGATTCCTTCTTGGAGCGCCTTTCGCGCTGAAAAGGTCCCTGCCGCTTGTTCTTGCCAGGAAAAGCGGAAAACTCCCCGGAGATACCGTCCAGCAGGCTTACTCCCTGGAATACGGGAAAGAAACACTTGAAATACACACGGCGGACCTGACACCCGGCAGGAAATGGCTTATCGTGGACGACCTTATCGCCACGGGCGGGACTCTGGAAGCGGTAGCGATCATGGTCGAGAAACAGGGCGCGGAAGTCGCGGGTATCTTCTCGATAATAGGCCTGTCCTTCCTGGACTATATGAAAAAGATAGAAAAATATAAACCGACCACACTGATAAATTACGAAGGGGAGTGACTAGAATCCACTTCATAACCCTGTTCTATGAAAAAGAAGTTCTTTCTGATCATCCTTATTTTTTCCGTAGCCTTTTCCGCCCCGGGGAGCGTTTGCTCCTCCGGGGCCGGCATAGTGGAGAACCCCCGGCTGGGGGTATGGGTGACCGTCTTCACTCCCGAGAAGGTCCTTTATTCAAAAGACAATGTTGACCGCCTGATCTCTGTTTGCAAAAAGGCGGGGATAAACGACGTTTATATCCAGGTATACAGGGCAGACAAGGCATATTACAATTCCGTTATCACTGACCGTTCCCCTTACGAAAAAATACTTTCTGACGCGGGCGAAGATACCCTCAAGTATCTCATCGACAAAGCCGGAGAGAATAAGATAAAAGTGCACGCCTGGATCAACCTGCTGAGCGTGGCGAAGAATAAAGACGCCAATATCCTGAAAAAGTTCAGCGACGAGATCATCGTTCTGGACCAGCACGGAAGACCCTCCCTGCGGGAAGGTGAAAAGGACGAACTGGACAAATACTATATCCGCGAGAACCAGCTTTTCCTGGAACCCGGAGACAGCCGCGTAAGGGATTACCTGGCCGGCATAGCCGAAGAGATAACAAGGAAATACCCCGGGCTTTCGGGCCTGCATCTGGACTATGTCAGGTACCCCCGTATTGTGCCCTTCGTGCCGGGATCAAGGTTCACCTCGCACGGTATAAGTTACGGCTATGACGAGCCCAATATCAAGAATTTTAAAAACGCCTCGGGCCTGGACGTCAGGACCATGGAAAATTCCCGCGATAATTTTCTCGCGTGGGACAACTGGCGAAGGGATCAGGTTACCGCCCTCGTCAGGGAAATATCCGAACGCGCAAGAGCGATATCCCCTTCCCTGGAGATATCCGCAACTACCGTACCTTCACCCGAAATGGCCTACCTTACCACGTTCCAGCAATGGCCCTTATGGCTGCACGAGGGTTACGTTAATTACATAGTCGCCATGGATTATACCGACGACCTGAACCTCATGGAGATCAACGCCGCCGCGCTGATACTGCCTGACCTGGAAAAGCGTGTTCATATAGGCATCGGCGCTTATCTCCTGAAGGACAGACTGGAAAAATTGAAAAAACAGATAGGATCTCTCCGCCGGCTCTCCCCTTCCGGGGTCGTCATCTTCTCGTATGACGAGGTGGCGAAAAAGGAAGACCTGCAGGATTTCCTGGCGAAGAATTTCAAACAATTTCAAAAAGAAAAATCAGTTATCGGTGATGAGTGATGGGTAATGGGTGATCTGTAATCAGTGAACTGTAATCCCGGATACGGCGGGTTCACTCTGAAGATGGTCCGGCCGCTTTTCTGAGCCGGTTCATGACCGCGAGCCCGAGACCTTTTTCAGCTATACTCTCCGCCACTATTTTATCCATTTTTTCGGTGTCGAATTCGCGAAGTATGTGAAAAAGCCTTGAAGCGCATGTCCTTGGATCGTCCTCCGGACCGAGGACCTTGACGTTAAACTCCCTGTAGTTACCGGCATGTTCCTGTTTTGCCATTACGCCTGTTTTCAATCCGCGTGACACCAGGCCCGAAACGGCGGATAACGTCTTTTCGACCTGCCTGGCGTCATCCTTAACAAGCACAACGCCGGCTTCAGGGGAATAATGCGTCGGGTACTCCCCGGGCGATCTCCCCGAAACATGCCCCGGCTCCGGGGATACGTCGACAGAGCCGACAATACCGCTTATCTCCTCTACCCCGATACCCCCGGGTCTCAGAACCACGGTCCTGCCCTGAATAAACTCCAGTACGGTCGATTCAATCCCTATTTCCGTCGTCCCCCCGTCCAGGACCATATCTATCCTGCCGTCAAGGTCGTCGACAACGTGCTGCGCCGACGTCGGAGAAGGTCTGCCGAACATGTTCGCCGAGGGAGCCGCTATAGGAACTCCGGCCGTTTTTATGAATTCTCTGGCAATGGCGTTCGAGGGCATTCGGACGGCGACGGTATCCAGCCCGGTGGTCACAATATCAGGGACGATCTCCGTTTTCTTCAACACCACGGTCAGCGGTCCCGGCCAGAAACGGCTGACGAGCCTGTCGGTTTCCGGTGGAACTTCCTCAACCAGGGCATAAAGATCCTTAAACTCGGCAATATGCACTATCAAAGGGTCATCCAGCGGACGTTTTTTCGCCTCAAAAATACCCGTAACGGCCCTGGGTTCAAGCGCGTTAGCCCCGAGACCGTAAACTGTCTCTGTAGGAAAAGCGACCAGCCCTCTGTTATGTATGATTTCCGCGGCCTGTTTCAGCAGGACCGGAGCGATATGCCAGGGATCGATCTTTAGTACGCGAGGTTTCATGATCGTGAATCGTGGATCGTGCGATTCCCCGTACCCTTGTGGTACGGGGAATCGCAATCCGTGAACTGGGAAAAAGGGGACAGCGCCCTATTTTTCCTTTTTCATTAAAGGTCTTTTCCTGTCAGGATTTTATATGCC
>JAYEOV010000014.1:0-18663 GCA_034723315.1 Candidatus Omnitrophota bacterium | reverse complement strand
GACACCGTAACACATGAAAAGCAGATACGAACATAGCGGCGGGATAATGAAAAAATGGGGATTGAGATCGCCCGTCCCGTACGCGACCGCATGGTTCACTATTATCGGCTCGTCATTGTGAAGCTGAAAAGGGAGCCCGAAACCCAGCCCCCAGACGCGCAGAAGGATACCGGCAAGGATAACAGCCGCAATAAGCGCCGGGCCTTTCTTCACGTATCTCATCCATGCAACCTTTTGATTTTCACCAGATCAAAAAACATGTTCAGGGAGCTGCCCATTATCTTCACCTTGCTCTGCGGCGAGTTGTCCCAGACAATACCAACCTCTTTTATCCTGTATCCCTTCTTTTCGGCGAGATAGAGCATCTCCACGTCATAACAGAATCCGTCGATCCGCAGGTCATACGCGATCTCTCTCGCAATATCGCCTTTAAAAACTTTAAAACCGCACTGCGTGTCTTTGATCCCGCCCATAAGAATAAGCTTGACCAGAAAGTTAAAGGTCTTCCCCATCCTTTCCCTGTACCATGGCTGTCGCACCCTTACATCGGACCCCTTTATGCTGCGCGAGCCTATAACGATATCGTAGCCTTCGTGAAAATAACCGGCAAGCTTATCCATTTCTTCAATGGGGGTCGACATGTCGGCGTCGCATATAAGCACGTATTCCCCCCTGCTGTTCATAATACCGTTCCTGACGGAAAAACCTTTACCGCGATTGACCCCGTTTTGCACGATCTTCAGCCTGCTCTCCGAGACAAACCTGCTCCGCTCCGCTTCGGGAACGGTCCCGTCGGTACTGCCGTCATCCACCAGTATCACCTCGTGATCATAGTCCCTGGAAAAAAAGTAATCATGCATCAGGGAAAGCGTGGGACCTATCCTGTTCTCTTCGTTGTAAGCCGGAATAACTATTGAAAGATACATCGTTTCTCCGTGAAAAAACCTCTACCTGCCCTTTCAGTCCAGGGCGAAAAAGAACTTCAGCCTGCCCTTATATCTCTCATACCCCGACAGGATGAAAAAATACAGCGCGACCATCGGGATCGCCAGAACACACATCCGTTTCCAGAAGGTCATTATCAGAAAATATGACAGGAAGAAGACGAGCATGAAGGAAGTCCTGAATCCGCTCAGTAAGATAAGCGGGATGACCCATAAAAGATACCACGGCTGGAACTGCGTGTAGTTGGTGAAAAGAAGCGCCAGGATCACGAAACTCGATACCGTGAATATGGCCCGGCGGTCCGTCTTCACCCTGCGGACAAAAAACCAGATAAGGTAAACATATATCGCCAGGAACGCGGCGGAAAAGACACCGGCCAGGGCCTGTTTGGATACCGTCAGCCCGGCCTTGTCCATAATGAAATATACGGCATAGGGGATCGAATCGTACCAGAAATTCAGGTTCAGTTCCCTGTAATAATCCACGACCGCCGGGACGCTCCGCCACCCGAAAGGAAGCCACAGGAGAATGAGAAGACCAAGCGACAGGACGCCTCCCGTCAGGATCTCATATATCCGCGAGCCGGTTCTCTTCTTTCCGGGACCTAACAGTATGTACAAAAAGAAAAAAGGGGCGAGCAATACATACGCGAACTTGACCTGCACGGCCGCGGTAAAAAGCAGGATAGAGACGACATACTTCGACTTGTAAAGAAAATAGAGCGCCGCCAGAAAAAAAGCGACCATCGCTATCTCGTTGTGCCCGTCCACAAGGGTCATTATGACGACCAGCGGGTTCATGATGAAAGCGGCCGTCATGAGCCCGGTATTGTCTATACCGAGCCTGCGGCATAACCTGTGAAAAAAGAACCCGCTTAACATCAGGAACACCAGCAGGACAAGTTTATGCATGAATATGGTTAAAACGACGCTGTTCTTATAAAAGAGCGTATGCAGCGCGCCTATAAGCACCCAGGCGGGACCGTAACATTCCGGGGTCTTTTTCCAGAAGATCAGCGAATAGAACAGGTCATGCTTTATCTCTTCCGGTATGTGCAGATAAGGGTTAAGGCCGTGTATCCCGAACATCCTCCCTCGAAGAGAATACTCGTAAAGGTCTGTCGACAGCACCGCTCGGGAGTAACATAAGAGCAGGAAAACAGCTAACGTTGCGACCCAGAAATAAGCGGAGACCCCGCGGGAGCTGAAAAGGGTCATCCCGGTCGTCTTATAATAATAAAGGAAAAGGTAATAACACAAAAACAGCGTGGTAAAGACCTCTATCATGTAAAAACGGACGAATCTCGTCATCGGCGGGAGGCACGTATCCCCCGCCATCGACGCCAGATAAGGCATGAAATAGATGACGGCAAAGGCAACAAGGAGAAGTATATGGGACAGGATGAATTTTTTTTTAGTTTTTTCTTCCATTCCTGGATCTTTTCCGCGTTTTCTTAAGTTTTCTGCAGACAAAATCTATGTCTTTTTCTTCCAGCGTAAGGCCCGTGGGCAGATAGAGGCCGCGCCTTGAAATGCGTTCAGCCACCGGATATTTCGCCTTCCGGTCCAGCACTCCCGCCGCCCTGAGTACGGGCTGCCTGTGCATCGGAACAAAGAACGCCCTTGTATCCACGCCCTCTTTGCGCAGCTCTTCCATCAAGGCGTCCCTTGACAGGCCGAAAGCGCCTTCTACGACCACCGAATACATCCAGTAAACGTTCTTCGCCCACTCCTCCTCCACCGGAAGGGTTAACCCTTCAACGTCTTTCAACCGGTCGTGATAGGCTTTAGCTATCCACCTCTTTTTTCGGACCAGCTTCGCTGCCTGTCTCGTCTGCGCCAGCCCTACGGCCGCCTGCATGTTGGTCATGCGGTAATTGAAACCGAGGTATGTGTGCAGGAAACGCTTACCCCGTGAATGCGCCAGATCCTTGAGAAGGCCCGCCTTCCGCGCGAGACTCTTGCTGTTCGTGACCACCATGCCGCCTTCCCCGGTAGTGATTATCTTGTTGCCGTAGAAACTGAAACAGCCTATATCTCCGAGGGCGCCGCACTTTACGCCTTTATATTCCGCTCCGTGGGCCTCGGCCGCGTCCTCAACCACATAGAGCCCGTACTTTCTTGCCAGAGCTCTGACCCCGTCCATATCAACCGGATGCCCGTATATATGCACCGGGAGGATCGCTTTCGTCCTTCTGTTTATGAGTTTCTCTATCCTGGACACGTCCATGTTCCACGTCCTGTCATCGCAATCCACAAGAACGGGTTTCCCTCCGGTGTAAAGCACCGCGTAAGCCGTCGCTATCATGGTAAAAGTGGGCATGATGACCTCATCACCCTTTTTTATATCCAGCGCGGCAAGGGCAAGATGTATGGCCGTAGTGCCGCTTGTTGTGGATATGCCGTATCTCAGCCCGCAGAACCGGGCGAATTCCTCTTCGAATTTCGTTATGTAATCTCCTTTTGAGGAGATCCACCCCGACCTGACGCAATCCATGACATTATCAAGTTCTTTCTTTCCGAGCAAAGGCTCGTTCACGGGAATCATGCTTCCATCCTTATCACTTTATATTTACCACTTAACACTTATCACTATTCTATATACTCTTTATCATCCGCCCCGGCGTACGGCCCCTGCTTTATCTCCAGTATCAGGCTCTCCTCCAGCACCTTTATCCCGTGCCCCGCGCTCGCCAGTATCACAGTATCGCCGCCTTTGAGGAAGCGTGTCGCTATATGTTTCTTTGATCCGTCATAGAGATATAACGCTATCTTCCCTTCTTTTACGTACAGAACTTCCTGCGTTATCTCCACCTTCCTTCTGATAAGTTTGTGAACGTGCGGCTTTACTACAGAACCTTTTTTATGCCTCAAAAGCCCGACCTGCTGTGAAAAATCCGGCGGCGTGAAGAACCTCACGCCCCGGGGCCTCTCTTTCCCTCTGATAATTATGGCTATTATATCGCCTTTCTTCGACCTGATCTGTTCTACCATGCTTGTCACTCCCGTTTATTTTTTTGATCATTTCCCCGCGGAAAATCTCAAGCGCAGTATCCTCAACAGGTAACCCGTTCCCAGTCTGAAAAACTCAAGGATATTCGGAGCCGTCTTCGATTCCCCTTTTTCCCTGTCCGTAAAAGTGTACGGGACCTCTTTTATCCTGAATCCCGCTTTCTTGCTTTTATAGATCAACTCTATGAAATAATCCCCGTATCCCGCTGAAGGAAAGGCAACCTTATCAAGCACTTTTTTTTTCAAAACTATAAATCCGCTGTCATAATCCTTTACATCCGCGCCGAGCAAAAGGATCGCGAAACTATTGATCACCCTGCTCGTGAGCACCCTGAAAAAGCCCCTGGCGTCCTTCCCCCCCGGCGCGTAGCGAGACCCTATGGCTATATCGAATTCTTCAAGGCTCGCGAGCATCCCGGGCAGGACCGAAGGAGGCATACACATATCGGCGTCCATCCATCCCACAATATCTCCCTGTGCTTCTTTAAGTCCCCTCTTGATAGCTGTGGCCAGCCCCCTGGTATCCGTGCGCCTTACGACCTTTATCCCGGGATTCTCCATTTCCTGGACTATTTTCCAGGTCCCGTCGGGGGAATCGTCATCCACCACGATCACCTCCAGCGGCCGATCTACGTGCCGGTAAAGGCCGTTTATCATGTCGGTGATGTTCTCGCTTTCGTTATACGTGGGCAGGATTATGGAGACCATATTAGTTTAAAGTTTTTAACTCTTACCGTATCTACCGTTCAGGGCATTCATTTTTATCTTCATAAGGCCCATAAAACTCCTGAACGCGTCCCTGAACGGCTTTACCTTGGAAGTATCCTTATGAACCCATTTCACAGACACCTCCTTTACCCGGTAACCCCGTTTTTTACACAGGTACAGGATCTCCGCGTCAAAGCTCCAGTCGTTCATGGTCTGCCTGGAAAATACGTCCCCGGCGACCTTCCGCCTGAAGACCTTGAATCCGCAATTTATGTCACTTACCCTTATGCCCAGTATCGCCTTCGCAAGGAATATATACACGTTGCCCATTAACTTGCGCCGGACCGGGACTTCGACTTCCGCGCCCGGTATCCGTCTTGAAGCGATGAAAATGTCATACCCCCCGCCAAAATACGGAAGGAACTTATCCAGCTCCCTGATAGAGGTCGAGTTGTCGGCGTCCATGAACAGGACATAGTCCCCATCCGCCTTCAGCATGGCTTTTCTTAACACGTATCCTTTCCCCCTGTTAGGAGAGCTTTCGATCGTCCTGAAAGCCGCCAGCCTGTCCTCAAAGGAACGCGCCTTTCCCAGCGTGTCGTCGGTGGACCCGTCGTCCGCGAGGACCACCTCGTACGAAAAATCCTTACCCTTGAGGTGTTCGGATATCTCGGAGAGAGTGGAAGCGATGTTCTCTTCCTCGTTATACGCCGGAATGACCACTGATAAAAAAACCTTTTCAGCCATGTTATTTTCCCGAAACAAAATCTTTCACCGCGCCTATGATATATTCAACCTCTTCATCTGAAAGTTCTGGATATACCGGAAGCGAAAGCACTTTTTTCGCCGCTTTTTCGGACACGGGAAAAGCCCCTGCCGAATATCCCAGGCTCCTGTAACACGGCTGCAGGTGGAGAGGCACGGGATAATAGGCCCTGGCGGCGACACCTCTCGCCTTGAGATGCTGCCGGAGCCCATCCCTGTCATCAAGCGCTATTGTATACTGGTGGTACGTATGAACGTTCCCTTCGGCTACCTGCGGGACGGTTATTCCCAGTGGAGAAAAGGTTTCGTCATATCTTTTCGCGATCGCTCTCCTTTTCTCAAACCACGCGTCAAGCTTTTTGAATTTGACACGGAGTATGGCGGCCTGGAGGCTGTCAAGACGGGAATTATATCCTATTTCCTCGTGTATGTACTGTTCATTGCTGCCATGCGCGCGTAATTTCTTGACGTGTTCTATCAACGAAGCGTCCGGCGAGACGACCATGCCCCCGTCACCGAATCCGCCGAGATTCTTGCTGGGGAAAAAACTCATGCATCCCGCGGCCCCGAAACTGCCCGCCTGGCGTCCTTTATGCGTGGCGCCGATGGCCTGGGCGCAATCCTCTATGACCTTCAGGCCGTGTTCATCAGCTATCGCCATGATCCGGGCCATGTCAGCGCACTGTCCGTACAAATGAACCGGAATAATCGCTTTGATCGTATCTCGTATCTCGTATCTCGTATCTCGTAACAATGCCTCGATGCCGGCGGGATCTATGTTATATGTTCCAGGGTCAATCTCAACAAAGACCGGTTTCGCGCCCAGTATGGAAATTGACTCAGAAGTCGCGAAAAAGGTGAAGGGAGTGGTGATCACCAGGTCCCCTTCCCCTATGCCCGCGGCCCGCATCGCGAGGATGAGAGCGTCGGTCCCTGAAGCGACGCCGGCCGCGTGCGAAACCCCCACGTACTCGGCGATCTCCCGCTCAAGGTCGCTGACTTCCCGCGACAAAATAAAGTTCTGCCTCTCGACGACCTTCAGCATTATATCGTCGACCTCTTTCTTGATGCCCTGATACTGCGCTTTAAGGTCCAGTAACGGAATGTTCATGCGTGTTCTTTCCGACATTTTATCTATCTTTATTCAATTTGAAAAATGCAAGATCGGCTTTAACCATCTCACTGACCAGGTCTTCAAAAGCCAGGTTATATTCCCACCCCAGTTCGTTCTTCGCCTTTGTGCAGTCGGCCACCAGCAGATCCACTTCGGCGGGCCGAAAAAATTTCTTATCGATCTCAACGTAATCCTTGTAATCAAGGTCCAGCTCCCTGAAAGCCAGTTCCGCGAACTCCCTGACCGAATGCGTCTGACCGGTGCCTATGACATAATCTTCTGGACTCTCCCGCTGAAGCATGGTATGCATGACCTTCACGTATTCTTTCGAATGCCCCCAGTCCCTCTTCGCGTCCAGGTTCCCCAGATAAAGTTTATCCGTCAGGCCGAGTTTTATCTGCGCGGCGGCGGAAGTTATCTTCCTCGTCACGAATTCGAACCCTCTGCGCGGGGATTCATGGTTGAAGAGGATACCGCTGCAGGCGTACAGGCCGTAGGCCTCGCGGTAGTTCCGCGTGAGATCATATCCCGCCACCTTGGAAATGCCGTAAGCGGAACGCGGGTGGAACCTGGTCCTTTCGTTCTGAGGGACCTCGTCCGCCCTCCCGAACATCTCGCTGGAAGCCGCGAAATAGAACCTGCATTTTGGGTAGGCAGTCTCGACCGAGGAAAGGACGTAATGCGTCCCGTTCACGTTAGTGTTCAGGGTGGAGAATTCGTCCTCGAAAGAATAGGTGACAAAACTCTGCGCTGCCAGATGGTAACATTCGTCAGGCTGTATTTTGCTTATTATCTTGAAAATGCTCGGATAGCTCTCAAGGGACCCGCAGTGCAGTTCTATCCTGTCCTGGATATGACGGATACGCCACAACCTGTGTTTCTGGTCTTCCAGCGCTACCCTTCTGACCATGCCGTGAACCTCGTACCCACGGTCAAGAAGGTACTCCGCAAGATAACTGCCATCCTGTCCCGTTATTCCCGTTATGAACGCCTTCTTCCCCATATTCGCTCCTTATTTTCTCCTAAAACGCTGATTTCCGGATATCCAAATCACAGGATACCCAAATTCCCTACTTCCCCGGATTCCCATACTCTTCATACCTCTCCCGATACCACCGGATCGTTCTCTCAAGCCCCTCCTCGATACCTATCTTCGGCTCCCATCCCAGGTTCTCCCTGGCCTTCGAGATGTCGGGTCTTCTCACTCTCGGGTCATCAAGGGGCAGATCTTCGAAAACCACCTCGCTCCCGCATCCCGTGATCTCTTTGATCTTCCCGGCGAAATCAAGAACGCTCATCTCTTTGGGATTACCCAGGTTGACGGGTTCGTTCAGGCCCGATTCCATCAGTTTTATTATCCCTTCGATCAGGTCTGATACGTAACAGAAACTTCTCGTCTGGGACCCGTCGCCGTAAACCGTCAAAGGTTCGTCCTTGAGGGCCTGGTCAATAAAATTCGGGACTACCCTGCCGTCGTGCTGCCGCATCCTTTCACCGTAGGTGTTGAAGATACGCGCTATCTTTGTGTCTATGCCGTGAACCCTGTGGTAGGCAAGGGTTATCGCCTCCGCGAAGCGTTTTGCCTCGTCATATACACCTCGCGGGCCTACCGGATTGACATTTCCCCAATACGTCTCCGGCTGAGGATTTTCAAGCGGGTCACCGTAGACCTCGGACGTGGAGGCAAGCAGGAACCTGGCCTTGTGTTTTTTGGCCACTCCGAGCGAGTTATGAGTTCCCAGCGACCCCACCTTCAACGTCTTTATCGGGTGGTTGAGGTAATCCACCGGGCTTGCCGGAGAGGCCAGATGAAGCACATAATCAATTTTCCCCTCAACAACTATATATTTTGATACATCATGTTTAATAAATCCAAATTCCGGATTTTCCGCAAGATGGGCTATATTTTCCTGCCTGCCTGTTATAAGGTTGTCCATGCATATAACCTCATTCCCCATTTTCAGCAATTTCTCCGCAAGATGAGACCCAATGAATCCAGCCCCCCCGGTCAGTAATATCCTCATTTCCTCTCACTTTCTTTTTTCAGGGACGGAACCCTGTTTATTTTTCCGACCATGTTCTCCGCGAAGACCTCGCTGCCTTCATCGGAAAAGTGGCAAATATCCGTGAAATACCTCCTGTCGTGACCGAGTAATCTCTCCTGGTCCAGAAAAATAAAATCATCATCCCCCGCAAGTTCTCTGATCACCTCATTATGGACCTTTATCCCCTTGATGACGTTCCCCGTATCGCCCCAGATCTCCGTAAATCTTACATATGGGCTGTCCTCGTCAAATTCCTCTTTTTCGGGCGAATAATACGCGAATGTCATGACCATCAAGGGCTCTGTCTTTACCCTGGCCGCGGATATTATTTTCAGAAGGTTCCCGCGAAAGCTTTCTCCCGTTTTTATGTCACTGCCGTAACCCAGCCATTCTTTCTTCGGGGAATGATCGGGAGCGAACCTGCCCGGGTTAGTTACTTCCCTCTCAAGCTGGACCAGCAGGTGTTTAATGAAATACGGCAGTACAAGTCCGGTCCTGCGCAGCCACGGGTGACGAAAATAAAAATTGACCTCATCATACCACGAATAGTGGGAGTAATCATTTCTCCACACTTCCGGGGGAACGTTATTGGCCCTGACCTCGTTTATCCCCTGATAAAACGCCACCATGTCAAAACGCTTGCCGCCAAGGTATCCGTACTTATAGTAACTGTCAAGCGAGCTGTGCGCCGCCGCCGCCAGGTTTACTATGTTCGCCTCCCTCCCCAGATCCTTTTTGATCTTCTTCCTCAGGAATTCGGGTATCTGTCCCCAATCCTCCGTAAGAACTGACCCGCCAAGCAGGAGCAGATTAAAATCGTTCTCGTCGTATTTATAATCCTTCAGGGCCCTGAGCCCCGGATACCACATATATACCTGATCCGCGGGAGAGGCAAAAAAACTCATGCCTCTTCCGGCCGCGTAATATCCCCTTGCCCATATTTCGAGGAGGGCTATGAGAAATATCAGGTATAAGACGACCTTTACGGCTCTATAGAACTTCATCTTGTCAAGTTGAATGAGCACATGATTTACGCGACTGAAAGGAGCGTAAGTCATAATGCGAATTTAATCCCGAGCCCTCTCAGCCGTATAATTCAAGAGGGCGAGGGATCTGAAAATAGATTCCTCGACTCCCCGGCTTCGCCCTTCGGGCTACGCCGAGTCGCTCGGAATGACAGCAAATTGAAAATTCCAAAAAGGAAATTCCTACTATATCAAGTTGACCCGGAACCTAAAATAACGTGTAAATGAACGGCGCCACTGCCGACGATTCGGTAAAAAGTATCAACAGCCCCAGGAGAAGCAGCATTATGATTATCGGCAGGAGCCACCATTTTTTACGTGTCCTCAAAAAATCCCAGAGTTCCTTTATTATCGCCACTTTGCCCATCTTATTCTCCTTGTCTAAAACTGCTTCTCCAGGTCTTCTTTCACCGCTACCGGTTTCTCCCTTTCCAGCCAGTAAGTCTTTTCGGACTTATCGATTTTTTTGTTCAGCAGGTCCTTGCCGAAAAGCCTCATGACGACGCCTATCGGGGTCAGGAGGAGATAATACACAAGGATCAATATCACCCTTGTGTTGAACCAGCCGATGGCGTGAGCCACTTTTGTAAAACCTATAAACACGGGTTTCAAAAGCCACGGCAGAGCTGCCCCCAGCAGCAGCGCCGTGATCCCAAAACCGAAAAACCAGGGATAAACATGTGTATGGCCTTTAAGAAACTGTATTCCCCCGATTATCCCGAGTATGATACCGAGGACTATACCGAACTGCCTGAGATCCTTTGTTTTTACGTTTTCCATCATTGTTATCGATAATCAATGAGTTAAAAAATCCCCCTGGCCCCCTTTTTCAAAGGGGGGAGGCGAAAATATATCCCCGGAACTAATCCAGCTCGAACTTATCGACTTCTTCGAGCCGCAGCCTGCCCGGGTCCTGTTTTCTCTTATCGACAAGGAACGGCCCCATCACAAGGTAATCCATGTTCGTCCTCATGAAGCACCTGTACGCGTCATCAGGAGTGCATACGATCGGTTCCCCCCTGACGTTGAATGAGGTGTTGATCACCAACGGACACCCGTGTTCCTCGCAAAACTGCCGTATCATGTCATAATAAAGCGGATTGTCCTCGCTCTTTACCGTCTGGACCCTCGCCGAATAATCCACGTGTGTGATCGCAGGAACCTCCGAACGCTTCACTTTCAGCTTGTCCATACCCTTAAGATCCTGCCCACTCTCTACCTTCTCTCTCTTCTCCTCGCTCAGGGGAGATACCAGCAGCATGTAAGGGCTCTCGCATTTAAGACCGAAATACTCTTCCGATCTCTCCAGTAAAACACTGGGCGCAAACGGCCTGAACGATTCCCTGAACTTGATCTTCCTGTTGATAATGGACTGCATCTTCCCGGACCTGGGGTCACCGAGTATGCTCCTGGAACCCAGCGCGCGCGGCCCGAATTCCATCCTCCCCTGGAACCACCCTATCACGTTCTCCTCGGCTATCAATCCCGCTATGGCCCTGCAAATATCTTCGCTGGGCAATTTTTCATACGGGATATCGTTCTCGATAAGATATTTCTCTATCTCCCCGTCCGTGAACCATGGACCCAGAAGACTGGCTTTCTGGGCATCCCTGACACCGTGTGCCTTCCTGTCCCTTTCCAGATACTCATGCCACGCTATAAGCGCGGCGCCGAGAGCCCCGCCCGCGTCGGAGGACGCCGGCTGTATCCAGAGGTTCTTAAAAGGTCCTTCCCTGAGAATTTTTCCATTCGCGACGCAGTTGAGCGCGACCCCTCCCGCCATACAGAGGTTCTCCGAACCGGTCCTCTCGTACACGTGTCTGGCCATGTTCATTATCGCCATCTCCGTGACGATCTGGACTGATTTCGCAAGGTCCATATGTTTCTGGTCAAGCCCGCTTTCTTTCCTTCTCGGCGGACCGCCGAACAGATCGTGGAACCTGTTGTTCGTCATCGTCAGGCCCGTGCAGTAATTAAAATATTTCAAGTTCAGCTTGAACGAACCGTCATCTTTCAGATCTATGAGTTCATCCAGTATGATATCCACGTACTCGGGCTCGCCGTAAGGCGCCAGTCCCATGAGCTTGTATTCGCCGGAGTTGACCTTGAACCCGCAGTAATACGTGAACGCGGAATATAAAAGGCCGAGAGAATGTGGAAACCTTATTTCGCCGAAAAGCTCTATTTTATTGCCCCTGCCTTTACCGAAGCTCGCGGTAGCCCATTCCCCCACCCCGTCCACGGTCAGTATAGCCGATTCCTCGAATGGTGAGGGATAAAAAGCGCTCGCCGCGTGGGAATGGTGGTGTTCCGGGAAGATAATGGTCCCGGCATACCCGAGCGTATCTTTTATATATTCCTTTATGAACAGCTTTTTCTTTATCCAGGGCGGCATGGCCTCAATGAACGATCTGATCCCGAAAGGAGCAAATGCCAGGTATGTCTCGAGCAGCCTCTCGAACTTGATAAAAGGCTTATCATAAAAAGCCACTATATCCACGTCCCGCATGTCTACTCCCGCTTCCCTGAGACAGTAATCTACGGACTGTCGGGGAAAGGACGGATCGTGTTTTTTCCTTGTGAACCTTTCCTCCTGAGCGGCGGCGATTATCTCGCCGTCCTGAATGAACGCGGCCGCCGAATCATGATAAAAAGCCGAAATACCCAGTATGTTTATTTTATTGTCTTTCATTATACGTAAAGAACCCAGAGACCGGTTACCGGAAAAACTTAATCCGGTTACCGGCCTCTGATTTCTACAAAGTTATCAGCCACCAACGAACCACTCCACCGTCTTCTCAAGCCCCTCGTGAAAATTGACCCGCGGTTCGACTTTGAGAACTTCCTTTAACCGGTCTATATCGGCGAAAGTCCTCTCAACATCACCCGGACGTTTTGGCCCGTGAACAGACTCCATATCTTTACCGAGTATCTTCTTCAGATTCTCCGCGACATCAATAACCGAATAATCATGCCCGCAGGCAACATTAAAGACCATACCGGAAAGCCCGGGAATTTCGCACGCCGCGAGGTTAGCGTCAACAACATTGGTGACATAGGTGAAATCGCGGGACTGTCTGCCATCGCCGTCTATCGTGCAGGGCTGATCTTTTACGAGCATCGATATGAACGCCGGGATCACCGCCGAATACTTTGACTCAGGGTTCTGCCTTGGGCCGAAGACGTTGAAATACCTCAGGCTGACCGTCTCAAGCCCCATGGTATAACTGAACATTCTGCAGTACTGTTCGGCGGCAAGCTTACTCACGGCATACGGGGATATCGGATTGGGCGCAAAAGTCTCCATCTGGGGAAACTCTTTACAGTCTCCGTAAACGGAACTGCTTGAAGCATAGACGACCCTCTTCACGCCTTGCGCCTTTGCCCGGAGCAGCAGGTTAAGAGTACCGTTAACGTTGACATCATTCGTCGCGACCGGCGCTTCGACGCTCCGGGCCACGCTTCTCAGAGCTGCCTGGTGTATGACAAAATCAACATCTTTAAGGGCTTCGCCCATATCGTTTTCGTCGCGGATATCCCCCTTCCGAAACTCGATACTGTCCATAAAAGGAGCGAGGTGCTCTTCCTTCCCGGTGGAAAGATCATCAAGAACACGGATATCAGCGCCGCGGTTCACGAGCTCCTCCACAATGTTGGACCCGATAAAACCCGCGCCTCCTGTAACCAGATATTTCGCCATTTCCCTCCTCAAACATTTAAAATTAGTAATATATTCCGGGGACATGCTTGGGCGCCCCCTCGTGTCGTCTACAACAAGCGTGTCCCCGGAACTTCAGCAGTTCCTACTTGGCGCTAACAACAGGCGTGTCCCCGGAACTTCAAAACTTCATCTATTTTACAATTTCACGATATTATCGCCCTTGATGCCCCTCGTTCCCATCGCGTTCCTGGTGTCGAAAACAAGCCGGGCATTACTGGCTATTTTCCTGTAATCGATACAACTATGGTCAGTAATAATTATGACCATATCCTGCTTCTTCAGGAAGGACCTGGTCAGCCTGCTCGGTTTCGCTTTCATCCCGTGTGTATCCAGGAACGGTATGTACGGATCATGATATGTCCATGTTACCTTTTTCTTTTTGAGCAGTTGTAAAATATCCAGAGCGGGCGACTCTCTCAGGTCGTTAACGTCTCTTTTATAGGCCACCCCTATTATAAGGATCCTTGCCCCTTTGATCTTTTTATTTCTTTCCCTGAGCAGGGCCTCGATCCTCTCGACGATATGAGCGGGAGCGTTCCGGTTGACCTTTGCGGCAAGGTCTATCATCTTCGTTTCGAAACCTACTTTTCTGGCTTTCCAGGACAGATACATGGGGTCAGCCGGGATACAGTGCCCCCCCACACCCGGTCCCGGATAGAATGGCATAAAACCGAAAGGTTTTGTCCTCGCGGCGTCAATGACTTCCCACACGTCGATACCCAGTTTGTTGCACAAGGTAGCGAACTCATTGATCAGGCCGATATTCACTATGCGGAACGTGTTCTCGAGCAGCTTGGCGACCTCCGCGGCTTCCGGGCTGGAAAGTCCTACGACTTTGCCGACCACCCTTGAATAAAGCAACCTGGCCAGTTCCGTGCCACGTTTCGTAAAGCCGCCGACCAGCTTCGGTATGTTCGTGAAAGTATACTTCGGGTTCCCGGGATCTATCCTTTCGGGAGAAAAAGCCAGGAAAAAATCCTTCCCCGGACTGAGACCGGTCTTCTCAAGTATCGGAAGCATCACTTCCCTTGTCGTCCCGGGATAAGTCGTGCTTTCAAGCACTATCAGCTGCCCTTTTCTCAATCTGCGTCTCAATGTCCTGCCCGCGGCCAGAATAAAAGAAACGTCGGGTTTCTTCGCCTCGCTTAACGGCGTGGGGACACAGATCATGATCACGTCGGAACCGCTCATTACCCTGTCGTCAGTGGTAACGCGAAAATTTCCCTTTCCGACAACGCGCAATATTTCTTCATCCGAAACGTCCTTTATGTAAGACACCCCTTTCTTCAACTTCTTAACGCGTTTTTCGCTTTTATCCAGGCCGTGCACCATGAATCCTTTTTTTGAGAATTCCAGCGCCATAGGCAGACCGACATAGCCGAGCCCCACAACCGTTATAACGGCCTTTTTGTCCCGTATCTTCTTCCTAAGTTCGGTATACGCGTTCATTGTACTCAATAAAAATTAGAACTTAGCGCCCTTCGGGCGAACTTTTCACCTGTCCCGTAGGAGCGGCCTCCAGGCCGCGAACAAAATTATCAACATGGGTTCGCCGCCTGGAGGCGGCTCCTACGGCTTTGGTTATTGAAATTCCGTTACAAAAATATATTCTGGGGACATGCCTGGGCAAGCAAAATATGCCCCTCAACAGGCGTGTCCCCGGAACTTCACTGATCACCGATCACACGTCCATATCGAACACTGAGGTACTCATCCACCGCTTCCTCCCAGGGACGCATGCAAAAACCGGTCGTCCGGATGAACTTGCTGTTATCCAGCACCGAGAACCTGGGCCTTTTCGCGGGTCTTTTAAATTCATCCGAAGTTATCGGCTCTACGGCGGTCCCGGCCAGGCCTTCGACCCTTTCCAGTACCCGGACGCTAAGATCGTACCATGAACACCATCCCGCGTTCGATATGTGATAAATATCCCCGGACAAAATTGCCGCGGGATCCACAAGCTTTTTTATGGCACGGGCAAGATCCTTCGCGTACGTAGGGGCTCCTGTCTGGTCGTTCACTACCCTTATCCGGTTCCCTGATCTTCCCCTGTTCACGATAGTATCGACAAAATTCCTGCCGTTCTTCCCGAAAAGCCAGCTCGTCCTGACGATAGCGTATTTCTCCAGCGACCTTTCCACGACCTTCTCAGCTTCTTCTTTAGTCCTTCCGTATACGCTTATCGGGGCCGTCCTGTCTTTTTCAGTGTAAGGCTGGTTCTTTTCGCCGTCAAAAACAAAGTCCGTGCTCAGAAATATCAAAGGGACCGCATTCGCCGCCGCGGCTCTTGCCACGTTCTCCGTTCCCGTGGTGTTCAGCGTGTATGCTTTCTCAGGATCCTCCTCGCACCCGTCGACATCCGTCCACGCAGCCGCATGTATCACCATCCCGGGCTTTTCCTGATCAAAAACTTCCCGTATCCTTTCCGCGTCAGTAATGTCCGCTTCGTAAAAACGGCGTGGACCGCTTGTCCTGTACCGAACTTGTTCTGGTACAGGATGGACCGTGGACTGTGGACTTGTAATATCAACACCTGCTACCGCATGATCCGACTCAAGAACCTCACAAAGTTCCGTACCAAGCATTCCGCTCGAACCAGTGATCAAAATTTTCATTATTATAAAGTAGTAATATTGATTCTATACCGTGGTTCGTCGTTCGTTTTTCGTGCTTGTCCCGTATACGAGCCACGAGTCACGGATCACGAGCGACGAATCACCACTCAATAATTTCCGCCTTGTCCCTGAGGGGCCTCCACCAGTCCCCGTTTTCTCCATACCAGCGGACAGTTTCTTCAAGATTCCTGTCAAAACCGGCTTCCGGCGCCCAACCGAGTTCTTTGACCCTGGATGAATCCAACGCGTATCGCCTGTCATGACCGGGCCTGTCATTGACATACTCGATAGACTCTTTACCTTTTCCCATCACCGACAGGATCTTACCGGTAAGTTCGAGGTTACTTAAGCAGCACCCTCCGCCTATGTTATAGATCTGTCCCGGTTTGCCTCTGCGCAGCACCAGATCGATACCCGCGCAGTTATCCTTCACAAATAACCAATCCCTGACATTGCCGCCGTCTCCGTAAAGGGAGACCTTTCTATCTTCCAGAAGGTCGGTTATGAAAAGAGGGATTATCTTTTCGGGATACTGGTACGGTCCGAAATTATTTGAACTTCTTATGACGACCACCGGCAGGCCGTATGTCGCGTGGTAGGATAGCGCGAGCATATCCGCGGCGGCTTTGGTCGCCGAATACGGGCTGTTCGGTTTAAGCGGGTCACCTTCCCTCGACAGGCCTTCATCGACGCTCCCGTAGATCTCGTCAGTCCCTATCTGGATGAAACGGGCGACGCCGGCTTTCCTTGCCGCTTCAAGGAGCGTTTTGACGCCGAAAACGTTCGTCATCAGGAAGTCGTCCGGATACTTGATAGACCTGTCGACATGAGTTTCCGCGGCGAAATTGATCACGGTATCCACATCTGTCATCAGGTCTTCTACCAGGTCCCTGTCGCAGATGTCGCCCTTGACGAAAGAATACCGCATATCCGAAGAAACATCATTGAGATTTTCGGGATTGCCGCAATAGGTCAGTTTATCAAGGTTTATCACGCGGGCGTCTTTGTATCTTTCCAGCATAAAATGTATGAAATTCGAACCTATGAACCCGCAGCCGCCTGTTATCAGTAAACGCATTTTTTCTCCCTGTGGTCTCGTATTTCGTATATCGTATGTCGTCGTGCGTATCACGTATACCGATCACCGATCACCGATAACCGATAACTGATCACCCATCACAGACTACTCGTCTCCTTCAGAACCCTGTTCCTTCTCCGCGACCAGCTTGCTGGCCTTAAGCAGCGAATCGAAAGTCCCGGCATCGGTCCACCAGCCGTCAAGCATGGAATATTCAAGCTGTCCCTTTTTCAGGTACATGTTGTTCACATCCGTTATCTCAAGCTCCCCGCGGCCGGAGGGTTTCAGTTCCTTGATAAAGTCAAAGACCTGTCCGTCATACATATAGATACCCGTTACAATATAATTGGTCTCCGGCTTTTCGGGTTTTTCGCTGATGCGGACTATCCTGTCACCCTCGAACCCCACCACCCCGAACCTTTCCGGATGCGAGACGTCCTTTATGAGTATCCTGGCCCCTTCCGGTTGAGCGGCGAACTTCTCCACTTCCGCTTTAATGCTTTTTTCGACGATATTATCACCAAGCATGACCACTATCTTATCGCCGTCCGCGAAATATTCCGCGAGGCTCAAGGCCTCCGCTATTCCGCCTTCTTTCTCCTGATACGCGTAATTGATACCCTTCAATCCAAAATCATGGCCGTTACCGAGCAGGCGGAGAAAATTCCCGGCATGGTTACCTCCAGTCACCAGTATGATATCACGGATCCCGGCATCCACGAGGGTCATTATCGGATAATATATCATCGGCCTGTTATATACAGGCAGAAGGTGTTTGTTCGTTATCTTCGTAAGCGGTAACATCCTCGACCCAATACCACCCGCCAGTATTATACCTTTCATGATAGCTCCTTTTTCGCCCACTGACCGCTTTCAACAGCCGAAGTGTCAACCGTGGCCCAAAAATCACCCATAAGCAACGGCATCTCCCCAATCGAACGGTATATCGTTATCATACGCGTCCATTCTGTATTCATCCGGGTCTTCGTGGTCATAGGGCAAAGTAACAGTATTGATGACCACGGCCTCTTCCTCGCCGATACCTTTGAACCCGTGATAGACCCCGGACGGTATCTGAACAAGGATCGGCTCTTCAACGCTTAAAATGTACTCCTCCACTTTGCCGAACGTCGGTGAATTCCCGCGGCCGTCATAAAGCCCCAGGCGTATCTTTCCCCTGACACAGGTAAAATTGTCAGTCTGCTTCTTGTGGAAATGCCAGGCTTTTACCACGCCGGGGAATACCGTCGTCATGTATACCTGCCCGAACTTTTCGAAGATCTCATCATCGCTGCGGAGTATCTCCATCAGACGGCCCCGGTCGTCCGGGATCAGTTTAAGCTTCTTTACCCGTACACCTTCTATCATTTATCTCCACCTCCTATCACTTATCTCCACCTCGCGAATCGTAAACCTAAAAACCCCAACAGCAACAGTAGGGGGTCAGGTCTTGATATTTGCCATTTTTCTTTTTTCAAATTATGTCAATGTCAAGGTCTGACCCCTTATCCCAGCCTTCTGTCACCTTCAGCCTGCCCCCGGCCGATACCCGAGTATTTGAACCCGAGTTTCTTAAGCCTCCCGGGATCATAAATATTCCTGCCGTCGAAGACCACCGGCTGGTTCATAATACCCT
>JAYEOV010000013.1:0-49760 GCA_034723315.1 Candidatus Omnitrophota bacterium | reverse complement strand
ATTATCAGATGAGGAAAGGTCTGTTCGCGAAGCCGCAGCCGAAGCTTTAGGGAAACTTGGCGATAAAAGGGCGATTGGACCGTTGCTGAAAATGTTATCAGACAGTTTTTCAAGAATTACTGTCAGGACCCTGGAAGAATTGGGTGTTCCAGGAACACGGATGGTCGATGCGTATAATGAATGCATAGCAGCTTTATCATCCAATGATCCGGCTGACCGCAGCATCGCGGCCGGGATCTTAGGAGAACTTGGGGATAAGCTGGCGGTTGAACCTTTACTGGAAAAACTATCGGACCCGGATCCAAACGTTCGCCAAGCCGTAGTCAGAGCTTTAGGGAAACTTGGGGATAAGCTGGCGGTTGAACCTTTACTGGAAAAACTATCGGACCCGGATCCGGCAGTTCGCCGGGCCGCAGCCGAAAGTTTGAAAAAATCAGGCGCTGCTAAAACACAAATGGTTGATGGGTATATAAAGGCGTTATCATCTTTGGATGAGACTGTTTGCATGGAAGCGGCCGAAACCCTGGGCCGGCTTGGCGATAAGGGGGCGGTTGAACCTTTACTGAAAAAACTATCAGACCCGGATCCAGGCGTTCGTAAGGCCGTAGCCATAGCTTTAGGGGAACTCGGCGATAAGCGGGCGATCGAACCGTTATTATCGATGTTATCGGACCCGGATCCGGGCGTTCGCCGGGCCGTGACCGTAGCCCTGAGGAAATTACGTGCTACCAGAGCGCAGATGGTTGATGGATATATAAAGGCATTATCATCTTCAAATAAGATTGCCTGCATGGAAGCGGCCGAAGCCCTGGGCCGGCTTGGAGATGAGAGAGCGTTTGGACCGCTGCTGGAAAGATTATTAGATTGGCATAAAGGGTTTTCCAGAACCGTGGCCACTGCTTTAGGGAAACTTGGCGATAAGCGGGCGGTCGAACCGTTGTTGTGGAGGTTGTCAGACTCGGATCCAGGCCTTCGCGAAGCCGTAGCCGAAGCTTTAGGGAAACTTGGCGATAAGCGGGCGGTCGAACCGTTGTTGCGCACGTTATCAGACACGGATCCAGGCGTTCGCAAAGCCGCGGCCAGAGCCCTGGAAAAGATAAACGACCCGGCCTCAGTATGGTCTCATGTAGAACATTGGATCGACCATTATATAACAGAGGCGAGCGGCACCGCAATGGTTGGCAGGGGCGGAAGCGAGCGCATAGCAGGTATTGCCAGAGTTTTCGGTCCTCTATTGCGGGTCAGGATGAGTACGCAGAACGGAGAGCGTGTGGCAGATAGTGTTTCTGAGATAAACGACATTTTAAAGCAGGTTATTACCGTGAATTTTTATTCCGAAAAGAGGCATATGGAGGAAAAAGAACGTGGTATGGGAGTGGATGAGAGAGTAATAATATCAGAGGGGACCACTAAACCAGTGGATGGTTCAGCCGGATTTGCCGTAATTTGCGATTTTAAAGAACTTAAACGCCTCATACGGGAAGAACTCGGGAAACAACGCCGGGACAAAGGCAATGGACCGCCCCACGCGTTCAAGGCCGTATCCGGTTACATGGCGTCCCTTCTGACAGGCGGTATATTCATTGCGAGCGCGATCGGCGGCGCGGTCCAGTATCTTGCGCAAGGTGATCTTACGGGCATAACCGCGGCAACGGTTCTGGTTGGATCATACTTTGCGTGGGCAGCGGCAAGGTATTTTCTGGTCGGCCGGGCGGTCCGCAAAGCATTAAAAAGCTATTATACGCAAAACCCCAACCTTGAAAACTACCCTGAAACAAACGGCATGCCCGCGCCGAAACAGCTGCGCAGAATAGAGATCGCGGAAAGCGGCGGTTACAAGCATCCCGCGTTCGAGGATCTTTCTTTCAAGGATCAACGGCTGATAGCGTTCCATGAAAGTTTTGAGTCGCATTTTTGGGGGATGGCGGCAATGGCGCCGTTATTGTATTCATTGAGCGCAGGGGTAGATAAATTTGCCGCGGCCGTAAAGAGAATTCCGAGATCGTATTTTGCCAATGCTTTTGGAGGGTTTTCAGGGTCGGTGGTGGGAGGGGTTGTTTTATGGCTGGTATTTGATTATCTGATCTATTATAGGGATATATCGTGGGGCGATGACCTTGAGCTTTTTGTTATGGCAGCTGTTCCCATACTTGGTTCCAGCGCCGGCGCTTTTGTGCTGGGTTCTGTTCTGGGAGTGAAATCGGTACGGGCGGTACTGCGCTGTTGCAGGCCGTTCGAACGTTTCGCGCGGAAATATAAAGCGGCTGACAATGAGGCAAAAAGCGGCAGGCATTATAAAGCGTCGTTATATCCAAAAGCGTATGACAAAGCTGTTTCCGGTAATCCTTCTGATATAAGGGCGCTTGTTTCGTCCTTATACGGGAACACTTCGCTGCGGACGCGTTTAGCCGATGCGCTGGAGCCAATGGATGAAGAGAACTTTTTATTGAATTATTATCTGGCCGTATATCTTGTCGAACGTCTGGAGCAAAAGCCGGAGGCTGAAGTATTGTCCCAGTTGAAAAAAAGGGATTATAAACGTCTTGGCAGCGTCTTATCGGCCTTGATGCGGGAAACCGGCCTGAATATTGAACGCATTACCACGGTCCTGGATCAGGCAATAAAGGTAGAATATTATCCATCGTACGTGAGGGGAGAAGAACGCGCGCTCCAGTCCTATTATGTAACAAGACCAAGCAGACTCGTCATAAGCTGTGATTTTAAATGGCTTGAACAGATCGAACAAATTATAAAGGAAGAAGTCGAAAAACAGGACCAGGACGAAAGCGATGGGTCACCTCAACAGGAAAATAAAAGTGCGGTAGATCCGGAATATCGCGATCCTGTTTTTGAGAAATTTAACATTATCCCTTCTTTTACGGTTAATACCACGAAGAAACGTCCAAAGGAAGAGATTACACATCCTCTTAATGTCGAAGTTCCCCATATATATCCAGGAGTTGTTGATGAGCTAGAAGAGAACGGTCTTATGGCTTTGAACAAAACTCTGCATCTGATGTGCGTCCGCCCAAAAAATGATTCTCCAAAGGACATGCTTAATTTGTGCGACCCCGCGGCAAAAGGGTTGATTAAAAGTCCGATAATCTATGAGATGCTGGACAGGCTGGGGCATACGGGCCCGCTATCTCTCCATCTTGGTCTTGGTATAGAGAAGTTCAGACTAACAGCGAAGGGCATTGAGGCCAGCGGAGAGTTGTCCGAAAAAGAGGTTTTCAAAAGGATCGTGGAAAATATCCAGCTGTTAAAACAAAAAATGGAGGAAACCGGGCATAAAAATCCGATACTCCTTGAAAACGTAGATCATTTTCCCGGTAATAAATATGTATGGAGACCGGACTTTATTAAAAGAGTATTGGAAGAAACCGGCTGCGGCCTGCTTATTGATCTGGGGCACGTGGGGGCCACAGCGCTGACAGAAAAGAAGGGGGAGCCGGGCGGAGATGCTCAGGAGCCGATAGATTACCTTGAAAATATCCTTGATGAGAAAACGATAAAACTGCTTGGAGAAGTTCATATCGCCATTCCCGTATATATGGAAGAGAAAAATGAGTGGACGCACGGAGGGATTGGCGGCGCCCCGGATATATCGTTTTATAAAGATAACGAGGGTACTCGTATAGTAAAGGATCTTCTGGCATATATAATCGGGCTGAGACAAAGAACAAATACGACCACAGAACTTATTGTTAATTTTGAAACGCCTGATGAATACGCGAGTCAGGACGTGCGGGCGCTTGCAGAGACATTGAGGGGGTTTGAGGCAGCAGAACCAAAGGAACTTATGGAACAAGCCCGGCGGAACATATGGTTAGCCGACAGTGATACATCTCGGCGGCAGATCCCGCCGGCACAGCACCGGGATGTGCCTTTAGCGCGGTTTACAGCACATGCAAACTGGGCATCGAAAGATATTTATACGGTTCCGGAACAGCGTTTTAACGCTAGAGCGAATTTAGTGGACCTCTGGATGGAGGCGGCATCCAGGGCATTGGATACGGACGATATAGTTATATGCCTTGTCGGAAGCTCCTGTAGATTTTCCATGTTCGGGCATCAATACCCGAAATACTGGAAATATGTCAGGGACGTAGATATGGATATTTTCGTTCCTGACGATATTTTTGTGTCTGACAAGAAGACCCGGGAAGATATGGCTAGAGAAGTAAAAACCAGAGTAAAAGCCGCTTTTATGGAGATCTGCCGGCAGAAAAATCTGAACTTCAAGGATTTGCAAACTCCGGACAGGGAATTATTCGGAGAAAACGGTATTTTTGATTTTTATGTAAAGACATTTAACGCGTGGACGGAAGAGAACGACGCCTATTTTGACACATATAGATACGACCATAATTATTACGGGACAGAGAAGGGGTTGCAGCGGTTAAACAGCGCTGTAGCAGATATCGATCCTGACAAGTTATATGAACGATATGTGATACGTTACAAGAGTGACTTGGAGAAAGTTCATGGTAAGGAAATTAAGGACGTAAAACGATTACTTAGCATGGCGCTTATTATCGGCGAGAGAGATCTAGCGGGGAAATGTGCGGAGAAATACGCTGAGTTGGAAGAGGGCGCGGTTTCGGGTGATGAATTGCGGAATGAAATTTCAAAATTAAAACAGAAATTCCCGCAGGACGAACAGGATATCCGGACAGCTATACTGCAGACAATGGGTGAAGCACAGCGCCGCGCATCGCTAAGAAATAAGGATATACTTCCAGAACAATTTCTGCCAATGCAAGAGGAGCAGATACCCGAAGCGCCTGCTGTTACGCCTAGAGACGATCAGGTAACGCAGCTTTTTGAGATAGTGGAGGCCGCGATCAATAACAGGAGGACAAGACTGGTGAACGCGGGCAATGAACTTGTTATTTTTCTTATCGAAAAGGGCGCGATATCTTCTAATACACCGGCAATGAACAGAGGCGACAGCACCGCGGAGATAAGGAGTCAGATGGAACAGGCGCTGGATGCCGTTGATGAATTGCGGGGACCTGCTGACGAGGAAAGAATAGATAGAATAGACCTGCCGGATAATGTGATATCAGCCGCGGCGGACATAAGGGAAAACATCGACACTCTTGGGACCGACAGCGTAATAGCGGCGCTGATCACGCTTGCCAGGAGCGCCGGGCGGGAAGACCAGAAGCTGATAATAGGACTTGAGACAGACTGGATCCCGGAGTATGAGCGGGGCGGGATGCAGCACGGCGCGATAAATCCGCTTATAGGGGAGATAGAATCCCTTGGAGACACGTTGAAATCCATGGGGCTGGATAATGTGCGGGTAGTGCACAGCGGGAGTAATGATCTGGCTGAAGAGCTCCTTAAAGAGGCTGAGGAGACATCCACTAAACTTTCGAATGTGGTGGTGCTGGCATCGAATAATACGATAAACTCTGAGAGGTTTGACGGGTTGAGAAGCACAAGGCAAAAGAAAAGGGCGTTCCTGGCGGGCATAGACACGAGAGAACTGGATAAGGCAAAGACAACGGACTCGCAGATCAATGTCATACAAATAATCGGGATGATATCGATCGCGCTGGAACTGGCAATGGGTAAAGAGGCCCCGGATCTCCCGCTTATAGCGGAATACGACAAGGCATTGAGAATAGTGATATTTTTACCCAAGGCAGAGCCGCTGGAGTATGAACAACTCAAGCGGCTTTATAAGATGAGGATGCTGGCTCTCCAGGCCGCGTAATAATTATAGGGTCAAGGGCCAGGTTATGAGAGATATGTGCTTGAGATGCTCGTCAAAGCGCAAGGGCAAGCATGGGAACTCGAGGCATCCGGGGTTCAAATCCCGGCTATCAGGGACCAAATAAAGGGTAAAATTAGATAACAAAAAAGTTAGTTAATAAGTTATTGACATCCTTTTGGGTTTGCGCTATAATTGAACTAACGGTAAAAAGAAAAAAAAGGAAGATAAGGTTCAAAATTGCTATCGAAATGTTGATATATGAAAAAGTCAAATGGTGCGATTTACAAGTTTAGGATCACAGTATAAGAGGAGAAAATAACAATGAGTAATGTATTCAAAAAATCTATTTTTATGAGATCGGTGAGCGTTTTCCTTGTTTTAACGTTCGCTTTTTATAACGTAAGTTTCGCCGCCGCTGAAAACGATTTTGCCGCGCATGGAAAAGAAAAGTTCGTGGACTCCGCGTTGGCTGTAGACGACATAGGGGTCGCGATAGATTGCGGAACGATAAAGTCAACGTATAAGGGTAAGAAAGATAAGACCATTATCCATATACAGGACGCTCATTGTAATTATGAAGCGCAGCAGAACATAAATCGTATCCTGGCCCAGCTGGTCAAAGAATGCGGCGTGGATATGATCTCCGTCGAAGGCGCCAAGGGTATTGTCGACACTTCATGGTTCAGGGCCTTTCCGGACGCCGGGATCCGCGAGGAAGTAGCGAACTATTTCATGAAAAAAGGCGAGATAACGGGAGCCGAGTTTTTCTCCATTACCTCGGAATATAAAGGGACCATATTCGGCGCGGAGAACAGGGATGATTATGTAAAGAACCTGCAGGCCTTTACAAAGACCTATCCATATAAGGCTGTTATCGAAAAGTTCTTTCTTGATATCCGGACGGTCATCAACAGATTAAAAGCGATCGTTTATCCGCCGAAATTAAAAGGGCTTGACCTCAAGATAAGGGCGTTCAAGGAAAAGGAAGTTGAACTCAGCGATTTTGCCGCGTATTTGAACGAACGCCTTATGAAAGACGGTATTTCCCTGGATAATTACCCCAACTTCGGGAAGCTCGTCGACACCCTGGAATACGAGAAGAAGATTGATTTTGACATAGTCGACCAGGAACGGAGCCAGTATATAGATCTCCTCGGCAAAAAAATGTCAAAAGAAGAGATGACGGAACTTGTCACTTACAGTATCAGGTTCAAAAAGGGCCACATTAAAGCCGTTGAGTTCTATTCCTATCTCAGGGATAAAGCGAAAGAACAAGATATCCATATCTATCAAGGATTCCCGAATCTTTTCTATTATTACATCTATACAAAACTTTATGAGGGGATCGATAACGAGGGATTGTTTAAGGAAATAGACAGGATACAGGCAGAGCTGAAAGAGAGGCTGTTCACGAATGATGACCAGAGAAACCTGGACAAATATTCCAGGCTGATCGACATGTATATAAGCCTTGTCAATATCGAGCTCACCAATGACGATTATGACCTTTTCGAACAATATAATTCGGAAGTTTCCCTGGATGAGATCATGGGTTTTCTTGAGAGGTTATGCGGGAGATATAACCTGAACTATCATATCGGCAGGGTCCCCGTCCAGATAAGCGAAAATATCCCTAACATGGTCGAATTCTATGAAGTTGCCATGAAAAGGGACCAGGCCCTGATAAGTAACACCCTCCGGCAGATGGATAAGGACGGCAAGCGCCTTAGCGTTCTTATAACCGGTGGTTTCCATACAAGGGGTATAAAAAACGTTCTGGAAGAAAAGAACATCTCATACGTGGTGGTGATGCCCAAGATCACCAGGGATGTCGAGACCCCTTATATACAGGTATTGACCAATCAGAGGACATCACTGGAAGACATACTTACCGAGAGCGTCATGCCCGGCGCCGCCGCGATATCGGTGTCCGGTCCAAAGACAGCCGAAAAAACCGGGGGCGACAGCATCGCGCCGGTGCCGAGGATATTCGAGATCGTGAGATTGTCGTTCACCCCAAGGGGCAAAAAGGAACTGTGGGAGATGTTCAGGAAAGCGGGTTTACCCAGTGTTGAAGGAGCCAGGCCGTTTATGGAAATAGCCGTGGGTATGAAAGAAAAAACCATCGAGGAGTATATCAGAATTTGTTTTACAAAAATGGAAGAAGATAATGAAAAGCGGAATGAGGAAGATCCCGGGATCGCTGAAGAGAAATGGACGGCGTTTATTAACAGTAAAAACGCGGCAGAGGTATTTAAGGCTGAATTTTTGGCTATACTCGACACCGATTCTCTTAAGAGAGTGGAATATAGGGATATAGAAGGTAGAGTAACACGGGCGACCAATATGGAGATCGATCAAAGGAGGAAAAGCGTTGGGGTGAAGCCGGCGCCTGTTGATACCGGGAAAAGCGGCACGCCGGGCGTGGCTGACGCGCTGGGCAGGGTCCTGACTGACGGTCAGGCAGAGATATATAACGGGATATTGGACAGAAGTATTAACGTCATAAAAAAGGCTTTTATGGTTGAAAGGGATGATATAGGGGAAGGATTTGCGTTCGTAGTACATGACGGCCTTATCGAGGCGATCATTGCCGAAAACAAGCATCTTCCCGAAGACGAAAAACTGCCCGTGAACGTGCATCCGGGACGCGGCGACACGCATGAAAAACTGCAGGCGCATATTGACAGGGATATTTACGATGAGCTGACAAGAACCAGGGAAGGACGCGAAATACTTGACACGATCGGCCGCCATGAACTGGCCCATCTTGATATTTTCAACGCTGAAGAAATGGCCCTGGATATGGAGGGACAGGCAAGCCAGGTGATAAAAGACGCGATAGAAAAAAAATTCGGCAAAAGGGCTCTTGAAACCTGGGAGAAATGGGTTCTGAACGGAAAAGAAGATGGTAAAAAACAGGAAGATTTTGTGAATAATGTCCTGGGATACGGTCTGAGTTCCAGGGAGGAAAGGAAAATAGAAAGAATAATCGATAAGAAACAAAGAGAGATCTTAAAAGAGAGAAAAAAGGAGGAAGAGGAAACAGAGAGAAATATTGTCGACCATGCGGAAAATATGTCCAGGTCAGCGGCAGAAGGAGTCGGCCCGGATGTGGTGATAGTCACCAGTTCCACGGACGCGCAGACCGATTTTTGGAAAGAACGTCTTACGGGATATGACGATCTGCACGGTTCAGGAAGCGTAATAAAGGAGGACGCCGTTGTTCTTTCGGTATCCGAGGCTGAATGGGCCGCCGGCGGAGCGGGGAACGGACTGGGGACGCTTAACGGTTATATCCAGGCCGCGAGAAAACTCTGGGATGACACGGATCTGCTGGACGAGTACAAAGCGAGAAACGGCCTGCCTTCAGAGGCCGGGAACGCGACGATCTACCAGCTTATAGACGCCTTTATGAACTTTACTTCCGGCAAGAGTGTTTTCATGTATCACACTGCCGGAAAAGGAACGCGTACCGCGCCGCTTCCCGGAGCGGAAGTGAATTCCAAACCCAGCATAAAGCTTCCCGAGATGATACCTGTCAACGGAGACATCAGACCGCTCACCATACTCGAGTCGGTCCTGATGCAGACCGGTATCTATGCCCCGGCAAGAGAGAACAGATTAAGCGTGTTCTGGGGTGACCAGGTTATAGTGAACGAACTGGAAGTTGAAAAGGCCCCGACCCATCATGTGGAAATATTCGGGCAAATGGTGCCCCTTGATGAGGATATCAAGGCCTATGGTGTCCTTATCCCGGAAGATGAAGGCGATTGCATGCAGAGAGAGAAGCTTTCCATGGAAGATGTGCGTAAACTCCTGCCCAGGGGCAGTAACGATGTGTTTAAGAGCATAGGTTCATTTACCATATCAAATGATTTCTTAACTGCCTTGATAAAGATGGACGAGAATAAAAAAGCGCTTGAGGGGCGTACGGGCAAGCTGGACACTGATCCGGACTGGTGGCAGCCGCTTACTTCTGACCGTAAAACGTATCAGGCAATGATGGCCAAAAAGGGCAAAGATGCCGAAAAAGCCGGAGAACAATGGGACAGGATGGACGCGTTGTGGAATTCATTCAAGATGATCGAAGGATTCAAAGAGATGGGCCTGCGCAAGATCGGATATACTGATGTGGGGAAAAATTCTCTCTGGTGGGATTACGGCCAGAATAAGTTTTTTCTCAGGAATATTCAGATATTGACCGAGGATTCTCTTAACGGCAGGGCCGCCAGGAAGTTTTTCAGTATCGACGATGACTCATGGGTCAGGGTTTCAGATATGGGCAAAGACGTGCGTGTTGAAAACTCCGTTATCCGGGGTTCCACAATAAAGGGAGGAAGTCTCAAGAACTGTGTGGTGATCGACAGCAATTTGGAAAACGTATATGCCGAAGATGCCGTTATTATCGGCAGCACCATCATCAAAAGGGAGGAAGTCTCAGGAACTGTTCTGACTGCCGACGGCGGTTTGATTTACAATGTTGTGGACGAGGACGCGAGTGTCAGCAAGGGGCAGGTGCTTACGAACGTTTTCCATCCCAAACTTGGCAGGATCCCCATGCGCACGGACGTTACGAGAGACGGGCAGGCTGACTGGAAAGGAGAGGTGTTTGTTTATGACAACCAGTATACTTATGGGGACATAAACGAGTTGATGAAGAAGGATATCACCATAGAGGACGTTGAAAAGATAAAGCAGGAATACATCGACCTCGCATTAGGCCACCGTTTGGAAGCGGTCAACCCGGCTGAACTGGCAAAAGGACTTTTTAAGAACAGGAATAAGAAAGCCGGCGAGCTTGAAAAGAAAGCCGCTGAAAAGAAAAACAAAGAAGCAAGGAATATCCGGCAGCAGGCGGAAAAGGCAAGGATGAAAAGCCTGGCGGAAGCCAGGCAGGAGATAGCCTACAGGATGATCATGTTCGGGGATTTCAGCCATCTCATTATGATGACTGACGCTGACGTCGCGAAATATGCCGAAATGTTCAAGGTCTCGCTGAAACGGGCCGAAACCGAATTAAAATTGGTAAAAACTCGGGTCGAACTGTCAAGAATAGACCGCAAAAAACGTTTTGAGTCCAAAGTCCCGGCCGCGTTCGGCACAAGCGGTATCAGGGGCCGTGTCCCTGAGTGGCTTCTTGAAGGAGAGGACAGGAATACCGGCCTTACCGACAATGAGGTATATACGGATACAAGAGGCTATATTAAATATCTTCTCGCCGAAGGCGTAGTCGCGAAACCGGACCTTGAAGGCTTTACAAGAAACACGTTCACCATTGCCGGCGATCTCAGGCGCGACCATACCGAAAGGATCATGGCAGCAGTGGGCAGAGCGATCGAGGATGAATGGAGAGAATCCGCTCCCGAGGTTGAAGGCAGGGAGGTGCCGCTTGAGCTTGACTGGGCCGGCAAGATCCCCACGCCTGCCGCGGCTTACAGGGCCGCGCAAAAAAAGAGTATCCTTGTCATGGTTACCGGAAGCCACATAGAATTTAATATGAACGGGATCAAGTTCTATCTGGAAGACGGGGAAGAGCTCCTTAAAGAACATGAAAAGGCAGTCCTCCAGTATGTAGAAAAGGCCAAGAAAGATGAATTCAGCCTTTCCTGGGAAGAGTCTTTATTTGACGTAAACGGCATGTTCAAAACGGCGCCTGCATATAATTTTACAGCTAACGAAAAGAAAGCGATCAAAGATTACGTAAAAAGATATACTGCGGTGTTTCCTCCGGATATGTTGAAAGGACAAAAGATCGTGTTCTGGAAACATATCGCGGTCGGCCGGGACATAATCCACAGGATCTTTGAAGAACTCGGCGCTGAAGTGCACGAGAGAGAAAGAACGGACGAGTATGTGAAAATTGATACCGAAATGGTAACGCCTGAAATGGCTGAAAAACTTGACGGTTTCTCAAGATCTGTTCTTGTTAAAGATATTGTCCAGGAAATTTTCAGCATTTGTTTTACCGACGGCGACTCTGACAGGCCGGGCGTGGCGGACGAGAAAGGAAAGTTCCTTACCGGAGATAAACTCGGGTTGCTTACAGCGAAACTTCTTCTATCAGAGATGCCCGGGGATGAGACACTGGTGGTCGCTGTTCCGGTAAGCACAAATATAGGCGTGATAAACGCCCTGAAAGCGATGCATCCCAGAGTGAAACTTATTTTGACCGACGTGGGCTCGCCGCATGTCGTGAAAGCCATGAACGACGCCGAGGCGCTCGCCAGGGAGGCGGGGAAAAAGGTGCGAACATTGGGCTGGGAAGCGAACGGCGGATTCCTGCTCGGTTCTGAATTTCGGGTTCGGGGACGCAGGACTTTAACGCGGCTCGCCACCAGAGATGCCGTGCTTCCAATGCTCGGGGCGTATTTTCTGGATAAGATAAAGGGGATGAAGTTGTCCAGACTTTTCAAGACAGAGCTTCCTGAGGAAGTGACCCATTCGGTCGGTTACAAAGCCGTCAATTTTGAGGAAGATTTCGGCCTAAGTTTTGACGAGGCCAATGCTTTAAAAGTCAAAATGGTAGGATTGATAACACCGCAGCTGAAGAAAAATCCGACTCTGGATGGCAAGAAAGACAGGGTCGTGCAGGTGGATTTTGACGACGAGGGTAAGGCTGTAAAAGTTTATAGAAGAAAACAGGCCTGGATAAAAGGCAGACGAAAGTTTGAGTTTGATAAAAAAGGCAAAGAGACCGATCTATTCGAGGTCGAGGAAAAAGATATCAGCGAAGTATATGAAAAAGGCGATCGTGACCTGGCGGAATGGGAACGGGTCAAAAACCGGCTTCAGGGGATGTTCGGGGCCGAGGGATTCGGGAAGATAGCGAGTATAAACATACTTGCCGGAACGCAGGTCATTTTTGAGAACGGTGAGGTCTCGCATCTAAGGCCTTCCGGTAACGAGCCTGTTTTCCGGAATTATGCGTGCTCCAAAAAAGAGGCGCGATCAAAGGAGATAAGCGCGATAGGTTTGACCAGGATCATACCCAACCTGGCCGCCGCGGCCCTGAAAGAAGCGCAGCGAGCAGTGACTCCCGGTGTTTACACGATGAGCGGACAGTCTTCCCTTGACAAAGCGATCTCACAGGCGAGGGAAACAAAGTATTATAAGCCTCTTGGCGTAACGGAGAAAGCGGATCATGAGACCGCGCTTGCCGAGCTTGACAGGAGGATCACGGCGGGAGAGTTTTTCAAAACAAAGATATATTTCCGCCTCGGAATAGATAACTATACGTGGGGTGAGAGGCTTGAAGGTTCGACCATACTAGAGCTTATGGGCAAAATTACTACAGAGGAAAAAGTAGAGGTGGTTGTCGCTAACCTGACTTTGGAGCAGGAACAGAAGCTTGTTGCCGATTACTATAAAAGAAAATACAGCGACGATGTCCCGCTCGAGGTCAAAGAAACCGATAAAGATAAATTCGAAAAGTTCATCAGGGATAAGATAAGAAAGGAAGTCGTATCGGAAAGATGGATATCTGCCGGTATGATAGACCTGGGCCCGGACTTTGCCGACCTGCCGCTGGAAGCGCTGGCATACTGGCCGGAAGAGATCTACGGCAGGGAACATCTTCGCGAGTTCGGCGCGGAGAACCTGATTACGGCAAAGCATCTGACCGCGGGATTGCCCCTGTCTGTCCAGTATCACGAGTTCTCCGAGATGATAATCCCGATAGAGAATGGGGAAATTCTGCTGGGCCTTAAGCAGGATATGACGAAAGAGCAGGTTAAGCTGGAACTCCAGAAAGGCAATACGGGAATTTTTAATACTGTAAAAGTTGAAAAAGGCCGGCCGTTGATCGTTCCGGCGAATACTTTCCACGCGTATCTTGGCGGTATCAGGGTTATAGAGGTAAAAGCTGTTGACGCTGCCGGGGACTCGAAAGGCACCAGGTCTCTTTACGACAGGTTGAAATGGGAGACAGAGACTTTCTGGAGAAAAAACTTAGAGATGTGGAATGCTATGAGGGAAAAATTAGGGAAACCGAAATTCAAGAACCCGAAAGAAATAAAGGAATTTGCAAATATGATTCTTGAAGAGATCAATGCGGCCAGAGCCGAGGGTAAAGATGTCACGAAATATATCAAACAATTGACAGATATGAAATTTGTCAGAAAAGGAAAAGATTTTCTTACAATGGACGAGAATGAGATAAAGAAGATCCTCGACAACGCGAATCTTAAGGCCACGGATATAAGCAGGATTTACGACGGGATCGTTCCTGAGGAATTTACCGGAAAGGAACGGGACAGGGCGACACTGGAGATAATGGGGGTCGCTCAGGGAGAGTTCATATCCGGGAGGTATGTGATCCCTGAAAGACTGTCAATGGACTCTGACAGCATTGTCACGGGAAGGCTGCATTCCCTGCTTGTCGCCGAGGGCAAAGTAAAAATAACGACTCCAAAGACCAGTATCATACTTGAGCAGGGGGCGGAGATCCCGGTATACGCCGATATGGGCGCGTATAATATCAAGTCGTTGGAAGGGAAAGCGGTCGTTTATGCGCAGATCAGGCCCCTTCCCGAAACAAGGCCGTTCCCGGTCGTGGAAGGCAGGGATATGCCGGGGAAAGACGCGGTAACAGGATTGCGTGACTATGAAGTAAGGGGCCTGTCTAGTGATTTCGGCCCGGAAGTATTACCCGGGACGAGTGACGAATTAACGCTTAACACCGGAAAACCGGTCCAGATGAGCAGTGTTAAAGGCATGGGGATCGTTGGCGAACGCGAGCATACGCTTCTTGTGCAGGATGGCGAGGTAGCCGTGCTGAAAAGCGGTGAAGAAACGCCTGTAGTGCTCGCGCAAGGCGCGGAATTGACCCTTACCGGCCTGGATTATACTATTCAAAAGATAAGCGATAAAGCGGCTACGGTGAAGATCGATTATGAGAAGACAGACTCCGAAAAAGCCGTTTACGCAGTGTATGAGACAGTCAAGAAACACGTGTCCGCGATCAGGGAGAAGCAGGTCGACCTTATACTCCCGCAGGAGATGTTTGTCCGCGGTGGCACGGGTACACCAGGATCGGCGGAATGGGTGGAACGACAGATTAACAGGTTCTTTGACCAGAGAGATATGATCAAGATCCGAACTTATGACAGTTCCACGAAGGGACGCGGACTGGATGAACAGGTGACGAGAATGAAGATCAGGTCGGAAGCTGTAGCTGTACTGGGAGCTACAGAGGCGAATATTGAAAGCGTTGACAAGGAAGCAGACGCGGTGAAAAAGGCGGAGTTAGAGCGTTTCCTGAACAAGACAAGGATAATGGCTCTTCCGAACCTTGACCCCGAAGAACTGGAAGACCAGGGCTGGCTTTTTAACATGGAGATCGCGGGGATAGCGCTTCTCCAGGCCGTTCTTGACGTTGATATGATCAGGAATGAAACTGCTATTGCCGAAGATATGCGGAAATTGATGGATCAATTGACACCGCCCGAAATAGAGGTAAAAATGAACGACCTGTACTATCTCCTGCCTTTTACTGATGTTACCGGCGCGGAAAATTTGCCGGTTGTTTTTGAAGAAAAGAATTCCTTGCAATGGATGATGCACCTGCTCCAGAAACTGCTTTTAAAGATGCCGATCAAACCCTTCAGGCCGGAGGCACAGCTCGAACAGAGAAGAAAAGTCATGTGGTCCGTATAATTCGGGGACGCCCCACTCGGTGCCACCCCACGTATTGGAAACTTGTCAAAAAAGAGCAGGCTATTCAGCCTGCTCTTTTTTTGGTTTTTAGGGGTATTCATATGGATCATTTGCGCCAAACCGTGTCTTGTGTACCGTTTAGAAATTTAAGATTACAAGTGTCCCTGTTTTTAATCTTAAAGGTGTCCCGCTATGATGAGAAAGAGCAATCTACTTTTATCGGGTCTAAAATATATTTTTTCGATAGTAAGCATCTTTCCCTATAACTGCTCCATTTATAATCTGCAGGGTCATTAACTATACCGGCCCTTACAGGATTATTTTCAATATAGGTGGCAACATTTATCAAATATTGTCCCCTTATGATAGGATGGCTTCGAAAACGTCCTTGCCATAAATGTCCTGTCTTGCGATATTGGGTGTTGAAATACGCTGTATATCCGCGATTAAGCCAGTGCATGAATTTAGATATATTTCTGGACCGTTTTGAATCTATAAGCAAATGGATATGATTTGTCATAAGGCAGTAAGCATATGACAGGATTTCATATTTTCGTTTTGCTTTTTTAAGCATACTAAGATATTTCTGGTAATTTTCATCAATATAAAAAATATTTTGTTTCTGGTTTCCTCTTATTATGATGTGATAGCAAGCATAATCAATAAATATTCGAGAACTCCTTGGCATAATAAGCACCTCCTAACTGATCTTAAACACTTTCTACTATTATAGACACATATTTGAGACAAATTCTTTCAAGAAAAAAATAAAAAGGACAGGTTTAAACTTAAAAAAGGGGACAGGTTGGTAATCATAATCGCAAACGGTACAATTAGATACAATTAGATACTTTGCGCCAAACCGGGTCTATCGTATAAAAGATGACAGAACAAAGCAGGTTTTCGCTATGTGGGGTGGTACCAAATGGGGCGTCCCCACTGGTTCGTCCCCACTTACTCCCTTGTAGAGTTAAAAGATAAAAAAGATACAAAAATTTTATTACATTATTTTTTTTTTAGGGTATACTATAATAGTATGTGTTATAAATAAACACAAAATTAACACAAAAAGTTTCTTTGTATGAGGCTGTTTATCATAAAATAGGGGAGGTGAGTAGTATTAAAAGGTATTATGTAGCGGCTAAATAATATTTTTTTACCTTATTAATAAAAAGTTTTAATAAGTATTAAGCACAGGTGAGTTTTATGGATTTACGAATGTTAAATGAAAAAAATAGTCATGAGCCAATAGGAAAAGAGCAGATGCTGGCTTACAAGGCGTGGCATAGCAGGAAGGCCAGGCCGCTGGTCAGGGGTGTAGCTTTGACCGTCGCGATGATCTTTTTTCTTCAGCAAGTCGTTTTTGCCCAGGGAGAGACGCGGGTTCCCGTGCGGCAGCCGCTGATAAACCACAGGCTTAACCTGAGTCAGGTCTCGATACCGCGCGATATCGCGATAACAAAGGACATAAATAAGACATCAAGCGAACAGTTGATAATAAACATCAAGGACGTCCATGATAATTACGGCGCCCAGGAATCCATAGTGGCCGTGCTGGAAAACCTGCTTGTGAACTATGACGTGAGATTTGTAGGTATAGAAGGCTCGGAAGGGTACATAGACACAAGTATCATATCGGCATTTCCCGATGAAAAAGCCAAAAAGACGGCGGCGGATTACCTCATGCGCAAGGGAAAAATATCCGCCGGTGAATTTTTCGCAGCGCTTTCCGATACACCGATCACCCTTTACGGCATAGACGACAGCGAACTTTACGTGAAAAACTATAACTCCTTTTTAAATCTACTCGAGTTCAAGAAGCAGAATCTCGGGCATGTCGATACGATCAGGAAGACTCTTTTAGCTCTTGAAGATCATATATTCACGGAAGACCTGAAAATGCTTAACAGGAATTCCGTTCTGAACGGCAACGGAAAAAAAAGATTTACAAAGCGCTGGGGCTACGTAAGAGAAATAGGCCTGAAATACGGAGTTAAGCTGGACGTTTACCCGAACATCAACGCTTTAATGAAGGCAGTGGACGCGGAAAAGACCATTGATTACGACGCGACAAACTCCGAAAGAGATGAGCTTCTTGATCTTTTGACCAGGAAACTTAAAAGGGACCGCCTGGAGGAGCTTGTCCTTAAAAGCCTCGCGTTCAAACTCGGAAGGATATCAAAGAGCCAGTTCTATTCTTATCTTCTCACACTTGCTAAAGCCGAAGATGTCGCCAGGATACATTACAGGAATCTCGAGACGTTCTGTGAATACGTGATGCTTTACGAATCCATAGATATCGCACGCCTTATGGACGAGATAGACGCATATGAATGCGGGATAAAAGAAAAACTTTTCAGAAACACCGGCGAGAGGGAGCTTAACAGGCTCCTTAGAAATACGGAGATACTGCACAACCTTTATGACATTCGCCTTACCAGCGGCCAGCTCCGGTACCTCATGAACCATATGGGCGATTTTAAATCGGGGATATTCCTGGATTTCATAAAAAAGCAGTACAAAAAACATGGTATACCCCTGCCGGCGGAACTGGCGGACACCGTTCAGGTATTCAAACGCCTGTCCGAGGCGGTGACTTTTTATGAGGCCGCGACCGCGAGAAACGGGGAGATGGTGGAGAACACCATAGAGCGGATGAAAGAGGCGGGCGTGAACGTCGCCGCCGTTATAACAGGAGGGTTTCACACAAGGGGCATAACGGACATACTTAAATCAGACAACATATCCTATCTGATACTCCTGCCGCGTTTCAACGCGAAAACCGGCAAACGTCCTTATATCACTATCCTTACGAATAAGGCCGGCGAATACAGGAACTATGTGAAATCCGGAGATTATCTGGCCGTTACTTCATTTAATGCCATGAAAGAATGGATCCGGGAGAATTTAGGGATGTCCGATGAGGCGATTCGCACGATGATGGAGACCGTGGCCACGATGTTCGCCGCTACTACCTTAAATTATATCGAAAAAGGGGTGATTAACAGAGAGGTATGGGAAAGCGGCAAACGAATATATCTCGAAACTTTCAGAAAAATGCAGGAACAATTGGTAAAAGAAGGCCTTATTTCGGGAGAACAATCCGAAAAATCGATGGAATTTCTGGAAGAACTTCTGGACCTTATGCTGATTAAGGAAGATCGCGGCAGGGTCGAAGTATATTTTGCGACAAAAGAAGGTAATTTCATGTATTCGGCCAGCCTTACCGAAAAAGAAGAGGGAGATACGGAGCGTAAAGTGGTCCTGACTGCCTACGACGCGGTCCCATCAAGGGTGATCGATGGGATAAAATTCGAGCAGTCGGTTATAGCGGCTGAAGCCATTGCGAAGAAAGCCGTAGAGCGGGGAGAAGGCTTGTTTAGAGACATCCATGACATGAAAATAAGGGCGCTGGAAGCCAGACTTGAGACATCGTTAAAAGAACATATAAACAAATTTTACGATAGAGAATCATTTTCCGTCGATGTAAATGAAATCAGAAATGAAGTAAACAGAATAGCTGACAGGCTCGGGATGAGCGCGCTTACCCTGGAACACGAGAGGAATCAGATCATAAATAACGCTCATTCCAAAGCGGAAAAGATGCTGAAGCTCGTAATCACTGAAGCGAAGGCCCGGGAAGCCGAAAAAGCAGCCCGGACCGAAGCCGAAAGGATCGCAGCGGAGGGAGAAGCCCGGGAGGGAGAGATTGAACTTGCGAAAGCTTTGGTTTCTGAAGAAACGCCTTCTGAAGTTGAAGCCGAGGCCGAAAAAGCCGCCGAAGCCGGGGCTGTCAGTCTCAAACTTTCTGCCGAAGTTGTATTCCCGCTTGCCGGTGTTTTCAAGAAGGCAGTGAACCGGGTAAGGGCTTATTTTGTCTCTTTGATAGACAACGCAGCAACGGAGAGAATCACGAGGAAAGTTTTGAGGCTCGATTTCCGGAAGCTGGGAAAAGAAAGAGCAGAAAAATTATTCGCTACGCTGGAGAAAAAATTCTGCGGGGATTTCAAGACAGGGGGAATAAAAGAGCGGGAGATGCGCGTTGGTTCGGTGTTTGTTCCCGGTTTTATAGTCAGGGACGGGAAAAGGTATGTTCTGGATCTGGAATCTCCGCTCGGGATAGGGGGTTTTGGTGCGGTTTACAAAGCGACCTGTAAAAATGAGTCCGGCGAGGTGATAGATGAAGCGGCGGTCAAAATATTAAAGCCCGGGGAAATCGATTATTCCGAAATACAATTTTTCCGTGAATATCTGATAATGAAAAAGCTGAGAGGTATCAAAGGCGTTGTAAAAGAGCTGGGTATGGGGACATATGCGGTGGACGGTCAAAAGTATTACTACATGATGCAGGGATTGGGCGGCGATACCCTTGACAGGGTGATGGAAAAAAAGAAGTATGAGGGCATGACGGCTGATGAGATCGAATACGAAAAAATGCTCGGCGGACTGTTATTTGAGGATCCCGCGCAGCCGTTCGGACCGCTTGAGCTTGTCGAGGGTATCCCAAAGACTCCGGAACTTGCCGAGGCGCTGGAAAAAATGCAAAGGAAACCTTTTACCCGGGAGCAAGTAATAGACATGGGGATACAGCTTCTGGGCATAATCCGGGACATCCATGCGCACGGCATAATACATTGCGATATCAAACCCGCGAATATTTTTTATAAGAACGGAAAGGTAAAGATAGGGGATTTTGGCATCTCACAGTATGTCCCGGGAGGCAAGGACAGAATAGTGCTGGATGAGATCAGCGGGACGGACAGCCATATATGGGGAACCCCTCCGTATATGGGGCACATGGCCTGTGAAGGCATTTACGCGAGAAGCGCGGATCGATTTTCACTGGGGCTCACCTTATTTGAGTTGTTGCTTGGCGGAAAAAAAGGGCTTGATACATCGCCTGTATCGTATAAAAGGGCTCGTATGGAAGAATGGTTAAAGGACAGGCAGGAGATGGTGGGGAGATTAAGGAGAGACTTAAAAGGTGACCCGCTATATGACTTTATCGCCGATCTGTTAAGCGAGGATTTAAGCCCGGCCGGTGAAAAAGAGGACAGCTCGGCTAAAGAATGGGCCACTGATGCCCTGCAAAAGTTGGCGGCAGTGAAAGAAGGGGCGGCCGGGGCCAGGGAAGAAGTTCCGGCAGTGGAAAAGGAAGCAAGGGCGGTTGAAGAAAGGGCCGCGGCATTAACCGCCAGGGCCAGATCCGCCGTTGCGAAGGTTCTAAGCGACCTGGCAACCCGGTCCGCGCGTCTGGTGACACAGCGGGGTGTGTTCATGGGCGCCCTAGCCTCAAGGAGCAAAGGTTTGTTCCACAAGTTCTTTGAGGATCGGGAAAAAAAGAGAGCCGCATCCAGAGTCGCCGCGTCAAAGATACCGGGAGGTAAGGCTCCGATCGTGGATGTGGATGAATTAAAGAAAATAGTCGCTGAATCCGGGGAACGCGCAGGTTTGATTGAAGAAGATCTGGAAAAGGCCAGGGAGAAAGCTAATGGGCTTCTGGGCGACATGCGTGACATGGCGGAAGATGTGAGTAGAAACTTGAACGAAGATGAAAAAAACTTATGTAAAAGAATACCGGAGGGGGAGATAGGGGCTGTCAGGATAGTTACCCTTAAATTTTCCGAATATGACAGTCTTGCCGGTACGTCGGAAGCATTGAGCTATGAGGATAAAGACGGAACACTGGTGATCGTTCTTGATGAAAATTGGAGCAAGGATTATTTCGCGGATAAAGAGGCATTTTCACAGTTACTTCGCCATGAGTTCATCGAAGCGAGGGGATCTTTGAAACATGGTGAGATTAAGTACCTTGAAATGGTCGAGAACGACAGGAACGCGCTTACCGCTCTCAATAAGATGTTACTAAGGCACATGACGGTTGAACAGTTGCAGGAGATCAAAGAGGGGCATGTGTCCGATCCGGACAATCTGTTCTTCGATAAAGCTATGGAAAGGATAGACGCAATCGACAGAGCCGTAAAAGCTGCTGGAGAAGCCAAAGCCGGCGAAATTAAGGGATATATAGGCGAGATCCCCACTGTAGATCAGCTGCAAGAGCTCTTAGGTAACTATGAGTGCTTTTTTAGAACTGCTGGAGCTGATGGCCTTTTCGATGATATAAAGGGTTTATTGAAAGGGGTTAGGTTGTCTTACCGGTCTTTTCCCGGGGATGTAGAAAATCCGGGATATGTAGAGGTAATAGATGGTAAGGATACCATAGTGATAAGCCGGTACTTTATGAATGAATTACAGAATCTGGCTAATAAAAAAGGTTTATCTACCCGTCAAAAAATTGAGTATGTTCTTGGATTTGTCACGGAATTGCTTATTGAGAGTGAGAATAAGAAAAGCAGTAATATTGGTAAGGTTGTAAGCCGGTTCATAAATAAAATAAACAATGATAAGAAAATTGGAATACGTCTGGCATCAATCAGCAGTGTTTTTACGGGGACTGAAAAATATATTTATTTTCAGTCGGAAGGGAATTGGGAAGGGAAGATTCTATTTCTTGTGAGTAGCATGTTTAACAAAGTTAAACAATTTTATAGCAGCAGGAAAAAAGTGGAAACAAAAGATGTTAGTGGGGTGCAATATTTTCTCGATCATCTAAGGCTTAAGAACACGATCAGGAAAAAACGCGGTGCTGCCGGCTTAACTGTAGAGGACGAAAAGATTTTGGATGGCCTTTTTGATGCGGATAATCCTGAATTAAGAGAAATGGCGCTGCGGTCGCTTTGCGGTATCAGGCCTGCTGACTATGGTAAATTGAAAGAGTTGGCGGACAAAGCTTCAAGAGGGTATTTCAGGTTCACGTGGATACGAAGGAACATCATGGCAGCATCTTCAGCTCTCTTCTTGGTGATGAATGGAAGCCTTGTCCTTGCCTTGTCCGGTCTGGTTGGTGATACAGCTTTTGTTCATAGCATACTGGGTGTGCCTTATCTGTTTGGTCTGTCGTATATACTTGAAGCCGTGACAACTTTTTCTCAAATATATCTCGATAAGTATTTACCGTGGTATAAGAACTTTATGAAATATTCTTTACTTCACTCTCTTCTTGCCGGAAAGAAATTCCGGCGGGAAGTAACGGGTGATGAGCCTGAGGGCAAAGATCTTGGGATAAGATATGACGATCCTGCCTACGATAAAATATTTAAAACTGAAAGGGACAAAGAAGTAGAAGAGATATCAGTTAACAAAGCAGTGGACGGACTGTTCAGACAATTAGAGATCTTGGACATAATTGAGACGAAAGACGGCAGGGGGGAAGGGATTTTCGGCAGGACTCTTGACGAAAACCAAAAGGGAATAGTTCGAAAAGTCGTAGATGATTTTAAAGCGAAAAAGGCCAGTTGGAACGGAATACTGGATTTGTTGAGAATTGTCAAGAATCAGCTGACAGAAAAAGAAATAATGGACTATTATGCGTTCCGCGGCAAGAAAAGAAAAACGCTGGATGAGTCGGAAGCGATCGCGAAGTTGATGGAAAAAAGAGAAGCGATAGATGAAGCCATTGCGAAAATAGAGGCTAATACGCTGTTTCAAAAAGGCCAGGTGCGGGTAAAAATCTGGGACAGGGATCCATGGATCAATCTAAGCAATTCACGCGAGTTACAGGCTTGTTGTTTTCTGGGCGGTATGTCCGAAAAAGACATTTTCGACTTTATCGAGCACAAGAGCATATCCATGATGGGTTTCCATAGCAAGGCAGGAAGAAAAATCTCCGTTTTCCTGGCAGCTTCCTACAGAGTGGTTGACGGAAGACGCAGTCCGGTTCTGCTTGTTTTTGACGTAGAAGGCAGCAAGGACAGTTTTATAAGCACGGCGCTTACTAAAGAACAGAAAACGGCGCTTAAGGATAAGGTCGTGCGCATATTAGCCGATTACGGCCTGAGCAATGATCCGGGTAAACTCTCAGATGGTCTTATGGAAAGATTGGTTGATAGAAAACAGCTTTCCGAGGGACGTTTGATCAATATATTGAGAGATACGGTTGCGGATGTCGATAAAGTCGAGGGAAGGGTTTCTCTCAGGGATGTCGTTCTGAAGCGGATAGGAATCGGCGGGATGAACAGGCGGATAAAAGAGGCGAGTTACAGAATCGAAACCGAAGCGAAAAAGATTTTTGAAGAACAGATAGGTTCCGGGGACGACAACGAATTTATTCAGGAGATAATCGAAAATTATGCGCGGGAAAACGGATTTGACGCTGTGGCATATAATGGATTCGTGGTGAACCCTAAACCTGTAGAATTTATTAAGTCTATAAGTGAAAGAAAAAGCGCAGAGCCGGTAAGCGGTCTCTATCTTAGTTTGTTGACTCAGAAGCATACGGTAAATCTGGAGACGTTTGGATATGCTTCCAGTAAGTTTTTGCGGCTGTTTCAGAGAATGTTCGGACGCATAAAGGAAGAGGCGGCTTTTGGTCTGATGCGGGGGTTTATAACGGAGCTCCGCAAGGAAGAGGTCGTTACACCTGGTCCGGTTTTGGGAGAAAAGGCGCCTGAAAAAGAGGCTCCGACAGTAACCATGTCCGAAAGAGAGATAAAGAGCGCGTTATCAAAGATATTAAATCGGAATGACAAAGTAAAAATGGCGTTTTTAACATCATATCTGGCGGAACAGGTACAGAAACTGATCAAAGAAGTGGAAGTTTCGGGAAGAGAGATTTCAGAAAATGAGTTAAATTCCAAGATACTGGAATGGCTTGACGCTAAATTAGATTCGTCGAAGATAAAAGCCACGGAGACCGATCTGGAAAGTGCTAAACAGCAGGCAATCGAAGGAATAAGAGATATGCTGGTTAAATCTCTGTTCATAACTTCTATTACTGCGGGGGTTGCCGCTAAAGAACTCGATTTTGGCATAGCCGGTGACGGCCAGAAAGAGGCCAGCCGGGATGAGCATGAAGAATATCAGAAGAACATCCCCGGGGTACTGGCCGAAATAGCGGTTGAGCTTGATCGTAAATTTGAAAAACAAGGCGATGAGTATAGGGTGATAGTTGACGAGAAGACCGGTGAGTATGATATCAGAGGCGCGGTAGAAAGGCTGGGCGGGAGAAGCAGGAGTATAGGGACGGAGTGCGGAGAATTGCGGATCGAGAACGGCGTCCTGATAATGATAGATACCAGGTTCGATGTTGATCACGCGGGCCGGGGGAGACTGCAGGTATACGCGCGCACAGAAGCTAAGGTAGGCCACGAGCTGACAGAGCTGGAAAAATGGATAAATTTTGTAGTAGAGAACAAAAAGCTGGGGTTCACAGAAGAGCAGATAAGGGACACAAAGAACGCTGAAGCGGACCTGGGGAAGATCCTCATCGCATATATGAACGAGAATAAAGAACAGTACGATGAGGTGATGCAGAAAGATTTTGAGTTTCATAAGCAGGCGCTTGAGGCAGAAGCCAAGATACTTGAAGCAGAGGGAAAAACACTTGAAGCAGAGGGAAAAACACTTGAAGCAGAGGGAAAAAGACGTGAAGCAGCAGGAAAAAGGCTTGAAGCCAAGACGGCGTTGCCAGAATTCGGGTTGTTCCAGGCCGGAGTTTTACACGACTTCTATATAGCAAGCACCGGCAGGAAAGAGAGTGGCTTGGAATCACCGGAGAAGAGTATCTTTGAAGCAGCGGAGAGGCTCGCGAATCGCGTTTTGAAGCTCGATTTCCGGAAGCTGGTGAAAGGAAGAACGCAAGCGGAAAAGACATTAGAGGTGCTGGAGAAAACATTCTGCGGTGATTTCGAGACAGGGGGAATCGTAAAGCGCGATATGCGTGTTGGTTCGGTGTTTGTTCCCGGCTTTATCATCATGGATGGAAAAAAATATGTCCTGGACCTGGAAGCTCCGCTCGGCGGCGGGGGTTTTGGCGTGGCTTATAAAGCGACCTGTAAAAATGAGGCCGGTGAGGTGGTAGACGAAACGGCGGTTAAAATATTGAAGCCCGGGGAGACCGATTATTCTGAGGTCCAGTTTTTCCGTGAATATATGATGATGAAAAAGCTGAATGATAACGACGGCGTCGTAAAAGCGCTGGGTATGGGGACGTATGTGGCGGCCGGTCGGAAGTATTACTATATGATGCAGGAATTGTGCGGTAATGACCTTGACATGGTGATGGAAGAAAAGAAGTATGTGGCGGATGGTGTTGAAATGACAGAAGAACAGAAAGAACTCGAAGCCGTTCTCGGAGGGATCTTATCCGAGGACCCCGAGCAGCCGTTCGGGCCGCTTAAACTTTTCGAGGGTATGGAGGGTTTAACGGAGGAGGATATTCCGGGACTCGCCAATGGGCTGAAAAGATTGCAAAGGAAACCTTTTACCCGGGAGCAGGTAATAGACATGGGGATGCAGCTTCTGCGGATACTCCGGGACATCCATGCGCGCGGCATAATACATTGCGATATCAAACCCGCGAACATCTTTTATGAAAACGGAAAAATAAAAATAGGAGATTTTGGTATCGCGCAGTATATCGCGGAAGACCAGGACAAAATGGTGCTGGACGAGATTAGCGGAACGGACAGCCATGTCTGGGGCACCGCTCCGTATGTGGGGCACATGGCCTATGATGGCATTTATAAGAGATCCTCGGATCGATTCGCACTGGGGCTCACCTTGCTGGAGCTGCTGCTTGGCGGGAAAAAGGGGTTTGATACATCGCCCGCATCGAATGAAAAGGAGGATGTAAAAAAATGGTTACAGGACAGGCAGGCAATGGTCGGAAAATTAATGGAACATTTTAAAGGTGACCCGATATATGTCTTTATTGCCGATCTGTTAATGGAAAATCTGGATGCGGCCGGCAAAGAAAAGGATAGCTCTGCCACAGATTGGACCACTGAAGCTTTGCAAAGGTTGGCTGCAATGAAAGAAGAGATGGCCGGGGCCAGGGAAGAAGTCCCGGCAGTGGAAAAGGAAGCAAGGGCGGCTGAAAAAAGGGCCGTGGCCTTAACCGCGAGAGCCGGATCCGCCATCGCGAACGTTCTAAGCGACCTGACGGCCCGGGCAGCGCGTCTGGGAACGCGGGTGCAGATTTTTATGGGGACTCTGATCTCAAGGACTAAAGGGTTGTTTGCTCTGGCCATGAATGGGATGAGAAGGATTTTTGGAGCAATAAGGCTGAGGATGGCTGAGGTCCGGAGTCCGGAAAAAACACAGGAGGAGGGCGCTAAGCTTGAACTTAAACTTGAAACCCAAAAGGACTTTGGAATAGCCGGTGACGGCCAGGGAGGGGCCAGCCGGAAAGAACATGAAAAATATCAGGAGAACATCCCCGCGGTACTGGCCAAAATAGCGGAAGAACTCAACATTAAGGGAGAGAAAGACGCTGATGGGAACGTTTTTTACGATATCAGGGCGGCGGTGGAAAAGGCCGAAGGGCAGCGGAGAGTCATGGAGCATGGAGAATTGCGCATAGAGAACGGCGTCCTGATAATGATAGATACCAGGTTCGACGTCGATCACGCGGGCCGGGGGAGATTGCAGGTATTCGCGCGCACAGAAGCCAAGACACGGCACGAACTGACAGAGCTGGAAGGATGGATAGCTTTTGCCACAGAGCTGGGGCTTAAAGATAAACACGGCGTTTTGATCACAGAAGAACGGATAAGGGACACAAATGACGCTGAAGCGGCGCTGGGGGACATCCTCATCGGATATATGAACCAGAATGAAGAAAATTACAATGAGGTGATGCGGAAAGATTTCGAACTTCATAAACAGGCTCTTATGGAAGAAGCCGGAATACTTGAAACAGAGGGCAAAAGGGACGAAGCGGCAAAAAAAAGGCTTGAAGCCGAGAAGGCGCTGCCAGAATTCGGGTTGTTCCAGGCCGGTGTTTTACACGACTTCTTTATAGCAAGCACCGGCAGGATAGATATCAAGGTACGGCATGGAGAGGATGTTGTGAACGATTTTAATTCAAAACTTAAAAGTGTCGGAATGCGTATTTACGGTTACGATTATGGAAAAGACAGGGAGATTTCATATGAAGAAGATTTATATCCGAAAGGGCATGAACCGGTGCATGCGATTGAGTTTGGTTCCGGGAAAAATAAGGATATTTATTATCTTTCAGAACCGTTTATGGGCCCCGATGGGCGGACCTTTTTTATTTGTTATTTTTATCATGTAGATTCAAAGACCGGCAAACGCAAATTGTTTGCTAATGCCTATTACAAGAGTAACTCTCATGCTGTGTGCAGGGCAGCTTCTCACAAGGGGGTCGGTGGTTGGCTCGGCAAGGGATTGAGGCAGGGAGATCAAACGCTTCCTATAGAAGTCGGGAAGGAGCTTGAGCGGATATTATTGGAACAGAGCCATTTGAAAGAAGGGCATGAATATGACTTCTATGAAGTATTGGGTTTTGGCGCTAAATTCCCGATGGCGTCACAACTGCGGACACAAATAGGGTTTCTTGAAGATATGGTGGAGTCTGAAAAAATAATTGTGGCAGAAATGGTGCAAGATGAGGATATGGATCCAGGCAAGGAAGGTCATAATTTTAAATTTCACAAGGGATATGAGCCTGATTTTCAACATGGCGTAGTTGAAGAATATGAATCCCGGAATCCGGTTTATGGTGAGATTAAGCAGTTCGTTATATTGTCAGGAAATGGGAAAGTGCAATATCTTTTTAATGCGGATAAAGATGGACGTGTTTGGATCGGAGCCGTTCAGAGCACAAATGCAGAACTTGATCGACAGGGTGTCCGTGCCGACGGCCCGGGAATCGATGTACCGGAAGTGTTGCTTACGCCGGCGTTTCAATATTCTGACGAGATGCCGAAAGGGTATGAAGGGGAGCTACATAGCGCTTATTCAGAGTATGCTGATGCAACATCATATCTTAATAAGATTGGTGTTATTAAGGATTTCAAAAGAGAAGTTTTGTCTAAAAAGGGCAAAGTCGAAGAAAAAGCCGAAGAAAGAGAGCGGGCCAGAGAAAAAGCCAGGGTTGAAGCTGAAGCCAAAGCCGCCAAAGAGAAGGCCGAGAAAGCCGCTGAAGAGAAGGCCGCTGAAGCCAAAGCCGCGAGAGCCGCTGAAGAGAAAGCCGCGAGAGCCGCTGACAAAATCGCCGCTGAAGGTGCGCCGGAAAGCCACAAAACTGCGTTCGAATATGTTAAGAAAAGTCTGAGGGAAATTACTAAAAATAAAAAGTTAGAAAACATGTCTGATAAGGACCGTGAGAGGTTCAAGAAAATAGTTCAAATGATGGAGAAGGAAGCTGCGGATATCATTAAGAAAGATGAGTTTGATCTCAAAAAAGCGGTAAAAATATACGAGTCTCTCTTGAGATTGGGTTTCTCAATTGAAGGTGCGGAAGGTATTCTGGATGGTATAGTTGCGATTTTAAAAGAAGTGATTGAAGAGATAGGAGAAGGCAAAATATATACTCCTCTGGGGTGGGAGTATAGGGACGGTAGAATATCCGTACCGCAGGAGCAGAAGGACGACTATGATGAAAGTGAATTGAATGCGCTCAGTTGTGGTATTGTAATGTCAAAAGAAGCGAGTGAAGCGGAGGAAGAGGAAAGAGTAATCGGAGAGGTTATTCGAGCTGGATTTGTCACTAATGAGGGGAAAGAAATGATCGGCTTATCTGTTTTTCTTATGACTAAGAAAGAATATGAGAGAAAAAAGAGCAAGAGCAAGCCGAAAGAGGAAAAAGCCGCCAGGGTTGAAGCTGAAGCCAAAGCCACCGAAGAGAAGGCTGCTGCGGAAAAGGCCCGTGAGGAAGCTGAAAAGAGAGCCGCCGAAGAAGAAGCGCGGGAGGCCGCAGAAGCCAAGGCCGCTCAAGTGAAAGCCGCTGAAGAAGAACCCGTGGAAGAAGCCCCTGTTGAAGAGGAAGAAATTTTGGAAGTTGAGGAGGAAGTCCCTGCCGAAGCCGCTGAAGACGCCGGGGCTGCCGAAGAAAAGCTGCGGCAAGGTGACGCTGTCCGGGGGTTAAAAGAATTTCTTGATAAGCTGGATGTGGAAGGACAGGGGATAAAAACGATACCCCAGCTTATACGACACATATTGCGGAACGCGACGTACGCGAACGGGTTTACCGAAGAGGATGTCCTGGCGCTTGTCCTGTCCACTTTGGGCAGAGGACGGAAGGTGGATGAAATTCTGGACGGCTTGAAAAAACTGGCCATAGGCTTCGCGCCGGAACTGGCCCCAATTCTTAACGGTTTAAACCCGGCGTCCCTGAATATAACAACGACAGCGGGACTTATCCAGTATCTGAAAGCTAATTTCACACGCGATGGGCCAGATGTTCAAAAAAAGATGGCAGAGGTTATTAATTCCCTGTTAATGACCCTTGCCATAGGAAGTGGGATGGATCTGGATTTTGATGTTTTAACGAATTTAGCTGAAGATAAAGATAGACCCGGGCTTCAAAAAGCGCTGGATGATCCTGAAATAGAGAAAATAGAGACGCTACCGGAACTTATAAAACACCTGTTAACCGGCGCGGACACGGGAAAGGGATATACGGAAGAAGATGTCATGTCGCTTCTGCTGGCTTATTCTGTCAGGCAAAAGTTGGCCCTGGGAGAGATGGCAGAGAAGCGGGAAGAGATCAGAAAACGTCTTGGGAAGGCGCCGGTTGAAAAGAAAGCGGAGGCAGGCGAAAAAGCAGCGGCCGGCAAGAAAGAGGCAGCCGAGAAAGACAAGAATTTAGCGATTAATCAGGCAACCCGGCGCATTAAAGAATATTACTCGATAAAAGGCCTCTGGAAGCGAGGACAGAAAAACAGGTGGTTGAGGAAAGAGAAGAAAAAGTTCGAAGGTAAGTCAGAAGAACAACAGATCAAGGAAAGAGAAAAGTTTAAAAAAGAGATAGAAGAGATAACAAAAAAAGAAGTGGATGAAATGGCCGGGGCCATAAAAGAAACCGCGGAAGGTATGGCTAAGGACGAGTCTCGCGAAAAAGAGATGCTCAATATGATGACGAGATCAGAGGATGAAGTCAACATGTATTTGGAAGATCTGTCAAAACGAGAGGACAGAGAAAGTCTTTTTGAGATGTGGGAAGGATTAAAGGAAGAGGTGAGGAAAAAAACAGAGGAAAAGGCCAGAGAAAGCGCTTCTTATAAGATCGTTGAAATGATCGAGATGATGAGAGAGTCGGAGGAGATCATCCGTAATCGGATAAATGGAGAAAAAGGGAAGGTTTATATTGAAAATATTAAAACACGGATGGAAAAAGCAGAGAGGAATAAAAAAATTGTTGGAGAGGAGGAGACTGAGAAACGGCTTAAAAATATGGCCGATGAATTGAGAGAAAGGGAAAGTGAACTGAAAAGATGGGAACAGATCAGGGATAACGATGAACTTTTGGCTACTTTTGCGCTACTTCGGAAAAGAGACAAAGAACTAAAAGAGATGCTGCAAATGGCCGTAAAAGACGTTGTTGAAGCTGATGAAGATGAAAAAGACATACCGGATATAACCTATACAAAAAGATTCCAGAAACTGGCCGCGGTTAACGTAAGCCTTGGCATGCGTCTGCATAAAGGGTTTGATCTGCGTTCGCATCAGATCCAGGGCGGGTTTTTGACCTCCATGGGACTCGCGATAAATCTATCCACGGGACAGGGGAAAACTTACATAAATATTCTTGACAGGTACATAAATTCGATCAGATACAGGGGAGAGCCGGTCGATCTTATGGCCAAAGAGGACAAAGAAGCCAGGAAGCTTGAATATGATATCGGTATGTCCTTCAGGTTGTTAGGTCTTGAATGTGACTTTATTAGCGCGGACCAGGGTATGGATGTGGACGGGACATATGTCACGCTGGAGACCGGTGAAAACGGCGATCTGACCGAAAAGGGCAAGCAGGATAAGGAAAAGGAACTTACAAGGAGAAGGAGAGCCGCGTCCAAAGCCCAGGTTCGCTTCATAACACACCAGATAGGGTTTGCTTTTCTCCACGATCTGGACGTTACAAGAGAGGAAGAGTATCACCTTCTGGAAGGGTTTAACAACATACTCATAGACGAGCTTGACAGTCTGGTGCTGGACCAGGCTCTCTCGGAGCTTATTATGTCCGTTGCTGAAGGCCAGATCAAGCCTCATCAGGCAATGCCGTTTTATGTGGCGCATAAGATCATGGAGTTTCTCGCGCAGAATGCTGAAAAAGTCGCGATGGAGTCCACTTATCAGGAAGCAAAGGTTGATAAAGATGAAAAAGGAGATAAAAAGACAGGCATCTGGGTCGTCCATGACCAGTCCAGGGACGAGATATATCTCACAGAGGAGGGAAAGTCGGAATTGAATGAGATTGTAAAAGAGGCGGAGAAAATACTGGAAAATAACGGGATCAAATATCCCGAAGGTGAAAAACCGGAATGGCACGGACTTGTTTCAAACAGTTTGAAGGTCATGATCAAACAGGGGCAGTTTTATGATGGTAAGGACCCGGTATCAGGAAAAAAAGAAGCGAGACTTATTGATCTCGCGACAGGTGTCGACGCGGGAGGCAGAAAATGGCAGGACGGGCTGGATGAGGCCTTAAACGTTATGCTGGGACACGCAGGAATAGCCAAATCCGGCGGGACCCAGTCCAAAGTATCGATGCGTGAGCTTCTGGGAATCCTTTATGGCGGGAATATTTCCGGCCTGAGCGGGAGCAATATCGAGTCAGCGGAGGAACTAAGCAAGGTATATGGCCTGGAGGTCGTTAAGGTCCTGGACTATGAGAGAGGACTGTTCAGAAAAATTGAGTATAAGAGCGTCGGGGAAGGGGAGAAATTTGAAAGTATGATGCGCGGCATGTGCGAGTCGCGGAAAGATGAAGAATTGCCGGAACGTCCCATCATAATGATGATAAGCGATTATGAGGATTTTAGGAGGCTGGATATGAAGACAAGATTGATGATATATATAGCCAAGGGGGATGAAACGAATCGCGATAAAATTTCAAAAAAAATGGAACAGTCCGAAATAGAGGAAGTTTATAGAGTTTTTAATATCCTTAAAAAAGAAGACACGAAAAATATTAAAGTTTTACGAGAAATAAACATGGAAAAGTTCAGATCAGTAAGCGCGGCGACCGAAGAAGAGAAAAAGTTCGTTGAGGATTATGGCGGTCAGCTTGGTTGCGTCACGATCGCTACGAATACTATGAGCCGCGCCTCGGATGTGAAGGTTTATAATATAGAAAAAATATACCAGGAAATATATAAAAAATACAAGGCCGGCCAGGAGGGTATAGATTGGGCTATCGCTGCTGTTCTAAATAAGAAGACCGATAATAACCGGAATGGTAATTCCGAAAAGGAAGGTTTGTATATACGTGCGGAAGTTAAACTTAAAGAGTTTGGAATATTGCAAAATGTGAAAGATATACAGGAGATAATCGATCTTCTCGCGGATGTAACAAACAATGTGGAAGGATATGAGGGGATCAGGGATAATTTTGGCGATAATGAACGACGTGAGAAACTTGAGGAAAAACTTAAATCCCTTTTGAACGGCCTGCATCAGGAACTTAAAGGAGAGGAAGGATACGTAAAGGAGGATATAGAGGCCCTGCGCCAGAACGTTTTACTCCGTTATATCAAAGGAATGTTGTTTTTCGGCGACAGGGAGGAGCTGATAAGGGTTGAAGTGCAGAAACAGGGCCGGCCCGCGAGGGAAGGCATGCCGGGTAAGATGGTATTTTATAATGAGATCGGGCAGAATACACGCGAACAACGGATCGTGGAAAGGGCTTTCAAAGAACTTATGCAGGCCGAATGGTCGTGGCTGGCCAGACGTAAATACAAAAGGATGCTGAAAGAGATCGAAAGCCTGGAGGAAGAGCGTGAAAGGCGGCGCGAGTCGGGCGAAACAGAAGCCGCGCGAAAACTTGAGGTGAAAATAGAAGTCCTCAATGCGAGATTGCAGAAGTTCATCGCTAAGAAGGGGAACGTCGGCACGAAAAAATTTGAAAGAGAATACAGGAAAAAGTTATTAGAGATCATCGAAGAAGAAAAAAGGCGCGAGGGACTGGTCAAAGACAAAGACTATAAAGGAGCTGATGAAGTCAGGGGAAAAATAGAAGGGCTTAAGGGGCTTAAAGACGAGCTGGCTGAATATATAAGCAAAAACGGCACTTTTGCCGGATTTGACGATGTGCAGCGCAGATGGAACGGAGTTAATAAAAAGATCAGGAGCGGGAAATATTCGGAAGCGGATCTTGAGGCATTGAAAGAAAGACGCAAAATAATTGAACTTGAATGGAACCTGTATTTCAGGGCGGCGCAGAAGAGGATTGAAAGGGAAAACAGTCAGAGCAGAAAAAACACCAACAGGTTCAGCACGCTGAGATACCAGGATATGTTTAAAAGCAAGCAGAGAGCGATAGTCGGGGATGAGAGCAGACGTTCCGGGTTTTCGGATAACATGTTCGAGCGGGAGGTAAAAGACCTCGTCGTTATGGCTTTCCCGGGCAAGATGTCAGAGTACAGGGACCCCGAAAAAAGGGAAAAGGCGCTAAAAGATCTGGCGGAAAAATTACACGCGGTATTCGGCAAGACCTTTCACTACCGGTTCGATTTTACGCACATGTTAAGCCTGATGAACAGCAGGAAAGACAGCAGCAAGATGACGAGGAAAGACATCGAGCGGTTTATTCTCCGGTTCATCATCCCTGAAATAGCCGCTTACGGCGAAGAGATACTCAAAAGCAGCATCTCGGGTGTGTTCGCGGATATTTTAAGGGAAGAAAGTAACAGGCGCGGGAAGTTCTTCGGACTGGGTTGGTGGTTCTGGATGGAGTGGAAAGGCCTGTTCACATACCGGACCGATGGACAGCTGGTAAAAGCCGCGGCGCGAAAACATATAAGTAAGAAGCTGGAGGAATATCAGGAGGAACTGGACGGCAGGGCATTGATGCACAAATACGAAGGCCTTACGGAGGAAGAGATAGAGGTGAAATTGAAGAAGAAAAGTGAGTTTGAATTGGAGGAATGGCTGAGAAACCGGAAAATACCGCGGATCAGGACCGAGCAGGAACAGATAGAGATAAAAGAAGACGATTACACGTATGAGAAAGGAAGGAGGCTTAGAATCGTTAAAAGAGGCAGGTTTGGCGCGGTAGCTCCATACCGTAAGGAAGGGGCGAGAGAAGAGACGACCGCTCCTACGGTTTTAGAGCAGAAATTGAAAGCGCCGGAAAGAGTTGATCCTGAGCGCGCCGATATCCTGGATATAGACGGTTCATGGCGGAAGAATGTCGAGACATCAGCGGTCAGGGAAAAGCGGGAATCCACCGCTGAGTATAGGAATGGCCAGGAAAAAAGACGGGATAAGGCCCGGGAAAGGGAGGAAAGTATTAGAGGCAATATTAAGGAGGGTGAAAAGGCCCGTGTGGTTGTTAACACGGAATCCGGAACTACGACCCTGGCGTCGATCGCGCGGGGGTTGCCCGCTCCAGACGGGCTTCCGCCGGAAAAGGGCGGTCCTCCGCCTTCGCCACTTGTTGTTTTCTCAGGAACGGCTGCTTCGTTTTATAACCAGCAGGAAGATGACGATAAGGAGCGGATCCTGGAAGAAGTGCTTTCCTCCGCGGAGAGCGTTGAAACGTTCCCGGGGCAGAGGAAGTGTATCGTAGTGGAAGATCTGAGCCGGATAGAAGATGCAGGAACAGGCGGGGAACCGGTTCACTTTAATAAGAAATACGGGGTAATGGTCATGAGTTCCCGGACAGAAACAGCCATGGTGAAAGCGTGGAAAGATTGGACTTCGGGTTCCAGAGAAGATATCGATACGCTGGAAAAAGCGTTCGATGCTATCCCCGGGGATAAAGCCGGATTTCTGGATATTTTTGGAAAACAGTACTTTTATGATCCTTTGAGCGCTGAAAAACATGATAACGGCGACGTGACAACGTGGGGTCTCTTTGAAATACCGGAAGGACAAGTCGATGCCGGATATGAGCGGTTCGTCGAAGATATGCTTACAATACGGCAGATAGGACCGGAAAAATTACGGGACTATGACAGGCGCAAGAAACTTGGCAGTAAACCCGATATCCCGGATCTGGGTATGGGCGCGCCGAAATTGTGGGATCTCAAGGGGCGGCGGGAACAGAAGAGAATGCGTGAAATGCTCGAGCGCCAGCAGGACAGGCCGGAATGGGATATTATCCTGTCTAATCCCTATATGAGGAAGATCATTTATTCGGAAGAACCTGTGCCGATCGAGTTTGATAGACAAGGTAACGCTGTTGTCGGCACGGTTCCTGTCAATAACCGGAATTATAGAGATGAAACAGGGCTGCCGTATCCTGAAGAGGGCGTTTTTGAAACGCCTCTTCCCGAGGGGATATGGAACAGAATGCAGAACTGGATAAGGGCCCGGTCCTGGCATCCGGCCCTTGCCGCTCCGGCGCTTTTGATCGTTTCCCTGTTCAGGGCCGGGTCGCTGGATCTATGGAAATGGCTGTGGATGACAGTTATATGGAAAAAAGGACTGCAGAGGTTGTTCCTGGAAAGGCCGAGGACGGATGAAAAAGATGTTGAAAAATATTACCGGCCTGAAGAATTCAGGGGTTTGCGGTATTTCCCTTCGGATAAATCATGGAGAACAGGTTGTGATAGATTTGCCGAACGCATAGGTATCACGCTTACCAGGGCCGAAAAGAGCGCTCTTAACTCAAGCGATAATGACGCGGCATATTATACAAAGCTTGCCGGTATGATAAGAAAGAAGGCGGTTAAGACGCCTTCCGCCAACCGCAGATCCCGGCTTCTTGAGCAGGCAAGGCAGCTTGCCGTGTTAGCCCGCGTTCTAAGCAAGGAAGACAGGGCGGTCAGCCTGGAGGCGCTGACAGTATTATTCAACGTGCTGAAGGATCTGGGTGATAAAGATAAAGCCATGAATGTCGGGGAAGAAGCCCTTGGCCTTCAATGGTACAGGCCCGTCTTCTTCGCTTCCGTTCCCTGGCAGGACAAGGGCATTCAGGACATGTTAGCGGAATTGTATGGAATATATACTGAGAAGAACAAGATATGGTGGAGGACCCGCGTAAGGAAAAAGATGGACGGGAAAACCCTGCTGGATGTATTGGATAGGTCCGAGAGCGGGGAAGGAGTGGATGTTAAGGCCCGGTTCAAAGAGGCATACGGAAAGTCTTTGTTGAAGGCGGCGGTAGATTTTTCAAAAAAGCATACAATGGTGACAAGTATATTTTCCGTTCCTTCTATTTTTAACCTTGTGTTTGGATGGGGACTGGGATGGATCGGGCTGTTAGTACTTTCAAGCGGGTCCATGGTAATGGTCTTGGCCGCTTTGGCGGTATCCGGTTTTATTATCATGCCTGTCGCGCGTTTATTGATCGATATTCGCAGGAGAGATGAAACTGTAAGGGATAGAGCCGCTGCCGGGAAAAAATGCCCGGAGGATATAAGATCAAAGGTTAAGTTAGCCGCGTTTTACGCTGACCCGGAGAAAGGTAATGATAAAAAGAAGGCCGGCCAGATACTGGATGAATTTGAGGCGCAGCTTACGGCAAAGGGCCGGTTTTTTCCGCGGCGTTTCAATACTGAAAAGGTGAATGATATTTTGAGTGCTGCCGGATATTATCTCAGCCATTTTGAGGACATAGAAGAAGGGAGAAAAAGGGCCGAGAGGTTGATCCGTTTTCTGCGTTCATGGAGAGGCAGAAGGGCTTTTGATAAATACGGCGGTAGATTGGAAGCGGAGAAGATGCTTCTTCTTGAGAGGCTTCTTGATCTCCGGGAAATGGGACATGAAGAGTTAAACGAGTTTTTTGAAGATAATATCCCGGAGGCCGAGGAGCCTGAAACGTTGTTCATGCTCGGCCGTGTTCTCGGGTTTTTGATAAAAGATGAAACCGATACTGCTAAAAGAGAGACGCAAAAAGCCAGGCATCGGGCTATTGTTTCCCGAATAATGGGTTTACGGGATGGATATCTGCCGCAAGAGGAAAGCGTAACTGACGGCGAAAGAAAAATATTAAAAGATAAAAAGGATATGACGGAACGGGACGTTCCGGAGGAAAAGAAAGAGGAGTTTATCGAATTGGAAAGTATGCTCGCTAAGCTCCTTAAGGAAGAAAATCCAGAGGATCAGGACAAAGTAGAAAAGGACGCAAATGACGCCTGCGAAAATGAGAGAAAAAGGCGTGACGAAACGGAAAAAGACGAGGAGATAAGCGTTCCGCCGGTCAAGCCTGAAGCGGAGGAAGCGGAAGAGAAACCGGTCCTTTCTATAGACGACCTTGGGGAACAAATAAAGAATATTGAACTGGCGCTGAAAAAAGAGACCGATAAAGATAAAAAGACGGGTCTTATTGAAAAACTTGTCAGGACGCAGATAGACCTTTCAGACGCTTACGCGGCGAAAGAGGCCGAAAAACCCGGTTTCTGGAGACAGTTATGGCTGACGGTCACTTTCCGGGGTTATCACAGGAAACGTTTGGGCAGTCTTATCAAGGCCCTGCGTATAGCAGGGGAGCAGGAAGAGGTACGAGGTGATCTGGCGGCCATGAAACTGATGAGAGTGTTTATCGCTGACAGGAAAGCGGATATACGCGAGTTCGCCTATTCCGGGACAGGATTATGGAAATTCAGAAGGACGGGTTCGTTCGAATACCAGAGGACAAGGGGATGGCCTTTGAACAGATTAATGTCAACCGGGTGGGGAACGCTGACGGCGAATATTGACGGTATTCGCAGTATGGTATCAGCGAACTTTATGGATGAGAAAGAAGAGGTAAAAAAGCTTTCAGACGAGGAGAGGGAATTACTGGGACTTTCCCTTTCCAACCTGCGGGAACTGGTAAAGGCGTTGCTTGGGAAAAGAAAGGCGAGAAATATATACCATACCCGCGCCGCGGATATCAGAAAAACTTTAATGGGAGTATTGCACGCGCTTGAGCCCTTCGAGAGACAGGGTGTTGCTGAGGATATGATCAGGGGTATACGAAAAATTGTGGAGGATAAGCTCGCTGAAGACGTAAAGCATGTCCGGCCGGCAACCTGGAGGGAAAGACTCAGGATCAGGTTTTCCCTTTGGTCCAGTCAGAGAAAACTTGCCGGCCTTCGTGAAGAAGCCGGCAGGCAGCGGCGCGACAGGCAGGAGTTGATCAATAGAGGCCTGTCGGCTGAGAGCGAAAGCGTCCGGGAAATTGAGAGGCGGATCGCTGATCTGGACGAAACGATGAAGGCGTCTTCAGGTGAGATAGCGAATTTACGATTTCAGCGCATGACGGCGCGCACGCGTAACGCGAAAAATTTCGAAAATGAACCGGAAAACGTGCGGAATTTTGTCGATACCCGGCTGCGTCCTGATATTGAAGAGTGCGCGAGCATTTATATCGAAAATGATACTATCTATGAACCGTTTACGGAATTCAGGAAAAGGATAGAAGAACGGCTTGATGAAGAGGGTGTCCCCCAGAATATAAAAGACATGGTCCTCCATCTTTTTCTGATAAAGTGGGCTGAGGCGAACTGCAGGCGTTTTACGGATAAAAAGCTTCAGGAGATAAAAGATGACGATGCGAGGAAAATAACAGAGAACAAAAGAAAAGGTGTTACACCCGGCCAGATAAAAGAAATTTTCATTGATCCACTTTTAAATGATAAATTTCCCTATGATTTCAGGAAGCAGGTGTCAGCGCGTCTGAAGGCATTTTCGGGCGAAATTTTCAGGTTTACCGGGGATACCGCGGTTCTGAAAGAGGTCCTGAAAAATATAAATGATGCCTTGAATAAGCGCCCCAAGGATCCCCTTCTGCAAGGGGTAAAGAGGGTTATGCTTAAGAGGCTGTTCGTGGATCCGGCGATACAGGAAGCAAAAAAGGCTGAGCAGAAAGAGATAAAGGTTTCGCCTGAAATAAAAACATACATTTCTACATGCCTTTTCATAATAGCTTATATAGACGAAACGTCCGGGATTGCTGACGCGCAGGAAGGTCTGATATCCATTTTGCCGCGCCTGCCGCCCGATGTGAAAAAGGAAATGATAAACAAAGTTATCGGAGAGGTAACAAAAGAAAACATCGATAATTATAAAACAATCCTGGAAAAACTGTTTGACGTAACAGACGATATAAAGCAGAAAAAAGAGCTCACACAGAAACTCTTCGACATCGCGAGGGAAAAGGACGATCCTGAACTTCTCAGGAGAGCTGAGGAAACGGGAAATAAGTTCATCCAGCTCGATTTCAAGGATAATGCCAGACCACTTGAGGAATTTATTTCATACCTTTTACTTGTCTATCCGGAAGGCGCTTATAAAAAAACAACAGGTGTTTTTAGTTTCATAAGCCGGACGATAAAGACGTTAAGAAGAAGCCGCGGATTCGGAAATATTGGAATTATCGCCGGTGTTCTCGCGGATACTAAAAATACAGAAGGATTAATAGGAATGGCAGCAGGCGCTCCCCTTCCTGACAAGGACCAATATTTTTCAATGCTTTTTAACCTTTACGTGACGCTGGGTGAAACGGAGTCAGATATTGATGATGAAGAAAAAAGACTTGCGAAAGAGGAACCAGGCGATTTGGAAGAATTTAAGAAAAAAGTACGGAATTTGCGAGGCGTTCTTAGCGGATGTAAAGAGATCTGTTTTGGTGAAAATGTGGAGACTCCCGGTTCAGTCAGGAAAGTGCTTCACGATGTGAGAAAAGAGATCGAAGATGAGGCAAAAAAAGAATACTGGAACATTTTACGGGATGCTGGAGAAGCTAATCGAATGGAAGCGGACGTGAAAGAGGCGGAAGGGGACCTGGGCGGAGCAATAAACGCAAATGAGAAAGCCATCGGGAATTTCAAGAAGATCATAGGGATGGGCAGGGAAGCCGGAGATATAGAAGGACGAGGCGAGGGAGATTTTCTTAAAGACGTAAATGACGCGATCATTAGAAGTTATCAAAGCATTATACGGGAACTTAACCGGCAGGGAAAACACGATGAGGCGGTAAGGAAAGTGCATGAAATGCACCTGTGGGCGCATGCTAACGTTAATACATTACAAGATGTGCCGGGAGATGAACTGATAGCCGCCGAGGAAACGATAGATCAAATGAAACGCGTGGCGCCGGACAGCGCGAAGGTCCATAACCAAGCCGCGGATATGCGGCTTGCCCGTTATAAGGAGGTCCACCGGAAAGCCGCGGAAGAGAGGAACAAGAGGGATGAACTGCTGAAAAAGGAAAAGAGCATCAAGGGAGACATGGAAAAAACCGAAAATACGATAAAACAATTGAAAGAAGCGGTTGAAAAACAGGAAAAGAAGGTGAATGAAGCCAAGGCTGAATACGATGAACTAAGGGCAAAATATAAGCCGGAGCCGGGAGAGGAAGATTATGACGCAAAAGCAAGGGTTTATTTGACCAGGCGTCGTTACTCATGGCTTGAGATGGAGAGTGAGAAAGGAAAGCTGGAAGCGTTGCGGAAAGAACTTGAAAAAGAAGAAGGAAAACTTGAAAATTATCACAGTGAAGAAAAAAATATCCAAAAGGATCTGGATGAACACCGGAGGGTTCTGGACGAAGCGGAAAGAATAGAGAGTTTCGCGTGGGAAAACGCAAATAACTGGTTTAAGTTTGGCACACAAAGAAATGGTTTTGAACGTTCCTGTAAGGATTATATTCTTGCGCTCTACCTGGCAAAAGAGGATGAGGGCACTGTCGCGGATGAAGCCATAGACGGGCTTGTGCTTTTGAGCGAAACGGGGAAGAACGCGCCCGGCCAGGCATTCTTTATCCTTGAGGCCATCCGGTCGTCTCTGGATGCCCTGGATGAGAGAATAAAGGATAGAAAAGAGAGGCGGATGGTTCGCGGGAGGCTCATAAAAGCTCAAATAAGGATATGTGAACAGTTGCTGGGCAGAGACGAGCTTATCCGTATATTAAAAGAAAATGCCGGGAAGGAAATTGTAGAAATAAGAGTCGCAATTGAAGAAGCGGCCAGAATACTTAAGATAGACGGCATTGACCTGTTTGAATTTCTGACAGAAACAGATGACCATGCCGCGCTGGAACTGATAATCGAGATAGCGATAAACAACCGGGCCAATATCGCGGGCGTCATGGCCCGGCAGAAATTGATACAGCGCGTATACGACGTTACGGGCCTTGCGGAAGAAGACGATTTTCCGGATGCCGAAGCACTCTTGGATGAATTTGCCGCCGCGGTATCCAGGAAAACGGTTGCCGAAGAAGAGGAAAAGAAGGAGGAAGTTGAGAGAAAGAAGGGGGCGCAGAAGGAAGATATGATAATTGAAAGGAAAAAAGAACTGTTGGAACGGCTCGCAAAGCTTGATATGTCAACATTTCTGAAGGATTTTAAAGGGCTTCATAAGACGGGCAGGCCGTGGGAGAAGATGGATGAAAAGGAACAGAAAGGATTAGTCGCGCGGCAGGTAGCTGACGGAGACGCCCTTATTGAGTTGAAATTACGAATGGCTGAAAGGGAAAATGTGGCGGAAGAGATAAAGGCCGAAGCGGACAGGATCTATGAGGATAGCAGATATATGATAGGGCGGCAAAGATGGTCCATAAGCCTCAGAAAGGCTCTCAGAATGTATGAGGAGGCTGTGGAAGCGGGTTGTGACACGGCTGATGTTTATTGGAAAATGGGATTAGTTCAGGAAGAACTGGATCTTTATAGCAAAGCCATCGAGTCGTATGAAAAGGCTATTGAAAAGTGTGGTGATGAGGATGAAGAGATCAGGCAGGACGCGTATGAACGGTGTATTGAAATATATCACGGATCGAACAGGGACCTGGACGCTCGCCGGCTTCACGAGAAAATGGCAAAAGCGTTTCATGAAAAATTCGAGAAAAAGAAGGAAGAGGGCGCGTCCGGGGAAGTGTTAGGAGCCGCGCTTGGAAAGGCTCGGAGCGCAATTGACCGGGCTTTGAAAATAGTTCCTGATTACGGCACAAGTATGGTCATGAAAGCGAAGATATTGAACGCGCTGGCAGGACTGGAAGAGGACGGAGATAAGGCGCGGCAGTTGAGGGACGAAGCATTGAAACTTTGTAACACTGTCCTGGCCTGGCCTGACACGTTCTGGAAGATATTCAGGCGCGCCAGAAAATGGTCCGTGACAAAGTTTGAAGACGCCGAACAGGAAGCACGCGGCCTCCGGGCCGATATATACGCGGCTCTTGGCAAGAAGAGAAAGGCATACCGTGAAGCGGAGCGGGCGATCGAGCTGGGAGAAACGGCTCCGGCAGTTCATCTGGTCGCGGCAAGGACACTTAAGGCACCGATCCTGTCCGTGCTGTTAACGGTCGGTATTGCGGCTATCCCTGGGATATGGTCCCGAATATCGAAAGGACACCGGGAAAAGTTAAAAAGCCATTTAATGGAAGCTGTTAAGGCAGACCCGAAAGATGAGGAAGCGAATAACGGTCTTTATAAGGTGCTGGGCGATCTTAAGGACTATGACGGTATTGTGGAACAGTGCGGAAAAGAAGAAGAGGCGCTTAAAGATGACAGGACGAAAAAAGACAGAATAGATGAGTTGAAGAAGATACGCGCGTCAGCGCTTTTGATAGGCCAGCGGCGTAAGGTCCGGTTTTGGAAAGGAAACGACGGGGTCGCCCGGGAGGCAATGAAGACGATTGAAGAAGCAAGGGATATGGTCACCGGCAGCGCCCGGCTTGATGAGATCGAAAAAGAGATATCAGAACTTCAGCGTCTTATGCTGAAGGGGCGTGGTATAAGGCGCGGGATACGGTTGATCTTAAAGAACGTTTCGTTTCTTGACGGGGTCAGGAAGAAAAATGTCGAGGCGTATAACAGGCACAGATTGCGTTACGCGTTGATACTGCAGGATCGGGGCGATCTGGAGGCGGGCGTGAAATTTGAGGAACTACTGGACGATGACAGCGTCGGCGATACGATCAGGGACGAAGCGAGAAAAGGGTTATCGCGGCATTATATGGTATCGGCGCGTGGAAAAGAAGGCGTTCAGCCGATAGATCTTCTTTCAACCGCGCTTTTATACGATCCTGATAACGCGGAAGCGCGTCTTGAACGCGGTTTGATATTCGCTAAAAAACCGGAATTGGAATATTTTGCAAAAGGCGATATTGAACTGGCGTTGCAAACGTTTCCCTCTCTTGAGAAGGCAAAAGAAGGTTACGTGTTCCTGGCGAAATATTATGCCGGAAAAGACAATGATAAATGGCTTGACGCGCGGGACAAGGCAGGCAGAAAATGGGAAAGAGCTGTTGATGAGGATAAAGTGCAACAAGCCCGGAAACTTGATGAAAAGGTCCAGGGTATTGTTAAGGACCTGGAAGAATGGGGTTCCAGGGTAGAAGAAATAGAGAAATTGGAAATAAACAGGCAGAGGCAATTAAGAGAAAGGGACGGTATTTATGCCGATGTATTTCAGGGCAGAATAGCGTTTTTGAACAGAGATCTGGTCAATCCCCTGACCGGCGAAGAAGCTAACGCGCCTTTAATTGAAAGGTTCATTTATCTTGCCCGGAAATTTTCAGATGATGGTGAGACGGACAAAGCCTTAAACGCGCTGAAAGCGATCCTGGATATTACGGAGGATGCAGGATTGAAGATGCGCGCGCGTTTTGCGCTTGCCGTTGTATATGAAAAAGCCGGCCGGAACAGAGAAGCCATGGAAGAAACGGACAAGATAAAGGTAGAACGGACACTATTGCCGCTTGATGAATATATCAGAAGCCTGTTTTTGGAGGCGCGTCTCGTGTCAGGATCAGAAGACGGAGGATCGATATTGGAGGGGATTGACCTGTTGAAACGGCTGATCGATGAAGGCCTTATATACAGCAAAGATATTGCCGATCAATGGATCGATGCTTTCATAATGCTGATTAACTCGTACAGGACCTGGCAGAGAAAAGAAGGTAAAGAAACTGACGAATCTTGTAACAGAAAGTTACTTCTTAAGATCAACGATGCGGCAAAAGCAATGGATGAAGGCGGCATTTTCTCCTTTTTAAGGGTTGTTAGAACACCTGAGCAGTTGAAGAGAACAGCCTCTTCGGTCTTGAATGATAACATGCCTTTGGTCCCGGCGGATGTGGTCCAAAAATTACTATTTGAAGACAAAGATTTTATTTCCGACAGCGACAGGGTTGAGATCCTGGAACTTTTTAACCGGCGGATAAAAAACGCGATCATTGCAGGGGAAGTCGTTGATGGGGATAGTTACCGAAAGTTTTATGAATACTGGAAGGGCAGAGGCCGTGAGTTCAAAGATGTATGCGGACTGGGCCTTGGCCTTATCTTTATCAGCGATGGCCGTTATCTCAGAGGCCGCTGGTATTCAGGGAGAAAGATATTTAAGGATAAGGATATCCAGGCTCTTGTCGCTTATCGCAAAGCCGGAAAGGTTGTCAAGGGGCGGTATTTACCGGGATGGTGGCGCAGAAAGAGGGCCATAAGTTTGTTCAACAAGGCGCTGCAGGGAGGGTTCAGGGAGAAAGAAATAAATCTTGAACTGGCCGAGCTTTACACGGAAAAAGGAGACTTTGAAAAAGCGTTTGGCCATTTTGAGAAGGCATATCAGATGAGTGATGAAGATGAGCGTGACGAGATAAAGGAAAAATGGGTAAATGCCTTTGCAGATAAGATAAACCGATGGGGTATAAGGTTTTATTACAAGAAGGTAAAGAGAGCCCTTATACTGCTTGATGATCTTGAAACGCTGATAAAGCTATCGGGGGAGAGCGTGTTCGCCGCGCTTACTTTGGATAATTTTTCTGCAAAATTAGATGTAGCGGGGAAAACGCTTGAACGCGCTTATCAGGGCAACCTGGTGAGGCGGATCATAAGACGGATTTTCAGGAAGCGGGCGCCGGTTTTGCCGGAAGATGACAGGATCCGTCTTTTGAATTTAAAAGGCAGGGTGGAACTTGCGCAGGGACAGGTTCAAATAGCCAGGGAAAATTTCGAAAAAATAATCAATATCGAAAAGAGAAATGAGCTCGGATTGATCGGATTGCGGGATTGTGCTTTGCGGGAGGATGAAAAGACCGAAGCGATCGCGTATCACGAACAAGCCCTGTCGTCAGGTTCACCTCTTGCCGGGGAAAGCGCGGAGACAATGGCGAATGTCTATAATGAAAAAGCCGCAGAAAATAAAGATGTTATTATCAGATTACCTCAAACACGTGAACTGTTGATCCTTAACCCGTTGACGTGCAGGGAAAGGGCTGTTTCGCTAGATCCGGAAAATTTGAATCTTAAGATCGCCCTTGCCGGCGGCTATATCGCTGATGGTGATACCGGAAAGGCGGAAAAGATCCTGGTCAGTCTCAGGGATAAGGATGAAGAAAAAGGATTTAACGAGCTGAAGGAAAAAGCGGGCGATAAAGCGGTCACGCGCGCTGAAGAACTGCAGGAGCGAATATCGGGCAAAATTGCCGAAGAAAAGGAAAGGGACATTATAACAGGCCGGTATTCTTTGGAGGGTGGTATTGAAAGATATGTGCGGGCAGTTGAGAATATCGCTGAGGCAGAAACTCTTCTCGAAAGGCTTGAAACGAAACAGAAAGAAATAATGGATTCAGAGACTAAAACACCCGATCAGATCGAAAAGGGGGAGAAAGATGTTATTGGTATGATGCCTCCGGGCGAGGTCGCGGGCATTAAACGTGAGCTGGAAAAATTATCTGAAGAAAATAAAGTGGACAGGTTTCTGAATTTACTTGATGAGAGAATCGGTGAAGTTGAAACAGCCGGGGAGACTTATGAACGAAGACTTGAGAGTATCGATATCGCCCGTGACAGCGAATCAGTATTGAAGAGTTTGATCAGCCTTGCTACAAAAACCAAGGCTTCAGGCCAGGGATTTAAAGCGTTAAAGATATTAAATAGAGCCAAGAAGCTTGATGAAGCTGGGATCAATAAAGATATTGAATTTACAAGAGCTTCTATCTACGCGGAGTGGAAAAATTTTGACCAGGCGAAAAAAATATATACAACATTATCGAGAGAAGACAAAGCGGACACCAGGGTGAAAGCTTACAGTGCTCTTATAGATCTGGAGTATAAAAAAGCTCAACATGCTATCGCTGAGATAAGGCACGATAAGGAGATTTCAGATAAGAAGGGGGAAATCCGGGAGAGAGAACAGTCGCGGGATAGCGAAGTTCTAGGGTTGTCCGATGGGCTGATTCAAGGACTCGACAGATTGACAGATAAAGAAAAAGCCTTGTTAAGTGCGCAGTTAATGAGGGTGTTTAAAGGAGCCACGGCGATATTACGCAGGCAAAAGAATGTTGCGGGTATTATAGAGGGTTTGTCATCGGTTGTTTCTGTTTATGGTTTGGACAATGAAAAAATAGGAGATAATATAAACAACCGGGAAAACAAGAATATCGTGGATTTTATCATCTCCGAACTTAACTGGATATTAAGAGATAAAAAGCTCAAAGAAAAACTTCCCGAGAAATTTAGAAGTTTGGCAGTAGCTTTGGAAAATATCGCGTTGTATTCAATTGATACAAGGATAATAGAATCATTGATCGATTCCTTCCTTCTGCTTGAGGGGAAACTTCCGAACATATTAGAAAAAGTGCTTAAAAGGTCTTACACTCAGGATCAGCTTTCCAGTCTGGTCAGCCGATTTAATAATTATTTGCTAAAAGAAACAGTGGCGGGATTAGATAGCAATTTGCAGGGTCTTAAAGATTTTTATGAAAAATCGATACAAGATATTAAAAAAATACCCGGAGAAATAGATGACCTGCGAAAGGCGCTCAATTCCGGGCTGGGACTGGTTTATTACAGGCTCGGTGAATACAAAAAAGCGATTGAATATCTCGGAAAAGGAGAAAGATCCCTTCCGGCGCGGTACTATCTGGTCAGATCTAGGGTTCACGCGAGGGAAGGGGCTATTGGTTCCTTTCTGGCCAGGTTGACGGTCTTTAAAATGTGGAAACAAGCCCCGGATTCTACCTTTACGCGGGACGCCATCGATCATACGGCATTTAAACGTGCGCTTTTCGTTTTTGACGTTCTTATCGCGTTTGTAGGACCTTTTACGGGTTTTATGTTATCAAGCCTGTTCAGCCTCCCCGGATGGGTATATACGATAGGCTGGCTGGGTATCGCCGCGTCCGCGCTGTTTATGCGGATCCCGGCGCCGGTGCCGCCTGTTGTATCACCGGCCCGGTTCGAAGCGATGGCGCTTGACCGATATAAGATAGGAAGGGATGAGAAAGGAGAGGATTATGTGGGTGAAAACGAGAGGAACGGCAGGAAGGTGGATGTTAAAGGGGTTAAGAAGGAGATCATGGGAAACAGCCGGTCGTATTCAAAAGAATTTTACTTCTGCGCTGAACCACTTAATGTGCATATAGAAGACACGCTGAAGGAGTATTTAACTATCAGGGGCATAGAAATAGATTCAATAATCCGTCAGTGCCTGGAATTACATCCCGCGAGGGGCGATATCCCGGACGATATTGTAATAGCCGAATTTAACAGATCCACTTCCCTTTTCGAAGACCACAAAGGTAACGGCTTGATCGGCATAAACCGTTACTTCCTCAAAATGATAGAGACAATGGATAAAGAAACGATAGAAGCTCTCCTCATTCTCGGCATCAGCCACGAACTTTACCATGAAATATATCCTGACGCGGATGAAACAGAAGCGTTAGAGTTCAGCCGGAAAGTTTTCAGCGACATAGGAGTAATTCAACAGGAGGGGATCATAGATTCTTTAAACCGGTGTGTGTCGCCTGAAACACTTGAGGAGCTCATGGAAAAACCGGTTCCCGCGCCGCCCGCGGAAATAACAGCGGTCATAGGCATAGTCGGGGAAAAAGGTGTGGAAGAAGAATTCATGATGAGGTATCCCGATATGAGGTTCATCTCGGAGGGGAATAAGGATGCCCTGTTAGAAAGGATGGAGAAAATACCCGGCGTGCAGCCGCGTGTACTTGTGGAAATGACGGATGCGGGAGACATTGACAGCGCGATAGCGGTAGAGAACGCGGTGCGGATCGCGGAAGTCCAGGCGTTTACTGCCATGTACCCGTACCTTGTTCATCCGGATATGAGCGGGTTACGTGAAGAGACCCTGCGGGAGTTGCGGAAGGTCAAAAGCCGCGGCAAAATGCTTGAAATATTGCGTAACGCGATCCCGGATGAATTCCGGAAAGATGTGTTTGAATCGGTTGTCCGCGCGTATTATGCAGGCGCGGCTTTACGTGAAGAACCCGGACCACTTCCCGATGTTGAAAAAAGGAGGGAAGAGGAAGTGGTCGAGGAGTATATCGATTCGTTTGACAGTTATCTGGAGGCCGGTATGGGGACCGACGCTGAAGGCGAGATGCTGAATTCCCACAAAAATTTGAATAGTTATTTGGTTGAGTATTTGAAGAATAACCCGAAAGAGGTTATTAGTGATATTCTTATCAGGCACAGGGATATAGCCGCTGATCCGGAGGTATGGAGGGTAGAAAACGGTGTTGTTGATCTGATCCCCGCTCAGTTGGTCGTTCCGCGCGCGGTGGTTATTGACAGCAGAATACCCGGTGTCGATCTGAAGTCGATGCGTCCCGCTATCGAAAGATATGCCGCCAAAAAGTTTTATGTGTGTATAATCACTGCTGCGGCTGTTTCTCTTCCTGATGCTATTAAAGATATTAAAAATGTCATACATATCGCTTTTGATCCGGGGGAAAGTATGGAGGATACAGTGACGATGGTAAGAAAGAAAGTTGCGGATAAGGAGAAGACAAAGGATATAAATGACGTCCCCGTCGCGGGGATCTCCATGGTCATGCTCGAATCCAGAAAGTGGGATGTGATCGAATACCTTCAGAGACAGGATAGAAAAAAGGAAGACGTCCCCAATTTTACGATCCTTGGAGAGGAAGTCTTGACGGATGATCCCGAGGGAAGGAGGATGAACCGTTTAATGCCTACCATTGCCCTGCTTAATATTTTGAAGAGATTTTTGGATGGGAAAAACGTTCCGCATCTTATGGCGGTTGAATGTTCGGATAGCACAATAGGGGTGATAAAAAGGCAATTGAAGTTAAGGAATATTCTTTATTCACTTGAAAGGATCACAAGGTTAAAGATCTTCGAAAAACTAAGGCAATTCATCGAAAATCTAAGATCCATCCAGACCGCTGTATAATTCGGGGACGCCCTATTTGGTGCCACCCCGCATAGGAAAAAATATTTAAAAAATGAAAGGAATGGCAAGTATCCCCCCCCATGAAAAAAAGGCAAATATTTCCTCACACGAAAGAAATGGCAACTATTTCCCCCATGAAAGGAATGGCAACTATTTCCCCCCATGAAAGAAATGGCAACTATTTCCCCCCATGAAAGAAATGGCAACTATTTCCCCCCTGGAATGGAATGGGAACTATTTCCCGCCTGGTAAGATGTGGGAGGTA
>JAYEOV010000012.1:0-5611 GCA_034723315.1 Candidatus Omnitrophota bacterium | reverse complement strand
TGGAAAACGTCTCCACTGTATTGATCGCGAGAACAGCGATACCCATCAGGCCGAAATCATCCGGCGAAAGCAAACGCGCGAGAATTATCGTTCTTAATAGCCCCAATCCCCTGTGAAATATTTTAAGCGCAAAAACCCATAACCCGCCCTTCACCGCGAGCTTGCCAAGAGATCGTTCTTCTTCCTGATTCTCTAATTCGGCATCTTTCTGGAAAATGTCCCTGTTCTCCATTGCTTATGTTCTTTTTGATTAACTGTTTTCAGTAAAAGGTGCTTTCCGGATAAGGTCAAACTCAGGTTAAAGGTAAAACCTCGCAGGTTGAAGTCCACCCTATATCAGAAATTATTTGTTAATTCAACCTCCGATTGTCGACCCTGTTCTCTTAAGCCCGACCTTTCAACTCCTGCTCTGCTGCAGGCGCCATTCTGAACCACCGAACTTCTGTAGTTCTTCTTCCATCACGGCCTTTCCGGTCTCAATATCCGATAATTTCACCATGATAGCGCCGAAAAACCAGAATGGCTCGGCTATTCGTATTATAATAAAGGAATTAGAACCTATCGCGTGGAACAAAAGTCCCGCAAACCCGATCAGGTACCCTAAAGCCAGCCCTTTAAACAGAGGAGTTTCCACTTTTCTATAAGAATCAAGGGTCGCCCTCCATAACCGCCACATGATCCAGAAAAAAAGGAATAATCCGATCAGTCCGGTCTCCTTCAGGACCAGAAAATACTGGCTATCCACAAAAGTTCCCGCTGTCATTCCCCACCCCAGTATGGGCTTTTGTGGAAAATACCTGTTCAATATAAGTTTATAGCTAACCACTCTCGCGGCAGGCGAAGGGCCGAGAGTGACAATTCCTACCTTCTTCAGTTCCTGGCTCTCTTCGGATTGGAAAGCCCCCAGGACCCTGTCTTTAATAACCGGTGGACCGAATGCCACAGTCAGCATAAATAAGATTACAACTAATATAACAGCACCAAGGACTTTTTTGTTCCTCGTGACCAGCACAAACGCTCCCAGTGACGCGAACATTCCCAGGTAAGAAGCCCGTGAAAGGGTTAACATGAAGACCGGCGCGAGAAAAAGAAAGATCAAAAGCAGTATCCACCGTCTCTTCCTGTAAGAAAAGATCAACCCGCCGACGATCGACAAAACAAAGAGAAGGTACCCTCCAAGCGTATTCGGTTCTCCTGTTCCTTCGAACGGCGCCGACATCCTCTCGACATCTCCGATGTGTGCGTTGCCGTATATCCCCACAATGATACCGGTTATCAGGAGGATCACGAGAAATAATTTTACCTGCTTCACCTTCGTTGTCTGGTTCAATACCATAAAGAACAGGATATAATATTCTATCAGTTTCAGGACAAAAAACATCCCCTTCAGTACACTGACATCACCTGCGATCATCCCTCTCGCTGTAGAAAGAAAAAGAACGGCAATATACACACCGATCGGTATGTTCAGCGGACTGCTTTTCAGGGGCGCGATCTTTTTTACCGCCATTTTCGCGAGCCACGTGAACGAAACTATGACAAGGAGCAGGTCTTCCGCTCTGATAACGACTTCCCGTCCTCCCGCGCTCCCCGCTTCCAATTCGGGTGAAAGCAGCATGGAAAGAAGTATCGCGATAAGTCCAATGTCCGTATTTACAAAAGTGGCGATAATAAGAACGATCGAGGCGACTATCATCACAGGTATGGTAAACTCGATGGCACCTGATATCAAACGTGTGGACATTACCGCGGCGAGGACTATGAAAAAAAGAGTTACTACGATCCTGTAATTGATCCCCTGTATATCGGAGAGCCTGATGTTTACCTCCCTCGTCGTGGAATACCGGATCGGAAAAACCGATTCTATCAAGCGTCTGGTTTTTTACGGTGAAAAGGGCTTTTCGACAGAATGCCTTTACCCTTTTCCGCATCGTCGGTATAGTATTTGCTCGCGTAGTAATAGAACGGGGATCCGAATCTCATGTCAGAAGCCCTCATACTGTTCAGCACGACGCCTATGGGCTTACCCTTGGCGTTCTCTATCTGCAATTTACTTCTGCGCAGGGCTCCTCTTGCTACTCTTCCGACCTCATACACGAGAACGACACCATCCACCCTGGAACTCAATATACAGGAATCGGTGACGGGTAATATAGGCGCGGCGTCAAAAAATACGACCTGGAATCTTTTCTTTATTTCCTGCACGAAAGCGGTTATTTTCTGTGAGCTGAGTATCTCGGTCGGGTTGCTGGGCAGGTGCCCCGCCGTTATGATGCTCAGATTCTCCAACCCGTAGGTCTTCATAATAATACTTGACTTGAGATTTCCCATCATAATATCATCGATATTTTTTATCACGTCATCAAGTTTGAACGTGCCGAGTATCACTTCCGTCAGCCCCATCTCCCTTTGAATCCCGAAAACCCTGTGCACCGACGGCCTTCTGAAGTCAGTATCTACCAGCAACACCTTATATCCAAGCTGGGCCATGCTTATCGCGGAATTAACACTCGTTACCGTTTTTCCCTCCCTGACACCGGCGCTGGTGAACATGATACTGTTGCCGACCTTATCAAGTCCGGAAAACTTGATATAGGTCTGCAGGTTCTTATAGGCTTCCGTAACGGAAGACTTGGGTTTAAAGTTGATAATGATCCTCCCGACAAGGTCCTCGTGTCTTTTTCTGTCTTCGGGAGGGGGCGGTGTTTTAAAATATTCCTCCGCCGCCGCCTTGATCACCTCGATCCTTGGTATAACCCCAAGAACCGGCAGGCGCAGATATTCCTCAACGTCCTCGATCGTCCCGATCGAAGTATCAAGGCTTTCCGTTATGAACGCCGCTAAAAGCCCCAGGACAATGCCGATAGCGCCCCCGAGAAAAAGATTTGCCGTTTTCCGCGCCGCCGCGATGGCTCTTGGCACGACAGCCGGATTGACGATCTCTATGTCCCTTGTCTTCGACGCCTCAAGGATCTTCGCTTTTTCATAACGCTCCATTAACATGGCATACAACTTCTGGTTAATTGATAGTTCATTTGTGAGTTTTTCTGGATCTTCGTATCTTACTTCTTTATCGAGCTTTTCCGCTTCTTCTTGCGGACCGGTTCCCACCTGCTTTTCCAGGCTCTTTATTTCAGCGTTCAACGTGCCTATCCTGGGATAATTATCAGTGTAACGCTGCCTGATAGTCGTCAATTCAAACTTCAATTGCGCCAGTTTCGTGGTCAGGTCCGCAGTTTCGGGTGCTCCTGCTTCCACCCTTACCACATTTCCCCAGGAATCCACCCTCGTCCGGAGACCGTAACCCTTGGGGGCCACGCCGATAACCCGCATCTTTCTTTTTATGTCCTCGATCTTCTTTTCTATTTTTATAAGCTGTTTCTCCACGAATTCTTTCGTATTCCGGGCTTCCGCGACTTTTTCCTCCCAGTTTTTCTGAATAAATACTTCCGCGACGGCTTCTGCTATATCTTTAGCTTTTTGAGGGTCGGTGTCCCTCGCCATAATATCGACCAGGTCTGTATCCCCTTCCAATCTGACAGCTATCCTGGCCCTGAGAGACTCAACGATCTCCTGAACCTTCTCGTTATCAGTATCTTCCGTTATATATCCCAGCCTGAGAGCCACATCTCTTAAAATATTGTAGCCCTTTATCAACTCCAGCTGTGTTAACATGTTCTGCGACGCCCCTCCCCAGAACGTTACCCCGGCCCCGGTGATCTCGGCAATGGGCGTCCTTCCGGTCTGTATGTACAATGTTACTTTCGAAGTATAGATCGGGATCGCTTTTTCCACAAAGAAATGGGAACTCACCACGGAAATGAGAAAAATAGAAATAATGATCCATTTTCTCTTATAGATTATCCGCCAGTAATCCCATAAATTCAAACCATATTCCGGCATCTTTTTTTTCTCCGTTATTCAATTTTCGGTTTTAGTTACACTACCGCACTATTCCGTCCAGAACTCTTCTACTCACCTGGTGTAATCCTTATCTCCCATCTTATTCCAGATCTCATGGAAATCAAATTGATTGCTCATGATCCTGCCCTTCATATCACCAAGTTTTTCCGCAAAGTATATTGATGGAAATATCTTTTGCAATGCGGCATTCAGGTTGTCTATACCCTGCATGGGCACATATACAATGTCGCCTTCAAGAAGGTAAACGTTCTGTGTAACGTCCCCCTGATATATCAACCGGGCAAGATTGACCCTGACTATCTCAGGGTCATAGTACCCTCCTCTGACAATATACGTGCAGGAAGGAACGGCACTACCCGTGAACCCGCCTGCCCTGGCGATCAGCTCTATTATCCTGTCCTCCCTCTGAAGCTTATACATCCCCTGTTCGGGGACCTCCCCCATAACAATAACCTTTTTATCACCGATCGTTCTCACGCCGACAGCCACACGGGGGTCTTTAACGTAATATGCCATTTTCTTGCTTATAGCGTTCGCGAGTTCTTTTGGGGTCAGCCCATCAGCCCTTACATCCCCTATCAGCGGCATTGTGATACATCCGTCTTCAGGCCTTACAAGAGCCGTAATGTCCAGCTCCGGGCACTTCCAAACAGCCACGTCCAGTTCATCCCTGACTCCGATGACATACTGTCCGCTTGAGGAGACTGACTGGTGGGGGGAATAAACGGGATATTCCAGTTTTCCCCTGGGAGCGGCCATACGGGCGCAGCCTGAACTGCCGGCCGAAAATAAAAAGATCAGAATTAGCAAAACAAAATTCCGTGTCCTGTTATTTATGTGCATAATTTCTCTCCCGCGCTAAATCCTGCCTTGAAGGACAAATGAATAAAATTACTTCTCCACCTCCACTTCCAGCATCTCAGGTTCTATACACTCTTCCACGTGTATTAACAGCTGTTTTGAGAGGTCAATCATCCTTGGGTTTCCCAGTTTTACCCCTTTTCTGTCAAAAACAACGCTGAGCACGGGACGCATGGGGATAACCTCGTTCGGACGGACTACGTTTCCGATCTCACCCGAACTTATCCTTACCCATGATCCGACGGGAAATATGGATATGTAACGTAACATGGCTTTCATGAAATAAGGATCATAATAATTTCCCTCCTGATCAAGTATCTCCTGGATCGCCTTGTCCGGAAGATATCTCGGCCTCCATAAGCGCGTATGGATCCGCGCGACATAACTGTCTACAAGCCCTATAAGGCGCGCCATAAAGTGTATATTATCCTTGGTCAAGCGGTTAGGATATCCGCTTCCGTCCGCTTTTTCGTGATGCTGCCCTATTACCGTAGGCACCACTTCACTGATGCCGGAAAGACTTTTGAATATCTCCTCCCCGCGGGCAGGATGTTTCCTGACCTCCTCGTATTCCCCTCCGCTCAAGCCGCCGTCCTTGTTCCATATATCGGTTGATATTTTCATCATGCCTATGTCGTGAAAAAGAGAAGCTATTATCAGCTCCTGCATGGCGCTTTTTGAAAAATTCAGTTCCCGGGCTATCCGGACAGCGACAAGACACACATTAACAGAATGTGTATACAAATAATTGTCCCTGTATTCGTCATGCTGGAAGACAAGGTGAACCAGGTCGTCAGGGACCAACGATCCGCTTAAAACTTCACAG
>JAYEOV010000011.1:0-5695 GCA_034723315.1 Candidatus Omnitrophota bacterium | reverse complement strand
CCGCGGGCAGGATGTTTCCTGACCTCCTCGTATTCCCCTCCGCTCAAGCCGCCGTCCTTGTTCCATATATCGGTTGATATTTTCATCATGCCTATGTCGTGAAAAAGAGAAGCTATTATCAGCTCCCGCATGGCGCTTTTTGAAAAATTCAGTTCCCGGGCTATCCGGACAGCGACAAGACACACATTAACGGAATGTGTATACAAATAATTGTCCCTGTATTCGTCATGCTGGAAGACAAGGTGAACCAGGTCGTCAGGGACCAACGATCCGCTTAAAACTTCACAGTAAGCTGCCGCGTGCTCCAGGATCTCCTTCGCGTTGATCCGGTCCTCTTTGCCCTCGGCGGCCTTATTTAGAAGGCTCGTGATAAAATCCAGGACATCCCGGTAGAAAACCTCGGCCTTGGACATATCGGACTTAGCCCCGATCTCGGTCTTCTCCTCCGGACGGGATAACGATAATTCTTCGGGCTTTTCCCTTTTTCTGTAGGGGCCCAGCCCCTCGTACTCACCAAACCCATCACTTAATTCTACCATTTATATCTCTTCCCCAAGGTCTTTTATCACGTCACGGACTATATCCCCGTCCACCTGTTCGAGCTTCTTCATGGAACCGACAAGAAGAGACATATCGCAGATGTTATTTATCTGCCTGGGCCTTCCCTGCGACGACTTATATATCAGGTTATTTGCTTCGTCGCTGAAAATCGCCCGCTCGGTTCCCGCTATCTTCAGTCGGTGACGCATGTAATTGACGGTCTCCTCCCTGTCCAGATGTTTAAGGACGTAAAATATCGCGAACCTCTGTTTGAACTGCGGCATGGAATTTATTATGTTACGAAGCTCAAGCTGGCCCATCATTATTATCGTCGCCAGGAACTGGTTCTTGAACTGAAAGTTCATCATAAGACGGAGTTCCTCAAGAACGTCCCGGCGTTCCATCAGGTGCGCTTCATCAACGATAATGATGGTGCGGAAATTTTCCGAGATGATCATTTCAAGCTTTTCCTGGATGTAATTGCGCAATTTTAACCGGGTGTCTACTTCCTCTTTCATCCCGAGCTGGTAGGCTATCTCCTGCAGCATCTCCAGAGGGGTCAACAGGGGATTCTTTATAAAAACGCTCTTGTAATCTTCGCTGCTCTTGATCTCCTCCAGCAGTTCGTTAGCTATCGACGTTTTTCCCGTCCCGTAATCCCCCGCGAGCAGGGCTCCCGCTTTTCTGCCCTTGATGACATAGACAAGACGGATAAGCGCCTCCTTATGGATAGACGAATAATAAAAGAATTTGGGATCGCCCGTATTCTCGAAGGGTTTTTCAGTCATGCCCCAGTATTCCAGAAAATCCATATTCCTCCTTTTACCGGGTTTGGAGCTCGTTATCCTCTATTTCTTTCAGTCTGTCCCCTGAAAAAAGGTTCTTTCTGATGTTGCGCCTGCCCACAAGCATAAGAACCGTGACTATAACAAGCACGAAAAAGCACTGGAGCAAAAGTAAAAGAGCCTGTAAGGTCGTCGCGTTTTTCAGCACAAGCGCCCCGAGCGCGAAAACAATGCTTACCAGATAGATAAAAAAGACCGCCTGGACCTGCGTTAACCCCAGACCTATGAGCCTGTGATGCAAGTGGTCCATGTCGACGTGTTCTATCCACTCTCTGAAATTCCTTACCTTCCCGTGCGCTATACGGGAGATCGAGATGTAGATCATATCGAAGATCAAGACAGCAAGGATCAAAAGCGGTATGCTCAGCGCGACGATCGGATTGCTCTCAGCCCATTCCCCCATTACAGCCAGAGAAGCCAGGCTGAAGCCGATAAAACTGCTCCCGGCGTCGCCGAGGAATATCTTTGCCGGGTGAAAATTGAAAAAAAGAAAGCCCAGGCACGCCCCTGCAAGGGCGATACTTAAAAAAGCGAAATATCCCTGCCCTGTCTGATAAGCAACGATGAAAAAAGCGCCCGAGGCGATAAAAGCAAGCCCCGCCGCTAACCCGTCTATCCCGTCCATGAAGTTTAAAGCGTTGGTGATCCCCACTATCCAGATCACCGTTATGACCGTTTCGAGAGAACGGGCAAAAGGCAGATGATCGGGAACGATGTTCAGCCGCACGCCGAACCAGACCACTATCAGAGAACAGAATATCTGCACGAAAAGTCTCACCCACGCGGGAAGTTCCCTCACGTCATCCCAGAGCCCGGCCGCAAGTATAAGAAAAGACGCTATTACCACACCTTTTAGTTCCCATGAAAAGTGAAAATTCAGCAAAAGCGCCAGAGAGTAGGACGCGAATATGGCTATACCTCCCAGAAGGGGGATGGGTTTTTGATGTATCTTCCTCTGGCCGGGATTATCCAATATACCCAGCCGCCTGGCCGCTTTAATAGCCAGCCAGGTGAAGATTATCGATCCTGTGAAAGAAAAAATAAATAGTTTTAAAATTTTAAAAGCTATAATACACCGTTTTTTTTGCAGGCCATAACGACCGTTGTCAAGACCGTATTCTTAAGATATTTAAAATCAAAAGGTTTAACCAGACAATCATACACACCGTCAAGAAGGGTTTTATTCGCGATAAGTTCGGGAAACCCGGTAATTATGATAACCCCGATCTCGATCTTATTTTCGTAAATATATTTAAGCACTTCTTCTCCGGATATATCCGGCATTTTCATGTCAAGAAGAAGTATATGAGGATGAAAAGAGAGCATTTTCTGTATAGCTTCCCTGCCTCCCGCTGCAGTGCTGACTTTGAAATTTTTCTCGGTAAAAAAATCTTTCAGCATCGTTCTCACGCCCAGCTCGTCATCCGCAACGAGTATCCTGGCTTTATAGTCCTGGTGTTCCATTATTTAGTTTACAATTTTAATATTCAAAATAATATTAAGACAGATTTAATTGGAAACATTTTGTTAAAAAACAAAAGTTCAGTATTGGCCAGTATTATTTATAGCGTGAATAACTAATATTTACTACCTAAATATACTATATAGTGTGCTTTCATGCCCAAGTATACACTATTAACGCTGTGTTTCAAGTAATTAACAATTTTTTTTGGGTTCTGCTTAAGGAAGGTGCTATGTGCAAATGGGATCAGTTAACTATTTTGAACTGCGCTCGGTATTCAGCGGACTGGTTATATGACCGGCAGATATTGAAAGGATGGACCTTTCCCCGCATTTATTCTTTCCCCACTCCTGGATCTGATACCCCCCAGAGAAGAGTGTTTGGCTGTGTTGTCGCCTCTTCAAACATCATTTCTTCTATCTTTTTTTTATCCGCTTTTTGTTTCTTTTCTCTCGTGGCCGAATCGGGGAACCTGAACTTGGGAAAAATAAGAAACCCTTCCTGTGTCATCGGACCATACTCGGAATCCGCAAGCGGGTCACGATAGCCCTCCGGCATAATGGTCTTGCCATCCGGCATATATCCGTATCCGCCTCCGATATCGTACCCGTAACTACCATCCGGGTATTCAACAACACCATCGTCATCCCCGCCGGCAAAACCCGTCCCTACGATGAAAAAAATGAAAAAACATAAGAATAAACAAATAAAAAATTTATGCTTCATATCCGCGCTTATCCTTCTTTCCTGTCCTTGAACGTCTCCCCGTATAGCTTTTTCACGCAATCCGGACACAATCCGTGCGTAAGACTTGCCTCGGTGTGCTCCGACAAGTACCTCTCCAGCGGCACCCATGCCCCGGGGTCTTTAGGATCCTTTTCTTTAACTCGCATTTTTTTGCAATTTACGCATATAGGCACCAGCCCTTCCAGCCTCTTGATGTGCCCCGCCGCCTTTTCAAGCTCTTCCAGTTTGTGTTCCAGGGCCTTATTCGTATTATCAAGAAGTTCCTTCTGCCTTTTCAGCTGTTCTTCGCTTCTCTTCAGTTCGGTGATATCCAAAAGCGCGGCGATACTCCTTGTCGTTCCCGGTATCATCGCAACCGTCAAATAGACATCCCGGACATCGCCTTTCCTGTTTCTGATCTTTATTTCGTAATTTCTCGGGACAGCTTCAGGGGCTATCTCTCGAAGACGGTGGTTTTCCTTTACTCTGTCTGTATATTCACTATCCACGAAGTCAAGGACACTCTTCCGCCCTTCTATCTCCTTCCTGGGATAACCGGTAAGTTCCTCAAGTTCCGCGTTAACCATCGAGATCTTCATGTCTTCCTCGATAAGCACGGTTGCGGTCCCGGTATTCTCAAAAATGGTGCGGTACATCGCCTCAGACTCCTTAAGAGCCTTTTCTACCAGTTTGCGGCCGGTAATATCCCTGGAAATTATCAATATTTCATAACCTGTTCCCGTCACGCTTTTTACCAGATTGACGGTAGCTTCCATCATATGCCACTTGCCGCTTTTATCCGGAAAACTGTACTCGACTTTTTCGGAAAGATCTTTCACTTTTTTCCTCATCATTTTAACCGAGGACAGGGCCAAATACTGTTTAAGCAATGGAAGAAACCTCTTCTTGTCTTCGGGATGTATCATATTAAGCCCGTTTTTCCCTAGAAGGTCTTCCGGAGCATACCCCAGATGCCTGTGTGAAGGACTTATGTAGGTATAAGTCCCTTTAAATGTCATTATCGCTACCAGGTCGCTGGTATTCTCGGCTATCAACCGGTACTTCTCTTCGCTCTGACGCAACTCTTCCACTTTCCGGAGCAGCGCCTCTTTGGACTTTTCTCCATATTTCATGCTCTTCTCCACATTATGTAAAGTGCGAATCTTCCCGGTTACCGGATCACCTGCCGCTTTTAGTTACTTCTCCGTATTCCAGGTAGAGTTTTCCGTTGGCCGCGCGGCAAAACTCATAAAAATCGTCACCGATCATAAGGATCTCTGACGCGCCGAGATCCGCCTCACGGACGGCGGTTATGATCTTCTGTCCTTTTTTGTTCCTTGACACGAGCAGGGCGGACGGCCCCTTGCTCATTAAAATGTTGGTTATCTCGTACGAAGCGCCTTTTTCTATCCTTCCCTCGCGGTTATTCTCGATCATTTTTTCAAGGGTTACTGTTCCGGCGGCTTCATCTATCCTGTATTTCGCCTCAAAACTGCCTCCTCCCGGTGTGAACTCACCGTCTTCATATGTCCCGCTGGAGACCGACTTTGCGTTAACTACCAGCGCATGAGCATCAACGACGAAAAAAACTAATATTATTAATACCAAAAAGAAAAATCTTTTCATTGCTTCTCCTTCTTTCCCATACAATATGTTCTACGCTTCAAAAAAACGAACCTGACATCACTCGATACACAATCCATAGCGAGCACACGTGTCCAATACGAGATACGAGATCGTGGATTGTGAATCGTTGATCACAAAAACGCGATACGCAATACGATATACGCACGACGAGATACGAGATGCGTACTGGGTGATCCTGGATGCTGGATCCCGGATACCCAATACGAGATACGTGATACGAGATACCCAAAGCGAGCAAAATCGTTCAATACGCGATACTATATTACTAAAGAATCAACATCGCGTCGCCGTACGAAAAGAACCTATACCCCGAATCGATCGCTCTTTTGTAGGCCTTGATAATAAGATCCCTGCCCGCGAGAGCGCTCACCAGCATAAGAAGCGTAGATTCAGGCAGATGAAAATTCGTCACAAGCCCACTTATTATTTTAAACTTATATCCGGGATAAATAAAGAGGTTTGTTTTACCCCTTGA
>JAYEOV010000010.1:0-20148 GCA_034723315.1 Candidatus Omnitrophota bacterium | reverse complement strand
TATCAAAGGATACTTTGATAATGTTTCGCACGAATGGATAATGGAGTTTCTAAAAGTCCGCATTAAAGACTCGAGCATGCTACTGCTGATAAGGAGATTCTTAAAAGCAGGTTACTGTGAGGCGGATAGAATCGTCGAGACAGAACAAGGCACACCACAGGGCGGGAATCTTAGCCCGATGCTATCAAACATATTCCTGCACTATGTGCTTGACTTGTGGTTTGAAAAGAAAATAAAGCCGCAGATTAAAGGGGCATGTTACTTAGCAAGATATGCGGACGATTATATCTGCATGGTGCAGAATGTTGATGATGCCCGGTACATAGAAGCAGCACTACGGGAACGGTTCGCTAAGTTCGGCCTTGAGCTACATCAGAAGAAGACCCGCACAATCAGCTTTGGTAGATATGAGCGGGAGAATGCGAAGCGGCAAGGTCGAAGAGCTAACACCTTTGATTTTCTTGGATTTACCCACTTTTGTGGCACAAGTCGCAAGGGAAAGTTTATAGTTGGCCGAAAGACCAGCCGTAAGAAATTCCGTAAGAAATGCGAAGAGATGAATCTGTGGCTCAAAGGGATACGGAATCTCAAGAAGACGAAAGAGTGGTGGCCGATATTGCAGGCAAAGCTACGGGGTCATTATCAATATTATGGTGTCAGTGGTAATATGCGGTCGTTGAACAAATATTATTCGCGAACGCTACACATGACACTGAAATGGCTCAATAGGCGGAGTCAGCGCAAATCGTTTAGCTGGGAAAGGTTCTATGAGTACTTAGACCATTACCCATTACCAAAACCGGGAATAGTGCACAACATATATACACTATCACCTGTTGTGTGAGTCTGCCGAAGAGCCGGATGAGGGCAATCCTCAAGTCCGGTTCTGTGAGGGGCATTGAAGTTTCCCACATGGTTGAATATTGTGGCACTCTTCTAACCGAAAGGGAAGAGAAACGGAGGAAACAAACTAAACCTAAAATGGAGGAACCATATTATGTCTACTCGACAAAAGGTAATGGAAAAAGAAGCCAGAAAATCCAAGAAAAAGATGGATAAACAGATGAAAGGCATGAAAAAGGGGTTTGGAAAATAAGCTGCAAATAAGAAGATAAGAGGGAATTCGATCTGCCGCTAGATCACCGGACTTCCGTCTGGTGATGGATAGGCTATCCGAAGGGAGGGAATCGAAGGGTCATCGGGTGTAATTCCACGCGGGTTGCCGCGATGAAGGGTCCAGGGCTTGCTTGGGGTTAATACCATTGAATAGAAAGCCCCCATTTTAAAGAATTTCAGAGGACGGTTCTCAGATTAATCCCGGGCCGATCTCAAATTTTGTTCTTGGATCTATCCCTGAAAGATAGAGATAAAAGTTTGAAAGGGGACAGGTTTAGGTTTAAAATATCATATACGTTTAAATCTGGAAGCAGGTACAATTTTTCTGATAAGATCAAAGACCTTTGAATAATATGTAATGGGAGGAGGAAGCGTTGCAAAAAGAGAGAAACAATGCGCAACAATATCTTGATGTGGCGGGGGCCCTGCTTGTAGTTATTGATGTCGAGCAGAAGGTTGTCCGGATAAATAAAAAGGGTTGTGAGATCTTAGGATATGAAAAAGAAGAGGAGCTCATTGGCAAGTCCTACTTTGATACTTTTATTCCGGAAAGATCAAGAGATGAAGTGATAAGGGTTTTTAAATTGCTGGCAGCGGGAGAAGTTGAGCCAGCCGAATATTTTGAGAATCCTGTTTTGACTAAGAGTGGCGAAGAAAAAATCCTTGCATGGCATAACGCTGTATTGAGGGATGAACAAGGCAAAATTTACGCTATCGTATGTTCCGGAGAGGACATCACCGAACGCAAGCGGGCAGAAGAGGCGCTGCTGGAGAGCGAAAAGCGGTACCATGACATCTTTGACGCTACTATCGATTCACTTCTTATTTTTGATCTTGACGGTACTATCATGGAAGCCAATCCTCAAGCCTGCGAGATGTATGGGTACTCTTATGACGAATTGATAGGGCTTTCCGGCAAGGATATAGTTCACCCTGATTATTATCATCTTTTCGGACAATTCAAGCGGGATGTTCAGGCGACCGGTAAATTTTATGCTGAATCAGTGGATATTCATAAGGACGGCAGCAGCTTTAATATTGAGGTTAAGGGAACACCAGTTACTTGTAAGGGCAAACCGCATTTACTGGCTGTTATAAGGGATATCACGGAGCGCAAGCGGGCGGAAGAGAAACTGCGGGAACGAGAAAAACAATTGAACGCCGTTCTTGACAACGCCACGATACATATCTGGGCGTTTGACGGCGAACGGTACTTGTATCTCAGCAAAGAATGGTACCGGTATACGGGGCAGGATCCGGATTTGCCCCGGACCATTGAAAGATGGACCGAAGTGGTTCACCCCGACGATCTGGATAAAGCTGCCAGAACATGGTATAAAGCCTGGAATAGTAAAGGCGTTTATGATGACCATTTCCGATTGAAAAATGCTGAAGGTAACTACAGGCTGTTTCATAGTCAGGCGATACCTCTATATGACGAAAACGGCGAATTTCTTCATTACCAGGGATACAATATTGACGTTACCGAACGCAAACTATCCGAGGAACATTTGCGTATTTACGCAAAGCGACAGGAGGAAGCCGCCAAATTCGGCAAGGTCGCTATGTCGGATATTTCGATAGATGAATTGATGGATAAAGCGGTCATTCTTATTTCACGAGTGCTTGACATGAAGTATTCAAAAGTGCTGGAGCATTTTCCCGAAGAAAAGAAACTTTTTCTGAAGGCCGGAGTCGGCTGGAAAAAAGGCTGGGTCGGCCACCTGACCATGCCTGACGGCATCCGATCACAAGGCGGCTTCAGCCTGCTTTCTGACAAGCCCGTGATTTCAGAAGATATAGCCAATGAGAAACGCTTTTCCCCTCCGCCATTGCTTACCGAGCATAATGTGGCTTCAGGCCTGACTGTTGTGATTCCGGGCAAAGAACGCCCGTACGGGATTCTGGCCGCACACACTGTTAAAAAAAGACATTTCAGCAATGATGACGCGAATTTTATCCAGACCATTGCCAACGTGCTGGCCGATGCCATTGAACTTAAGCGGGAAAAAGAGAAACTGCGGGAGTCGGAAGAACGTTTTCGTCAAGTGGCGGAAAACGCCGAAGAATGGATCTGGGAAACAGACTCTAAGGGGTTATACACGTATGCGAGTTCGGTGTCGGAAAAAATACTCGGTTACAAACCGGAAGAACTTGTCGGAAAGAAACATTTTTATGACCTGTTTCACCCGGAGGACCGGGAAGAGTTGAAAAAAGGGGTATTCGAAATTTTCACCAAGAAACAACCCGTAAAAGAATTTATTAACAGGAACCTGCACAAGGACAAAAGCATAGTATGGCTTTTAAAAAGCGGGACTCCCCTTTTGGATGAAAAAGAAGATCTTTTGGGATACAGAGGCGTGGATATGGATATTACTGAACGCAGGAAAGCGGAGGAAGAGCTGGAAGAGCACAGGAAACATCTTGAAGAACTTGTCGAATCAAGGACCAGGGACCTGGCCGAAACAAATAAGGAACTGGAATCATTCAGTTACTCTGTCTCCCACGACCTTAGGGCGCCGCTCAGGGGAATGGACGGTTTCAGCCAGGCGCTTCTGGAAGATTACGCCGATAAGCTGGATGATAAGGGTAAGGATTATCTCCGGCGCGTGCGCGGGGCAAGCCGGCGCATGGGGAGGCTTATAGAGGATCTTTTAGTGCTTTCCCGGGTAACCCGCCGTGAGATAAAAACACGATCGGTGAATTTAAGCCGGCAGGCAGAGGAGATCGTGAAAGGTCTTCAGAAAACCGAACCGCAACGCCGGGTCAAGATCACCGTTCAGAATGGAATAGTTGCCTATGGAGACCCGCATTTATTGGATATTATGCTGGAGAACCTGCTGGATAACGCGTGGAAATTTACCGGGAAGCAGTCCGATGCGAAGGTAGAGTTCGGTGCCGCGAAAATTAAAGGGGAAGAAGTGTTTTTTGTGCGCGATAACGGGGTCGGTTTTGATATGAGGTACGCGGATAAGTTGTTCGGCGCTTTTCAGCGTCTGCATTCTGAGAATGAATTCCCCGGGACCGGCATCGGCCTGGCCACGGTGAACCGTATAATCCGCCGGCATGGCGGCCGGATCTGGGCTGAAAGCGATGAGGGGAAGGGGGCAGTTTTTTATTTTTATCTACCGAAACAAACGAACAGGAGGGCGGAATGAAAGACAAAATTATTCTATTGGTCGAAGACAATCCTGATGATATTGAGTTGACAACCCGCGTATTAAAGAAAAATAACATTACCAATGAGGTGGTAGTGCTGCGTGACGGGCAGGAAGCCCTTGACTGCCTCTTGAAGGAAGGAGCGTATGCGGATCCTGAGAAGAGCATAACGCCGGCGGTTGTCCTGCTGGATATAAAACTGCCCAAAGTGGATGGCATAGAGGTTCTGCGAAGAATACGCGCCGATGACCGGACAAAATTGATCCCCGTGGTCATCCTTACCTCTTCCACGGAAGAGCAAGACATAGTTAACGGTTACAAATTCGGCTGTAACAGCTATGTCCGTAAACCGGTGCAGTTTGACAAATTCGCAGAAGCAGTGCGCCAGTTGGGCTTATACTGGCTGCTTTTAAACGATCTTCCCCCGAAGGAGATTTAGAATGAGTAAGCCCATGGGTGTATTGATCGTCGAGGATTCGGAAAATGACGCCTTACTTCTTGTGCGGGAACTAAAGCGAGGCGGTTATGACCTGACATTTGAACGCGTAGAGACAGAAGATGCCATGAGGGCCGCGCTCGATAAAAAAGAGGAATGGGATGTAATTATAGCGGATCATTCACTGCCTCATTTCAGTGCGCCTGATGCCCTGGAACTGCTGCACGAAAAAGGTATGGATCTACCGTTCATTGTCGTATCCGGCGCTATCGGCGAAGAGACTGCGGTGGACTTGTTTTGATATGTTACAACGGGACAGGAACTGTGAGGCGGCTTTTTTCAATTTTCAATTTTAAATATTGACAAAGAAATCGTGTTGTATTACTATTTTGCAAATCATGCTACCATAGGGGGGTTATGTCTGAGTTGATCCGTTTCGGTGTATCTCTGGAAAAGGACCTTCTTGATAAGTTTGACAGACTTATCAGGAAAGAGAACTATCCTAATCGGTCTGAAGCCTTTCGCGACCTGATAAGGGGAAAGCTTGTAAAAACAGAGTGGCGGGGTGGTAATAAAGTAGCCGGCGTGATAACGCTCGTATATGACCACCACAAAAGGGATCTTTTGAATGTTCTCACGGATATGCAGCATGATTCTCACAATCTGATCATAGCAGGGCAGCATATTCATCTTGATCATGATAATTGCCTGGAAACAATAATTGTGAAAGGTAGATCGAAAGAGATAGAGGATCTTGCGAGCAAACTAAAAGCAGTGAAAGGGGTTAAGCACAGCCGGCTCATTATGACGTCTACCGGAAAAAGACTGGGATAATTTTTTTTCAAGATAAATAACACGAAATTATATTAAGTAACACTGAGAGGAAGGAGAAGATGTATTTTAGAAAGTTTATTGGCAGAACCGCAACGCTGAGTTTTTATTATTTTTCTATTCAACCGGTTTCGAGTTCGGGGCGGATATGCCGTCTAATAAAGAGCTTTTAAAGGAGCTTAAGGAAATGAGAGAGCTGATCAGGAAACAGGGAGAAAGGATCTCCGATCCGGGAAGACAGCTTAAGGAGCAGGGTGACGCGATGGCCGGTCAGCAGGAAAAAGTTGACAAGAAGCTGAAGGCCCTGGAGGGGACTGATGTATCCGAAAGGTTGAAACGCGAACTGAGCTTGCTTGAGAGGTCAGGTTGATTTGTAATAAAAGAGTGATTTTTCTGAAAACATGCGAAAAAGGTAGGTGAGAATGCATATTCCAAATGCTATGTTACAGGGGCCAATATGTCCGGTAACAGCCGTTGTAAGCGCTATAGCAGTTATTGTTGCGGCATTTAAAGCCGTTCGGTCAGACAATAAGCCTACCGCCGCGCGATTCGGGGCGATTACCGCGCTCATCTTTGCGGGCCAGATGATGAATTTTCCGATTCAAGATGGAACTTCAGGTCATTTGATAGGGGGTGTATTAGCTTCCGCCTTGTTGGGAACTCCATTTGGAGTTTTGGCGATGGCGCTTGTAGTGACCATTCAGTGCCTGGTTTTTTCGGATGGAGGATTTACCGTCCTGGGCGCGAATGTTCTGAACATGGCGGTAATCGGAGCCGGGCTTGGCGGTATTATACGCACGTATATTTTAAAAATATACCCTGTGAAAATATACTCTGTAAAATCGAGCCAGTATATGGCGGGTCTTGGTCTTACGGCCTGGTTATCAGTAATGCTCGCTGCCTTAGCATGCAGTATTGAACTGGCTGTTTCAGGAACGATTGCGTTTCCCGTGGTAATAGGAGCGATGCTTGGGACCCACGCCTTGATCGGTATAGGAGAAGGATGGATCACAGTAGCAGCCTGTTTCGCGTTTGCTCAAGAGCCGACAGGCGTTTCCAGAAGACGGTCCGTAACCGCTCCCCTGGTAGCCGCGGGTGTAATTGCCACGATGCTGAGCCCTTTTGCCAGCGGGTTCCCTGATGGGTTGGAATGGGTTGCCGAAAAATACCAGTTTCTTCACGAATCGGCTCCTGCTTTTGTGGGTTTTTTCCCCGATTACACCGTTCCATCGATAAGCAATGAAATGTTGACCACCGGACTGGCGGGATTGGTCGGAGTAATAGTTACTTTTTTTATAGCATTGGGAGTAGCAAAACTGTTTCATAAACCAGGTCGGATGGAAACAACATAATAATGTAACTAATAGGGGGACAGCGCCCTATTTTTCAAAATTGATCCCGAATGTAAGATTAAAAGTGTCCCTGGAAGTAAACCGAAACGGCGTTGAATGAGACCACAACTTATCGAATCCCGGGGCTCTGTCCGGAGTGAACGGAAGTGGTAAGGTCGAATTTATGCAAAGCGAAGCAATGCGGCGAATAAGAGTATTGTAGCCGGTTTCGGCCCTCCCTCCCCCCATTCTGTTTCACTGTGCTACTTTCGCGCACAGCTTCGCAGAAATTAGCTAAAACTGAATGGATCCTTGTAAAGGTCCTGCGAAGCTCATACCACTTGTTTCTTTATTGAAGAGAGAAGCGGCCCCTCTCCGCTGTCAATTTTCACACCGGAAAATAAAGTTCAAAATCACGTTTTTTTGTGTTATCATAAAAATTATCTTTCGTGTAGAGATGATAATTCTTCAGGAACTTTAAATGCCTGGATCGCGAACGCGCGCGGATGGAATGTTATGAAAGTTTATTTAGCCGGTTATAATGTGGATACCGCCGTGCTCAGGGAACTGGAAGAGAAGGCGGGGAAAAGGGAGGACCTGACACCCGAAGTCATTTCAGCGGCGTATGCCCGTATAAGCAGGGATCCCCGGCCTATTGACGAGATAAGGAAGGACGCCAGGGATGAGGTCGGCCGGGCCCGGAGATCCAACACGACGATCATATTCAAAATGGGGCACCATTCGGTCGCTGAACACGCCGTGTTCAACCTCGATATCATAGGTGTTTCCCGGCTTGCCATGGAAGAGGTTGAAAAGTTCAGGCTCAGTTCCTATACCGAGAAATCACAGAGATATATCACGCTGGATAAGGACTTTGTGATCCCCGAAGAGATCAGAGGGACAGGTTTTGAACGGAAATTCAATGATATGGTCCGGAAACAGAACGAGGCGTATTTTAAGCTTTTTGAAAAGCTGAAAGACCATGTCTTCAAAAAACATCCTGACCTTGCCGGGGATCCGAAAAACCACAACCTTCTGGAAGGTTGGGCGAAAGAGGACGCCCGCTATATAACCGCGCTGGCCGCCGAGTCGCAGGTGGGACAGACCGTCAACGCCCGTATCCTGGAGTTGATGCTGAGAAGGTTTGCTTCGCATCCCCTGTCGGAAGTGAAAGAACTCGGCAGGGCCTTATATGATAAGGTCTCGGAAGTCGCTCCCTCGATCGTTATTTTTCACGAAGCTAACGAAAAAGACCTTAAGACATATCCCGAGCTGAAGGAGCTTGCGGGCGGGATCGTCGGCGCGCGTGACGGGACGTTTGCCCCGGATACGGGCGGGGAAGTGCGACTGGTCGAGTTTACCGGGGATGGGGATGATGTTCTCGCGGCTTCCCTGCTCCATGTTTCATCGGACATCCCGTACGAACAGTGTCTGTCCGTTGTAAAAGGGTTGGCCGAAGAGGACAGGGAAAAGATCTTCATGGCGGCCTGGCGTAACATGCAGTTATACGATTCGATGTTACGCGAATTCGAGTACGTCAACCTCACGTTTAACGTTGTTCTGTCCTCAGCCTGTTTCGGACAACTGAAGAGACACCGGATGACGACAATAACTGCACAGGCGTATGATCCCGCGCTGGGCGTGACGATCCCCGATTCCATAAAAGAGATAGGCATGGAAAAATATTTTCGTGAGATCATTGACATGACGAATGAGACTTTCGACGCGATAAGCAGGGAGAACCCTCTCGCCGCGCATTATATCCTTACGAACGCTCACAGGAAGAGAGTCCTTATCAGGCTCAACGCCAGGGAACTTTATCATGTTTCCCGGTTGAGGGAAGACACCCACGCGCAGTGGGATATCAGGAATATTTCCCGCGCGATGAGCGAACACGCAAAGCGGGTAATGCCGCTTACCTTCGCGTTTATCGGCGGAAAGGACAGATTCGGCGAGATATATAAGAACATTTACGGACAGCTCCCGAAAATAACGGAGGCGGCGCTTCCCGGCGCCAGGAAGATAAAGTAGTGTGGGAAAATAGGGACGGAGCGCTGTTTTGGTCCACAGACCACAGATTATAGTCCACGGAAATGTGAATAAAAGGGGCCGGGTGGCCCTGTAAAAACGGAGAGCTGATGGGTATCAAAGACAGGAAGAAAATAAAGGTCAAGCAGAAGGTGAAAAGACGGGAAAAACGCCGGAAACTCCTGGAAAAGGGACTGAGCCCCGATGATTTTTTCCATGGAAAGTTTTATGTCGGGCACAAGGGAGATGCCGGCGCCTGATGGGGATCGTTTTAACGCGTAGATAACATTATATAAACTTTATATGTTAGAATTCTGCAAAATACAACATTTATCGTTTTCGCAGAACTCTGCGTTATATAAAAAAGGAGTCTCAAATGTCTGAAGGAGATCTGCTCAAGATCGTAACAGAGGAAAAGAGGGAAGAGGTAAGAAAACGCGCTGAACAGGCCACAGGGCATAAACTGTTCCCAAAAAAGATCGATAAGATCGGACTCTATACGCGTACCCACTATTATTTGTCAAGCTCTCTCGAAATAGGCAGGTATATGGACAAACATATCTCCGGGTGTGAAGATGAGGAGGTCGGCGCGATATTTGAGAGCGATTCCGACTCGTATGTCGTGTGCACGACCAATCACGGCGTGGGCAAAGGCGAGCCCTATATCTTCAGGGACCAGGAGATATACGAGATAGTGGAAGAGATCAACGATTGAAGGCCGTCGATGCCGGTTAAAGATCCGGGACACGCGGTTTCTATGCTATACCCACCTCTTTGGAAAGATAGACGTCCTGTATCGCGTTAAGAAGCTTTACCCCTTCATCCATAGGTCGCTGGAACGCTTTGCGTCCCGAGATCAGTCCTGTCCCTCCCGCCCTTTTATTTATGACACAGGTCCTTACCGCCTGCCGGAGGTCGTGTTCCCCGGAGGCGCCGCCTGAATTGATCAGTGGTATCCTCCCCATGTAGCAGTTGGCGACCTGGTATCTTGTAAGGTCTATGGGGTGATCGGAAGTCAGTTCCTCGTAAACACGCGGGTCCGTTCTGCCGAAACCGATCGCGGTGTAACCCCCGTTATTGGTCGGCTGTTTCTGTTTGATCACATCCGCCTCTATTGTGACCCCCAGGTGGTTAGCCTGGCCGGTAAGGTCCGCCGACGTGCCGTAGTTCACGCCGTCCTTTTTAAAGGCGTTGTTCCTTAGATAGCACCATAACACGGTGAACATGCCCAGCTGGTGCGCTTTCTCGAAGGCCCTCGAGATCTCCTCTATCTGCCTCCGGGATTCTATTGACCCGAAATATATTGTCGCCCCGACACCGAGAGCTCCCATATTGTAAGCCTGTTCGACCGAGGCGAAAAGCCTCTGGTCATAGGAATTGGGGTATGAAAGGAGCTCGTTGTGGTTTATCTTGAGAATAAAGGGGATCTTCCCGGCGTATTTGCCGGATACTATACCCAGCACCCCGAGAGTGGAAGCCACGGCGTTGCAGCCGCCTTCTATGGCGAGCTTAACGATATTCCCGGGGTCGAAATATACCGGGTTCGGCGCGAAAGAAGCGCCCGCGGAATGTTCTATTCCCTGGTCCACGGGAAGGATGGACAGGTATCCCGTGCCCTTGAGCCTCCCGTGACCGAACACCGTCTTAAGCTTTTTCAGGACCTTATCGGACCTGTCGGATAGCCCAAATATCCTGTCAATGAAATCCGGGCCGGGCAGGTGAAGGTCTTCTTTTGGTATTGTCGCGCACTTGTGTTCCAGCAGGAATCCGGTCTCTTTTCCCAGGATCTCCGGAATATTAATAGCCACAGTTTCCTCCCTTTTTTACCTTGCTTCCCCTCTATTAAAAAGAATGCGTTATGCTTGCTCCCCTTCCCCCCACCTTGAAAAACTTACTCCCTTCCCCCCTTTTTCAAAGGGGGGGAATACTTGCCTTTTTTCGTGTGAGGAAATACTTACCTTTTCGTTTTTTAAACGCAACCGTAAAACGAATAACGATTAGAGTTACTCAACCGAAGACCGAAATACGATATATTTTTATTTACGGATAATACGGTTTACCCTGGAATTTTTAATTATACATTACAACGCTATTCATGAACGTTCGCCTGCGACGCCACTTTTTCCGTGGCTTTTTTTATCTCTGCCTGATCTCCCAGGTAATATTTTTTTAAAGGTTTCAGGTCTTCATCCAGCTCGTAGACCAGGGGTATACCCGTGGGTATGTTCAGTGAGACTATGTCTTCGTCGGATACGTTATCAAGATATTTCACCAGGGCCCTGAGGCTGTTCCCGTGAGCGGCGATGAGCGCCCGGGCCCCCGCGTTGATCTCTTTGGCTATGGTATCGTGCCAGTAGGGAATGAATCTTTCGACCGTGTCTTTCAGGCATTCCGTCGCGGGGATCTCTTTCGGGTCCAGGGTCCTGTATTTCGGGTCGTTGCCGGGATATCTTTCGTCCGTTTTGTCCAGAGGGGGAGGGGAGACGTCGTAGCTCCTTCTCCATATATGAACCTGTTCCTCCCCGTGTTCGGCGGCTGTTTCTTTTTTGTTCAGCCCCTGGAGGGCGCCGTAGTGCCTTTCGTTGAGGCGCCACGAACGGCGCACCGGTATCCACATCAGGTTCATCCTGTCCAGAGTGATCCATAAGGTCCTTATGGCCCTTTTCAGGAAGGAGGTGAAAGCGACGTCAAAAACGAATCCTTCGCTTTTGAGGATATCACCCGCTTTTTCCGCTTCCCGGATCCCCTCCTTCGAAAGGTCGACGTCGGTCCAGCCGGTGAACCTGTTCTCCTTGTTCCAGACGCTTTCACCGTGTCTTAATAAAACTATTTTGGTCATAACGGGTCCTTTTATTGCTAACAACTTTATAATTTTAACTCTAAAAGACCTCTCTGGCAAGTAAAGATCCCCCGGGGGTGGTGTTTTTGGGGACCCTAGATAGTGTAACATATGTTGGACACTTTCCAGTTTGTCATCCCGGAATTTCGCGAAGCGAAATATCCGGGATCCATAATTGTGGATAGCATGGATAAGTCTTCGACTTACCCACACTCTCCACAATACTACTGCTACTAATTTAAAAAAAGCTCTTTGAAAAAACAAAAAAATGGCATACCCTTATGGTTGATAACGCAAATTATTAACCATAACCGTCCAATAAAGGACAAGGGGGTATGCCATGAGTAAAGCTGTAGATTTTTCTAAAGCCAATGTATCAGTCAACTGGAAGTATGTAAAGAGGAATTTTCGTGAAATGGGTATTTTAACGAAATATGTAGATAGTTTTGAGCGGCGAGCGCAGGGAGCGATAAAAGATCTCATACAGGGTGACATTTATGAGGAATTTGAAGAGCAGATCGGCGCAACAAGGTATGAACGCGCAGACACAAGGCAAGATTCGCGTAAAGGGGAATATGAGAGGTTTCTGGCAACGACATTTGGAAGGGCAAGGTTACAAATCCCCCGGACACGGGGTAAGGTCAAAATTAGATACACTCTGTTTGATAAGTATCAGCGAAGGCGCAAGAAGTTTGATGAGATGATAGTGATGTCTATGATTCTGGGGTTATCGACACGCAAGCAGAAGAAGTTTTTCAAGGCATTTATAGGGGATGCGGTAAGTCATGGCATGGCGTCACGTTTGATGGGGATACTGGATAAGAGCTTGAGCGAGTACAGGACCAGAAAGATAAGGGATGATTATAAGTATCTGTTGGTGGATGGCATATGGATTCATGTAAAAGAGAGCAGTAAGGTGAAGAATAGACCGGTGATAGTTATTATGGGGATAAGGATGGACAACGTTAAGGAGATATTGGCCTTTAAGCTGGCGCGGGGTGAATCTGAAGCAGCCGTTACGCCTATTCTGAACGATTTATATAGGCGAGGATTGAAGGGAGCGAACCTTAAGATCGTGGCAAGTGACGGGGCAAAAGGGATAAAAGCGGCGATAGAGATGGTATATCCATATGCTAAATGGCAGTTATGTTCTACGCATAAGCTCAGGAATCTGTGTGCCAATATAGAACAAAAGGCAAAAAACCGTAAAAAGATGTTAAAAGAGGCCAGCAAAATATATGAGTCGGCTACGAGGAAGGAAGCAATAACAAGGTTTAACAGGTTTTGCCGCAGATGGGAGAAGCTTGAGAAGAAGGCAGTCAGGCATTTCGCGAAAGATTTCGGCAAAACACTGACATTTTATAATTATGCGGAAGACAGGAACTTTATCAGCACGACAAATCACCTGGAAAGAGACTTGGAAGAGATAAGAAGGCGAATAAAGACGCAGGGGTATTTTAAGAACGAACGCAGTGTGGATTACTGGGTATATGGGATATTGAAATATTCCGAAAGAATACGTCAACCGGAAGGGGTAATGCCGGAAGAAGTCAAAGAGCCTGAATATGAAAGTGTCCATAATTCTTGACACTACAGGACCCTAAATACGCTTGTAAATGTTTATGATAGGAGTTATTATATTACTAAATTTTTAAGTGGCAGATAATGCCTCTTTTGATTTTTTTCTTTTTTCCGGTGTTAAAATATAACCCCGGCTGAAAAGGATTAAGAAGCATATTTCTGCGAAAAAAAATTAACGGTGAAAACGTGAGATCAGGTCACAGGAGATTCAGAGGATATATCGGACCGGTCGCTTTTTTGTGCGCGGTATTCTGCCTGTCGGGGTGCCGGACGCTCAAGGCCCCGCCGAAACCTTTTGAGGAATGGACCCCGCCAAAATGGGAAAAAACCTCAAGGTCACACGATGCCGTGTGGGAATCTATCCGCGAACAGGAGATCGTTTCACAAGAACCGCTGACGCTGGCGGATATCATAAGCGTAGCGTTGGCGAACAATCCCCTGACGCGGCAGGTGTGGGAAACGGCGAGGTCGCGCCAATACCGGATAAAACAGGCCGAAAGTGAATGGTTCCCCCAGGTCAAGGCTGAAACCGATCTTACGAAACAGAAAAAAGTCGCGCATCCCCGGACAGACAACCTGAACGTCAGGAATTACGGGGCGCAGGCCAGGGCAACGTATATGGTACTTGATTTCGGGGGCAGGGGAGCCGCGGTCGAAGAGGCCACCCAGAACCTTCTCGCGGCTAATTTCCAGTACAACCAGTCCATACAGGATCTTCTTCTCTCAACGGAAACAGCTTATTATGAATTTATCAGCGCCGGATCAAGCCTGGAAGCCGCCGAAGCGGACGTAAGGGACACGAAAACGGCCTTTGAGGCGGCCCGACAGAGATTTGATGTCGGACTTGTCTCAAAACTTGACGTATTGCAGGCGGAATCGACCTATGACGACTCGCTTTACGTCCTGGAAGAGGCGAAAGGCAACGTCAAGATCACTAAAGGAACGCTGGCCCAGATAATGGGGCTTCGCGCGGATACCCCTTTTGAGGTAGCTTCCCCGCCGGAAAATGTCCCCGCGGAAATGACCAAAGAGGACGTCACCGGGCTTATTGACGAGGCGCTGGCCAGGAGGCCCGATATAGCGGCCGAGCGGGCGACCCTGCGGGCCAGGGAAGCGGCTGTGAGGATAGCGAATTCCGACCTCTGGCCGACGTTTAACGTCGGCGGTTCCACGGAGAAGAGATGGTCCGACTATTACGGGGACAGTAAGACCTATGCGAATTATTATGATTACTCGGCATATATGAAAATTCAATGGGATATTTTTGACGGTTTTTCGAATCTCGCGAAAAGGAACGCGGTCCGCGCGGAAGCGGAAGCGGAACGCGAGAAACTGATACAGTCAGAGCTCGAAGCCAGTAAGGACGTGTGGACAAAATATTATAATTTCAACACGGCCATAAAGAAGTTTAAGTTCAGTGTAGCTTTCTTGAACAGCTCGGAGGCTTCTTACGAGCTGGCGAGCGGCGGTTATAAAGCCGGGCTGAAGAGCATACTTGACGTCCTGGAGGCGCAAAGCAAGCTGTCAGAGGCAAGGAGCAGGCTGATAGGATCCAGGAAGGACCTGTTCGTATCGCTTGCCCAATTGATCCATTCGACGGGGTCTCTTCATGTCAGGGGAGAATAATAAGCGGGAGGATGTAATAAATGGTTCAGATAGAAAAAATGTTGCGTGATCTCAGGAAATTTCTGGATTATGATAACTGGTCCGGAAAGAAGAAGCTCAGGGTGGGCGCCGGCATTCTGGTCTTTTTCTGCGTTCTGCCGTTTATCATAAGAGGATGTTCTCCTAAACCTCAGAAGGAAGTGGTGGTCTCCCGCCTGGTCCAGACAGCCTCCGTTATCCAGAAAGACGTCCCAATTTACGTTGAGTCGTTCGGGACGCTGAAGGCGCTTAATGACGTTGATATCCAGTCCCAGGTTACCGGGAAGATAAAGGAAGTTAATTTTACGCAGGGGGAAGAAGTCAAAAAGGGAGACTTACTTTTTACGATCGATCCTATAGAATATAAAGCCGACCTTGATAAGGCCGAAGCGGCGCTGGAAGAGGATCTTGCGGATCTGAAATTGAAAAGGGATACGCTTGAAAGGAACAGGGGCCTGGTTAAAAAGGAGCTTATTTCCAGGCAGGACTTCGAGGATTTTCAGACAGAGGTCGTTGCAGCCGAAGCCCAGGTGCAGCTTGACAACGCGAACGTGGACCTGGCAAGAATAAACCTTGGTTATTGTTACATAAGTTCGCCTGTTGACGGGTTGACAGGTAAGCGCCGGGTCGATCCGGGGAACCTTGTCACGGCGAACAGCGGTCCCGTGCTGGTAAACGTCAAAACCGTGGATCCGTTCTATCTGGATTTTACCCTTCCTGAGAGGGACCTGTCCAGAGTGCGCGATGCCATGGCGAAACAAAGACTTAAAGTCGAAATACACATACCCGGGGATGATAAAGGGACCTATACGGGGGAACTCGATTTTGTGGACAACTCGGTGGACGATCTTACGGGGACCGTTTCCCTGCGCGCGACGATTCCCAACAAGGAAAGAAGGCTCTGGGCGGGACAGTTCGTAAAGGTACGGCTCATACTGGGGACCAGGAAGAACGCGATACTCGCTCCTTACGAGGCGGTGCGCCTGGGACAAAAAGGGGCTTATCTGTTTATTGTCACGGACGATAATGAGGCCGACTTGAAACAGGTCCTTACCGGGGACAGGGAAGATGATTATATCATCATAGAAAAGGGCGTTGAACCCGGAGAAAGAGCCGTTACCGTGGGGCAGCTGGGGCTGGCGCCCGGTGTTCCGGTGCGGATCGTTACGGGAGATCAGGACCAGGGGGTAGGGGGATCGGGGGATTAGGTGATCGTGGATCGTGGATCGTGAATCGTGGATCGTAAAACACATAACTCATCACGCATAACGTTCAAATAACGATTAGAACAGATCATGATTTTTTCGGAAATTTTTATCAGGAAACCCATTATGACAGTTCTTGTCATGATGGCGGCGCTCATCTTCGGTTTCGCCGCGTATTTCGCGCTTCCGGTCAGTGACCTGCCGGTTGTGGATTATCCCGTTATTACCATTACGGTGTACTACCCCGGCGCGAGTCCCGCGATGATGGCCTCGACAGTGGCTACGCCCCTGGAGAACCAGTGTATGCAGATCCCGGGCCTGCAGACCATCATTTCAGACAATACGGAGGGCCAATCGCAGATCACGCTCACTTTCGATCTGAGCCGGAACGTGGACCTTGCCGCGCCGGACGTGCAGGCCGCGATCTCCCGGGCCCAGGGTAATCTGCCCGATGATCTTCCGCAGCCGCCGACCTATGACAAGAACAACCCTTCCGACAAACCGATAATGCATCTCTCGGTAACGTCGGATACTTTAACTCCCGGAAAGCTGTACGATTTCGGCAACACCACAATAGGCCAGAGGCTGAGCATGATCAGCGGGGTGTCAAAAGTGGATGTCTGGGGGGCGAAGGCCGCCGTAAGGATACAGGTCGATCCCGAAAAACTCGCTTCGTACCAGATAGGCATAGATGAGGTAGCGCGGGCCATAGATACCGGGACGGTGATCATTCCCGCGGGAAGCCTTAACGGGAAGGTCCGCGCGTTCTCCATAGAGCCGCAGGGGCAGCTGCTTAAAGCTAAGGATTACGAGGATCTCATAGTTGTGTACCGCAACGGCGCGCCGGTGTATTTTCGCGATATCGCGAAATGCGTGGACAGCCTGCAGAACGACGTGTTAAGGGTAATGTATTACACCAGGGAGATAGGATGGAAGCCGGCATGTGTTCATATCGCTGTCAGTCGTGAAAGCGGCGCGAATACCGTGGCTCTGGCAAAAGAGATAATAGCTACCGTCGACCAGCTCAAAAAAGAGATCCCCGGGTCGGTGGACTTGAGTGTCTTTTATGACAGGTCTTTACAGATAATAGCGTCGGTTAAAGACGTGAAGAACACGGTGTTTATCGCCCTTATACTGGTCGTCCTTGTCATTTTTCTTTTCATCGGCCGTCTTACTGACACGATCATACCCGGGATAACTCTGCCCTTCACTATATTTTCCACTTTTATTTTCATGCTCGCGGCCGGGTTCAGCCTGGACAACCTTTCGCTGATGGGCATTACTCTCTCGGTCGGGTTTCTCGTGGATGACGCGATAGTCGTTCTTGAGAATACCATCCGGCACGTGGAGACGGGCAAGAACCCGATAAGGGCCGCCATCGACAGCATGAAAGAGATCACGGGTACGGTCATTTCGACAAGCCTCGCGCTTATAACCGTATTCATCCCGCTGATCTTCATGAGCGGGGTGGTAGGCCGCCTCTTCAACGAGTTCGCCCTGACGGTAGTAGCGGCGATAATATGTTCCACGATAATCGCTCTTACACTGGCCCCCATGATGTGTGCGCGGATGCTGAAGGCCACTAAAGGGAAGAAGACCAGGATGGAGCTCTTCACGGGTAATTTCGTCGATACGATCAAAAGCAAGTACTCAATTCTCCTTAAATGGGTCCTTGAGCACCGGTTTGTCTCGGTCATCGGATGGATAATCTGCGTTCTCGGGACTTTCTGGCTTTTTACGATCCTTCCGAAGACCTTTTTGCCCGTAGGTGACAGCGGCATTATCATGGGGCAGATACAGATGCCGCTTGGTACCTCGAGCGACCAGATAAGGCATTTTCAGGACCAGGTGAACAGGATCATGGAGGATAATCCGAGCATAGCCGAGGTCGTTTCGGTCACGGGCCTGCAGGCGGGCGCGGACCAGAGCACGGGAGTCTTTTACACGGTACTAAAACCCCTTTCCGACAAGAAAAGGAAGCCTATACAGAGGGTCGTCCAGGAACTTCGGGCGGAAATGGCAAAATTGTCCACGGGCATGGCGTTCGTTGAGGCCATCCCCGCCCTCCAGATCAGCACGGGCGGTGAAAGCACTGCCCAGGGATGTAAATATTCTTACATCATGAACGGTCCCGACCGGGATAAACTGTATAAAGCCTCCATGGAGCTTGAACAGAGTATGAGAAAAATACCGGGTCTTGTGGATATACAGAACAGCGTTAAGCTGGATATGCCGCAGCTGAATGTCAAGATACTGAGAGACCGCGCTTCAAGCCTGGGGCTGACGGCCGATGATATAGAATCCGGGTTGAGTCTCGCGTACGCGCAGGGTAAAGTAACCCTTTACAAGACGGATATTGACCAGTATTACGTCATCGTGGAGCTTAATAAGAAGTACCAGAAAACTCCGGGCGATCTTTCCAGGATATACCTGAGGTCGAATACGACCGATAAACTGATACCCCTTGCGTCAGTTACAGAATGGGATGAGGGCGTCGGACCCCAGAACGTGCCGCATTTTGACCAGCTTAATTCAGCGACACTTTCTTTCAATATTGAACCCCATGTCCCGCTCGGGAACGTCACAACGGCTTTGACGGAAGCGGCGCATGAGGTCATGCCCCCCGGGGTGAGCGGGACCTTCCAGGGGGAGGCCCAGGAATTCGAGCAGTCCGTTGCGAGTTTGGGCGTCCTTCTGCTGATAGCTGTGTTCGTCATGTACATAATTCTCGGTATACTGTACGAGAGTTATATCCATCCAATGACAATATTGACGACACTGCCTCCGGCCACCTTCGGGGGCCTGGTGACTCTGCTCCTTTTCCGGTCAGAGCTTTCCCTGTACGCGTATATCGGCATGTTCATGCTTCTGGGGATAGTGTCCAAGAACGGGATAATGATGGTGGACTTTGCGAGCGCGAATCTGGAAGAGGAGAATACGACCAATTTTGAGGCTATTTACAACGCCTGTCTTGTCAGGTTTCGCCCGATATTGATGACAGGGGCATCGACGATCATCGGCGCGGTGCCGATCGCCATCGGATTCGGCGCGGACGGGGCATCCAGGAGACCTCTGGGGTTGATAGTCGTAGGTGGGCTCATGTTCTCGCAGGTAGTAACCCTTTTAATTACCCCGGCTATATTCCTTTACATGCAGGATTTCCAGGAGAAGGTCCTTGACAGGTGGAATTTCTTCCGCTCGGGCGCGTCGCGGAAGGCCGAAGAATCCAAGATCTGACCCGGTCCGGTCGGTCACTAGGGGTCAGACCTTGACATTGACATTTAAATGTCTGCGAAATGTCAATGCCCAGGTCTGACCCCGTCTATGTGCAAAAATTCTTATAAAATGATTGACAAAAGATTATTTGGGTGGTAATAATATTAAAGTTGTCTTTATTACATAAGTTGTAATAGGGAGTTCTCGTGCTGGATAATGTTATCGTTGAGGGGCTAGGACTGATATCTTGTTTCTGACTCCAAAAGGAACGTTATTGGACGAGAAGAGTGGTTGTAACCATTCATGGATTCACCAGGCAGGATTTCCTGCCCGGGAAAAGGAGGACAGATGCAAGGTAACAGACTGTATGTTGGTAATCTCAAGTATTCCGTGACCGAAGGGCAGCTTGAAGAGTTGTTTGCCCAATACGGTACGGTAAAGGACGTTACGGTGCTTGGGAACAAAGGATTCGCTTTTATCGAAATGGCCGAGTCTTCGGAAGCGGAGAAAGCGAAAGACGCTCTGAACGGGCAGGATTTTATGGGCAGGACTCTGAGGATAGATGAAGCCCGTCCGCGGAAGAGCAGGGAGGACAGAGGGGGTTTCAACAGTAGCTATTAATCGAGTGCAAAAGATTTGGCTTTTGTGAAATTTCAGAGACAGGTCTTGGGTCGGTGGAAAAAAACCGGTTCAAGACCTGTTCTTTTTGCCGGGGATCACTAGGGGGTCAGACCTTGACATTGACATTTTGTGTCAATGTCA
>JAYEOV010000009.1:0-5954 GCA_034723315.1 Candidatus Omnitrophota bacterium | reverse complement strand
ATATCGTTCTTTATGAATTTGAAAAAATCGGTGAGCTCGTCCGTATCGATCTCCTTGAAAACAGAGATGGCCACTATACCCCTCGAATGGAGATAGGAAGCCACCTCGCTGTAGACATCGTCCTTTTGCCGCACGAAAACGCCGCCGAGCAGGATATTGTCCTGGGAAATCCCGATATCCAGCTCACCCTCCTCGGACAACCACTTTTCAAGGGAAGCTTTAAGGTTCTTTATGGAAAAAGAAAAAAGGGGATGATCAGTCGCGTATAATACGCTGTTCTTTATGGCAGTGCTTAGCTCCCTGAGGATAAGATCGAATAATTCCAGTTGCTTTTTTGATAATTCCTTTTTCATATATAAATTAAGCGCTTTGCGCGCAACTTGAGGGCTATATTGCGCGCTTAATTTATTATATAAGGGGGCTCTGCCCCCTTATAATCCCCCGTTTTATTGAAATTCCATTATGACGAGATTGTCCCTGTGGACGACTTCGTCGTAATCCTTATATCCGAGTTCGATCTCTATCATGCCGGACTTTTTCCCTTTTATCTTCCCTATTTCCTCGGAAGAATAATTTGAAAGTCCCCTCGCGATCACTTTTCTGCCGGCGGAGACGATGTCAACCACATCGCCGTCGGAAAATTTACCGTTCACGCCGGTGACACCGCCCGGGAGAAGGCTTTTATTCCCGGTGACAAGAGCTTTTTCCGCCCCCTCATCGATAATGATCTTTCCTTTCGGCTTGAGGCTGAAGGCTATCCATCGTTTCCTCGCCTTAAGCGTTCTTTCCTGCGCGTCGAACCTGGTGCCGACTTCGGTCCCGTCCACTATTTCCCCGAGAACGTTCTTTCTCGTTCCCCTTGCTATCACGCTTTGGATGCCGGAGCGTGTCGCGTTCCTCACCGCCTCGAGCTTGGTGAACATGCCCCCCGTGCTTTCCTCGTATCCCTTCCCCCTGCAGAGAGACATGATCTTCCCGCTCACCTCTTCGACCCTCTTAATGAGACGTCCTCCCTCGTCGTAGAGACCTTCCACGTCAGTAAGTATCACCAGCATGTCCGAATCGGCAAGGTCCGCGACAAGGCACGAGAGGCGGTCGTTATCGCCGCACTTTATTTCTTCGGTGGAAACGGAATCGTTTTCGTTAATTATGGGAACGGCCTTGTATCCAAAAAGCGCGTTGAGGGTGTACTTTATGTTCAGAAAACGCCTGCGGTCGTTGAAGTCTTCCTGGGTGAGAAGTATCTGTCCGGCGATATATCCCCTTTTATTCAGGTATTCGTTGTAGATATCCATCAGGTGGTTCTGCCCCACACTCGCGATGGCCTGCAGTTCGGACAGCGACCTGCCTCTTTTTTTAAGGTCAAAAAGTCCGAGCCCCGCGCCTATCGCTCCGGAGGAAACGACGACCACCTCTATCCTCCTGTCCATGAGGTCAGCGATCTGGCCCGCCAGGATTTTAATGACCTTCCGGTCTATCCTGTTCCGTATGTCAGTAAGGACTTTCGTCCCTATCTTGACCGTTATCCTTTTCGATCTTCTCTTTGACATCTTTTATCTTCCCGTAAATGGCTCCAACAAGTTCAGGAAGACCCTCGCCCTTCAGCGCGGAAACCGGCCAGACTTTCTTTCCAGCCGCGTCTTCAAGTCTTTTCAAATTCCCGGATGCGCCGGGAAGGTCCATCTTGTTGGCTGATATGATCCGCGGTTTAGCATAGACCTTTTCGCTGTATAGCTCGATCTCCTTTTCCAGCTTACAATAGTTTTCTACCGGATCGGTCCCGTCAAGCGGGGCTATATCCACCAGATGGACAAGAACCGTGGTCCTTTCGATATGGCGCAGGAACCTGTCCCCGAGACCTCGCCCTTCATGCGCGCCTTCAATAAGCCCGGGCATGTCCGCGACAACGAATGTCTCATCATCAAGCTTTACCACACCGAGTATCGGATTTCTTGTTGTAAAAGGATACGCCGCTATTTTCGAATGCGCTTTAGATATACGGCAGACCAACGTTGACTTGCCCGCGTTCGGGAACCCGACTATGCCGGCGTCAGCGACAAGCTTCAGCTCAAGAAGCAGCGTCCTGGCCTCTCCGGGTTCGCCCGGAGAGGCTGTTTTCAGTTTCGCGCTCCCCTTGCCTCCGGGGCCTCCTCTGGCTACCGTGACCTGCTCGCCGACCTTCGCGAGGTCCCTTATAATAAGGTCGTTCCCGGCGTCCTTTAGAATAGTTCCCGCCGGAACCTTGACGATCCGGTCTTCCCCTCTCGCCCCGTATTTTTTATTGGAACCTCCGTGTTTGCCGTTCCCCGCGCGGTAATGCTGGTTGTATCTAAAGTCAAGAAGTGTATGAAGATTGGAGTCGCTTTTAACGATCACGGAGCCGCCGTTCCCGCCGTCGCCGCCGTCGGGTATCCCTTTCCGGTGAAAAATGTCCTTGAACAGGCTCTGGCAACCCTTACCGCCCTTGCCGCCCGAGACATAGATCTTGGCTTGATCGATCAGCATCTTAACCCGGGATAACGTTCACGACCCGTTTGCCGGAAAAAGTCACAACTCCCGCGCTCCTGGCGAACAGAGTATCGTCCCTGCCCTTTCCGACGTTAACACCTGGCTTGTACCGGGTACCTCTCTGCCTGATAAGTATACTTCCCGCGCTTACGACCTGGCCGCCGAACTTCTTGAGCCCGAGTCTCTGCGCGTTGGAATCGCGGCCGTTACGTGATGAACCCTGTCCTTTTTTATGCGCCATTGCTTTTCTCCCGTGTTATTTCGTATCTCGTTTTTCGATAGTGCTCGCTTTGGGTATCTCGTATCTCGTTAATATAAATAAAAATATATTCCGGGGACATGCCTGGGCGCCCCCTCGTGTCGTCTACAACAGGCGTGTCCCCGGAACTTCAGTAGTATCGATAAGGCACCAGTTCACCAGACACCAGACTCAGGTTTTACTCTTACTTTCCGCCTTCTTAGCCTTTACTTCCGTTTTCTGCTCTTTCTTCTCCGGCTTTTTCGCCTTCTCTGCTGCGCCTTTCTCGGACTCGGCGAAATGTATATCTTTTACGATCAACTCCGTGACATCCTGGCGGTGCCCGATCTTTGACTGAGAACTTTTCCTTTCCCTGTACTTGAAAGCTATGACTTTCTTGAGCCGTTTATCGCCGGTTATTTCGCATTCCACATAGGCGTCCTTCACATAGGGCTCGCCGATAAAGTAACTGGAACCTTTTTTCCCGAAAAGGACCTTTTTTACTTTTAAGGTCTTCGTCTTATGGCCCTTAATACGGTTAACCATGATCTTTTCGTCTTTTTCCACGCGCATTTGCGCGCCTTGAAGTTCGATTACTGCGTACATTACACTCTCCTATTATTTCATATAAGTTAAATGAGACCACAATTTACGGAATAAAATGACGTAAATTGTCTGGTCGAATTTAATCCTGAGCGAGGCCGTAAGGCCGAGCCGAAGGATCTATAAGTTATTTAAAATCAGAATCTTACACCAAAGATCCCAAAAAATCGTTTTATTAGTGTTATTAATATTATCAAACAATTATTTTATTGTCAAGATATAGTAGAAAATTGTAACAGGGAGGACACCCTATTCTATAAGATCGGGGGGTAATATGTATACATGGGCGTAAGTTATCTCTGTCTTGAAATTCCACATGCGTATATCCCTCTTCGCTATCAAAACACCGTTAATAACCACTTCCGCGCCCCAATCTTCGTAGGTGGAAATATCACGCTCGGCATAGATGACAACCTCTTCAGCCGCCAGTTTGCCGCCGATAGTTACATCTTCTTCCTTTGCCACTATTACCAGCCTGTCACCGCTCTTCTTTTGATCCAGAGTCCCGTTAATAGTTATATTGTCGGCTATCATCCCTCCGTTCAGGATGACCGTGCCCGATATGGTCGCGTTACCGTCCACGTATACTATACCGTTTCCCGGCGACAATGTCTCATTATTAAAAGTCTGGTTTGAGCTGTAATAATCTCCGGAATCCTCAGCGGCCTCCTTATATTTCTGATAATCAAAGTTCGGAATATTGATCCTCTCCTCCCCTTCGTATACGGTCGCCTGATCATCGGTAAGACTGTTGATCTCGATATCATCGTCCTTGTTGTCATTCTGATCATGCTTGTTTCCCTCTATGACCAAACCTGTAGCCGATACTTTCGCGTTGGAGGTATAATCCCCGGTGATCGCCAGATGCGAATGAGGTTGCGAAACAAGATTGACGTTATTGTTCGCGTGTATATTCCCCTTAATTGACGCGGCTGTCACGTTCGTATGCACCTTGATCCATATATTATTGCCGGCAGTGGAAAAGTTATGGAAAACCGTATCATCAAAAGGTGACTTCAGCTCGGCGGATACCCTCGCCGAAACGCCTGAAACTTCTCCTGTAGAAGTAACAAGATGCCTTCCTCCTATCTCAGAAAAGCTGACACTGTAATCCCCGGTATCCAGGCTGCCTTCAAAATCCGCGCGTGATTCGAAACCGTCCTGCCTTATTTTGGCAAGGGCATGGTATATTCCGGCTTCGGCCACCAGAATAGCCTGCTCCTTCTCCTTGGCCCGCCTGATAAGCCCTACATCGCGCTGGATCATTGTCGAAAGAGCTACCGCCCCCATGATCATCAGAGCCATGAAGGACATCACGAGGATCAGGACCATCCCCTTCTGACATTTCGCCCTGCGTCCCGTCCTGTGAAACAACCTCAGAGTCCTCATCTTCCGCTCCTATATATTAATAAAAAATAGTAATATATTCCGGGGACATGCTTGGGCGCACTAAATAGGCACCTGCAACAAGCGTGTCCCCGGAACTTCAGCAGTACCCAACGTGTCGTCTACAACAGGCATGTCCCCGGAACTTCAGCTTTTGAACTTCCGCTTTTATGCCAAATACCTCCGTTTTTCAACTTGAGGTGTGTCCCCTTGAGGAATGTCCCCAAGTCTTCCCTACCTCCCCGTATTCCTCGGCTCCATATCCACGTAATTCTCTTCCTCAACGGTCTTTCCATGCATTTCTTTCGACACCTTGATATGCATGCTGAGCACCTTGGAAAGCTCGTCGCCGTCAACCGTTATCTTCGCCTGGCCGTAGCTGTTCTTTTTCGCCACATACCCCGCAATAGTGCAGATGCGTTCATCCCCGGGCCAGTCGATCTCCACATCGTCCACCCACGCGGAATAAACTCCCGTTACATAAGGCTCCCCGTCGCTGTCAACGGGGAACTCATAATCCGGATTCGGCGGTGTCGTTTGATCATTTATATAATTATAATAGCTGAGCGATGAAGGCTTCGGTGTTTCCCAGAAGGGTTCGGCCGTTAATTCCGCCAGGAACTGGACATACCGGCCGCTGCCGATACTCAGTGTATTCGGATTTGTGCTTGTCCCGGTTATCGAATCCCATACTGTCGCGCCGCTCATGGTACTGCTCGCGGAAGAACGCGCCTTAAGAACAACATCAGTCCCCGAAGGGATGACCTCCGACCATTTTATCTGGTTATACGCAGGCGCGTTCAGAGCTGTATCGAATACCTGCGACTCTACGGTGCCTGTCGTCCTCCAGGTATCTATCTTAGAACTCACATAGATATCGTTCGGATCAGTCCAATTCGTATAGACGCCGCTCCACACAGGAGTGCCCGCTGCCTCTATAAGATCACTCGTGGTATAATCGCCGTTTGACAGGTAATAGCTATGCGGCGAGCTACCGGCCCAGTACCTGGAATCGGTCTTGCCCGCATCAAAGCTCCATCCCGTCGGCCAGTCAGTAACGCCGCTAAGGTACGGAATGAAAAAAGTTATAAAGTAATCAACGTCATTGCCCGAAACCTCCCGAATGAGAGGAAAAGCCGTCCATTCGCTCCAGACAGCCGAACCGGCGGGGATAAACGCGAATTCAACAATATCATCGGTGCCGCCGGGGGCCTCCTTA
>JAYEOV010000008.1:0-20705 GCA_034723315.1 Candidatus Omnitrophota bacterium | reverse complement strand
TTTAACGGGGTCAGGTCTCAACTTTCAACACTTTTTCCTTCTTCATGATTTTGTCAAATGTTGAGACCTGACCCCGCTTATGGGCTAGATGCTGGTACGGTTTTTGCCGGCTTTCTTTGCCCTGTACAGGGCCTGGTCAGCCTTACTGATAAGTGTTTCCTTCCGCGCCGCATCGACAGGAAAGATAGCCAGGCCAAGGCTTATGGTAAGTTTGACCTCCCCGGGAATGGAATCGTCATGTTTGAAAGAGTTCTCGACCTCGCTCCGGAATCTTTCGGCAATGATCCGCGCCTGGGTCTTGTCAATACGGTCCATCACTATGCAAAATTCCTCGCCTCCGTATCTGCAGACAAAATCACTGCTGCGCGAATGACGGGTGAGCAGCTGCGCCACTCTCTTTATTGCCTTATCCCCCTCCTGGTGCCCAAGCGTATCGTTGTATCTTTTGAAATTGTCAATATCTATCAGTAAAAGCCCGAGGGATCCCTCTTCTTTTTCCGCCTTTTCGAGCTTTTTCCCCAGAACGCTGTTCAGATAACGGGCGTTCCACAGACCCGTAAGCCAGTCAGTCTGGGAAAGGTGGACCGTCTTTTCGTACAGTCGCGAATTCTCGATCGCCAGCGCCGCGTGGTCCGCGAACATGAACAGGATGCGCATGTTGTCATTCGTAATAAGTTTGCCGGAAGATATGTTATCCACAAGTATCACCCCGAGCGTCCTGTCCTTGGTCTTGAGCGGAACGGTGACGAAAAGGTCCATATTCAGCAGCTGCTTTATTTCGTCGTTGACCCTGGACTTCGCCTCTTCCGAATTTATCTCAAAGGGCATTCCTTCAAGGATCGTAAGCGCGAGTATTCCCATATCCTCCTGAAGCGGGATGGTAATACTTTTCACGACGCTGTTCAGTTTTGATTCCGGGTCTGTCTTGAACTTGTCGTATTCTGTGAGGAGTTTGTCCAGCGTCAGTCTTTCGTCGTCGACGCGGTTCCAGACCTTGTCGGCTTCTTCCGCGGAATGCGGGCCTATGCCCATCTTGCCCTCAAGTATTTGTTTCTCTTCGTTGACGAGAAAGAGTATGGCCCGATCGAATCCGAGGCCTTCGCGGAATGTCAACGCGGTAAGAATGGTATAAAAAACCTGGTCCAGTTCCAGAGACCGCATCATCGCGTTGGTTATCTCCGAAAGCATGGCCAGTTCTTTTCTCGCCTTTTTGAACAGGCCTTCAAGCTCGACTTTAGTCAGAACGTTTTTTCTTGTTCTCTTCGATATTACCGTCATGACCGAAGTTCTTCCGTTGATTAGAAGCCATTTCATAACACCGTTCTACTACGGCTGGCTGCAAAAGCCATTAGTTGCTTTTTCGCTCAGCCCCGTCACGAACCGGGTTATGAAATGGCTTCTAGGCAGTTACGGGAACGGCTTCCTTATCGGACACTTCTTTCTCCTCCGTGAACTTCACGGAAACGATCTTCGACACGCCTTTCTCTTCCATGGTTATCCCGTAAAGGATATCCGCCAGCTGTATCGTCATCCTGTTATGGGTCACTATCACGAACTGCGACAGTTTGAGGAACTCCTGCAGAACGCGGCAGAAACGCACGATGTTAGACTCGTCAAGCGGGGCGTCTATCTCATCGAGTATGCAGAACGGGCTCGGGTTGACCTTAAAGATAGCGAAAATAAGCGCGATCGCCGTCATGGCCTTCTCCCCGCCGGAAAGCTGCATGATATTGTGCAGTTTTTTTCCGGGAGGCCTGACGACTATGTCGATCCCGCATTCCAGGACGTTGGACTCGTCTTCAAGGACAAGTTCGGCCTTGCCGCCGTTAAAAAGCATGCGGAAATAATCATTGAACTCTTTTCTTATGTTCTCGAACGTTTCCATGAACAATTTTCGGGTCGTCCTGTTGATCTTCTGGATCGCCTGCATCAGGGATTCTCTCCCTCTGGTAAGGTCGTCCCTCTGCCTGGTAAGGAAAAGGTACCTTTCCTCCAGCTGTTTATATTCTTCGACCGCGCCGAGGCTGACATCACCCATTTTCTCCAGCTGTTCCCTAAGCTCTTCTATCCTGCGGGATACGTTTTCCCAATCAGTGTTTTCATCCAGTTCCTGGTCCATCTCGGCGATATTGACCTTGTAAGCGTCAAGGACCTTTTCCACCAGGCCGTTGCGTTTATACTCAAGCTCTTTGGCCCTTATGTCGAGATCCCTCGTCTTGTTCCTGAAGTTCTCGAGTTCCCGCTCTTTTTGTTTGACCTTCTGCTCTTCCTGCCCTATGGCCCCGGTCAACGCGTCCTTGCGTTCTTTCTTTCCCGAGATATCCCTGTTTTTGACCTCTATCGAGGCGCTGTGTTCAAGGTTCCTTTCCTCACGGACCTTCATCTCTTCTTCGAGCGCTTTTATCCTCTTGCCGCTTTCGTTTATGCGCGCGCGCTTTTCTTCCACGGACCGCTCCATCCTCAGGCAGGATTCTTTCTCCCTTTCAAGGTTCTCGGCCAGGTTCTCCTCTTCTTTCCGTAACGCGAAAAGTTCCGCCTTGATGTCCGACATGCAGTACAGGGTTTCCTCTCTCCTGCGGCTGCAGTCCTGTATCCCGTTCTGCGCCTGCTCGATGAGCTCCTGGAGCCTGAAGTTTTCCGCTTCCAGTCTCTCCAGGATCCGGTCAATCTCCTTTTTTTCCTCCTGCAGCCGCGTTATGGTATCCCTCTCTTCCTCTATCTCCGTTTCCAGAAGCAGAAACTCCTCTACGAGGGAATTGAATTTCTCCCTTACTGCGGCCTTTCTTGAAGACGCGTTGGTAAAATCAACCTGCTTCTCGCGCAGTTGAGTCTCCATTTCCTCTTTCCTGAGGGCGGACCTTTTCAGCCATTCCTCCAGTTCTTTTATGTCCGCGCTCAGCCCGTTTATCTCGCCGCCTATCCGTCCCTCTTCCTCGCGCATCTGCTCGACCTTTTCCCGGCGGCCGAACAGCGGGATGACCTCCTTGTCCGAATAGTTCCTGCTGCGACACATGCCTTTCCGGTAGATCTCGCCTTTTTCCCCGATTATCCGCCCCTCGAACTCGGTGTTCTCATTCACGAATATCCCCGCGGCTTCGGAAGAAACCGTGACAAAAGTGTCCCGGAGAAAGACGCGTAAAGCCGAGCGATACGGCTCCTTCGCCGCAAGGATGTGCGTGATATCGTCAAGTATCCCCTTTTTTATGTTCGGCCCCTTGTCCATCATCCGCTCAAGCTCGTCGATCAGGAAAAAATTCACGCTTCCCATCGAGTTCGCCATGAGATAGCTGACGACCCTCTCCGCGGTTTCCCTGCTGTCGACCACGACGGCCTGCGCCGCGTCCCCCAGGACCGACTCGAGCGATTCCTCGTAATCCCCCCGGACATTGATAAGTTCTGAAAGGATCCCGTGCACTCCGGAAAAGCGCGGATCTCCCTCTTCCGCGCGTTCCATGATCTTCTTCACGCTTTCCGTGATCCCCTCGCGGTCTGCCACCAGCTTCTCGAGAAACTGACGGCGCGGTATGATCTCGTTGAGCCTCTTTTCCCTTCTCCCCTTTTCATTCTTCAGGGATAACAGTTTCTGCTGGTTCGCGGCGTATTCCTCGTTGAAAATCCGGAGTTCTATCTTCTTTTCTTCCAGCTCGGTCCGCGCCCTTTCCGCCTGTTCTTCTATCGTCCGCAACTGCACTTCAACGTTCTCCTTCTCCGTATGGACGCTGCCCTTCTCCATCCTCAACCTCTTCTCCCGGGACTGGGCGTTCTGTATATCAGCGTTCATCCTGATAGACATGTTCTTCGTCTTCGTCTGCTCGGAAACGATATCCACGGTCCTCTCCCTGTCTGCCTTCATTTCCGCTTTATACTTCTCTATCTTTTCTGTAAGGCCCTTGACGTTCTCTTCCGCGGAGTCGAGGGCCTCTGCTCTCGCCTGCCGTTTTCGGCTGACCTCGGCAAATCTGTTCTCCTGCGTATCCAGCCTCACCCTCAATCCCTCTTTTCTCCCTGTCGCTTCCTCTATTTCCCAGTCAAGACGTTCCACTTCCTTCCGGAGTTCCTGTATCCTCTCCTTGTTGACCCTTATAACATGTTCGTTCTTGTCCATCTCCGCGGCAAGATGCATTACCTCGTTCTCCTCCCCCTGCAGTCCTTCGATCACCGCGGCGAACTCCTCCCTTAGCCCGGCAAGAGAAGAAGTTGATCTTTCAAGTTCCGCGCTAAGCGTCTCCGTAAGCTGTTTCATATCGCAATTCTCGGCGCCCAGCGAAGCGTCGTCAGTGCTCAACTCCCTGAATTTCCTGTAAGAGGTCCTGATATCGAGGTCCTTGAGCTCCTCATAACGCGCCTTATACCTTTCAGCCTTGCGCGCTTTCCTCTCTATCGAGTTTATCTGCCTCTCGATCTCCCGTATTATGTCGCTGATCCTTGTCAGGTTCTCCCTGGTCCGTTCAAGCTTCAGCATCGCCTCGCGTTTCTTCGACTTGTAACGCGTGATCCCGCTCGCTTCCTCGAATATGTAGCGCCGCTCTTCCGGTTTGGAGCTCAATATCATATCCATCTTCCCCTGTTCGACGATCGAATACGAACTCGTCCCTAAGCCGGTCCCCATCAGAATATTTCTCACATCGGCAAGCCTTACCGGGGTTTTATTCAGAAGATATTCACTTTCACCGGAACGATAAAGCCTGCGGCTGATTATCACCTCATCATAGTCCAGCGGGAGTATCCTGTCCTCGTTCGAAAGAGTAAGCGATACTTCAGCTATGTTCAACGGTTCATATTTATCCGTCCCGTTGAAGATCACGTCCTGCATGGCGGAAGACCTCATTGATTTTGCCGACTGTTCACCCAGGACCCATTTTACCGCGTCAACGATGTTGCTCTTTCCGCAACCGTTCGGGCCTACAACCGCGGTAACGCCCGGCTCGAATTTCAGTTTTGTCTTGTTCATGAAAGATTTAAAACCGACTATCTCAAGCTTTTTGAAATACATTTTTTCCCTTCTATTAAGTCTTGCCCTCAAGGATCATTCGCAAGTCCTCCAGGTCTTCTTCAGTATATTCCCTGTATCCGTTTATAGGATTTCTGCTCGGCTGCGGGAATATACCTTTCTTTTCGTAATTAATAACGGTCCCCCTGTATAACCCAAGCATATCGGCAACCTGTTGGACCGTATATTTTTTTATCCCTCTTGCTATCATATAAGAAGTTGTAGTTTGATTGAGTTTATATAGGTATGTAGAACTTTAAATGAGTTTCTTCAAGTATACCCAAGTATGTAGTACTTGTCAAGCTACAAATGGGACGGAAAATTGGGGACACCCCTTTCCCGCGATCTCAGGAAAGGGTCTGGTTGAACTTTTCGGTGAGAATGGGAAGTACCTTGAAAAGATCGTCAATGATACCATACGTAGCAACGCTGAAGATAGGTGCCTCGGGGTCCTTGTTTATGGCGACTATGACATCAGATGATTTCATACCTATAAGATGCTGGATCTGACCGCTTATCCCGCAAGCTATATAAACCTTCGGGCACACTGTCTTGCCCGTCTGCCCTACCTGGTGTGAATACGGTATCCAGTCCGCGTCAACGGCCGACCTTGAAGCCCCGACAGCCGCGTTAAGGGATAACGCCAGCTCTCTTATAATTCCGAAGTTCTCTTTTGAACCGACACCTCTTCCTCCTGAAACGATGATGTCGGCTTCCGCGAGATTCACGGTCTCTTCTAACTCCTCGACTATGTCTATCAGCTTGCTGCGCGACATGTAAACATCTTCGGGGAATTCTTCCTTTATGACCCGGCCTTTTCTGCCGGGATCCGGAACGGCCTCTTTCATCACCTTGTGTCTGACCGTCGCCATCTGAGGCCTGTGATCGGGGGATATGATCGTTGCCATGATGTTGCCCCCGAAAGCCGGCCTGGTCTGAAGCAGGATCTTCTCTTCGGGATCTATATCAAGTCCCGTGCAATCGGCCGTTAGTCCGGTCTCCAGAGCAACGGCTACACGTGATATAAGGCTCCTCCCTATAGTGGTAGCGCCGCAAAGAACTATCTCCGGTTTATGCTTCGCGATAAGCTTCGTCAACACCCTGGTATATGGGTCGTCCTGATACGCCTTCAGCTTTGGTGAATCTACAAGGTACACCTTGTCGGCGCCCCTGGCTATAAGATCGCCGCACGCCTCTTCCATGCTGTCACCGAGAAGCACGCAGCAGAGATCGACACCGAGCTTGTCCGCCAGCTCTCTCCCCTTGCTCAGGAGCTCAAAAGCCACTGATTGCACGCCGCTCTTCTTCTGCTCGCAGAAAACCCAGACATCCTTGTAAGAAGAAAGGGCTGCCTTCGCGGGCTTTTCTTCTTTTTCCCGGATCACTATGGCGTCGAACTTGCAGGACTCCACGCACGCCCCGCACAAAGTGCATTTCGCAAGATCGATGACCGCCTTTTTGCCCGACATAGATATCGCGCCGAACGGACAGAACTTGACACAAAGCGTGCACCCTGTACACTTTTCATCTATTACCCGTATTGCCTCTTTCTCCGCCATACTTATTCCTGTTAACCTATGATCAAGCCCTTAAGGATCCCCGCGAGCTCCCCTGCCGTTTCGGCCGGCTCCCCTTTAAGAAGCTGGCCGCCCTCCCTGGGAGGCGGCGTGAATATTTTGACGACTCTCGTGGGAGAACCGTCAAGACCGATCTTGTTCTCATCGCAGGTAAGTTCTTCCGCGGTCCACACGGGTATTTCCGCCTTCTTCGCCTTCATCTTGCCTTTCAGCGAAGGCAGGCGCGGCTCGTTGATCTCCTTCACAACCGTAAAAATCGCCGGAAGCGGTGTCTCGACGATGTCATACCCTTCTTCCGTCATGCGTTCCACCGTCGCGCTTTTCCCGTCGATCTTCTCTATTTTCTTTACGTAAGTGACCTGGGGTATGTCCAGATGCATGGAAATCCCCGGACCCACCTGGGCCGTGTCTCCGTCCGATGCCTGTTTCCCGCAGAAGATCACCCTGTGGTCGCCTACTTTCTTTATCGCCTGTGAAAGCGTGTAGCTTGTCGCCCAGGTGTCACTGCCGGCGAACTTCCTGTCGCTCAGGAGTATCGCGCTGTCACAGCCCATGGAGATAGCCTCACGCAAAGCTTCCTCAGCCTGCGGCGGGCCCATGCTGACAACAATGACCTCGCCTTCCCCCAGGGTTTCCCTTACACGGAGGGCTTCCTCGATAGCGTACATGTCAAAGGGGTTGATGATGGATTCAACGCCATCACGGATAAGGGTATTGGTTTCGGGCGCGATCTTTACATCGGTCGTGTCCGGGACCTGCTTGATGAGTACGATTATCTTCATGCAAGGCTTTCTTTAATCAATGCCGACGCAATAACGCTCCTCTGTATCTGGTTCGTCCCTTCGTAGATCTGGGTTATCTTCGCGTCCCTCATGAGTTTCTCAACGGGATACTCTTTCATGTACCCATACCCGCCGAAGACCTGCACGGCATCGGTGGTAACTTTCATGGCCGTATCCGACGCGTGTGTCTTACACATCGCGGATACCTTCGCGACATTCCTGGCGCCTGAATCTATCATGCGAGCCGCGGAATAAATAAGAGCACGGGCCGCTTCCACCTGTATCGCCATGTCGGCCAGCATAAATTGTATCCCCTGGAAAGAGGATATCGTGGTACCGAACTGTTTTCTTTCGTGCGCGTACTTGACAGCTTCGTCAAGCGCCCTCTGGGCGATCCCCACCGCCTGGGCGGCGACACCGGGACGGGAGTTGTCAAAGGTCTTCATGGCAACTATGAAACCGAGACCCTCTTTCCCCAGGAGGTTGGCCTTCGGGACGCGGCAGTCAGTGAATATGACCTCCCTGGTCGCGGAACCTCTTATGCCCATCTTGTTCTCTTTTTTGCCAAAACTCAATCCGGGGGTATCCTTGTCGACTATGAAAGCGCTCGCCCCTCTCGCTCCTTTTGATCTGTCTGTTATCGCGACAACGGTATAGATCTCCGCCTCTCCGCCGTTGGTGATCCACTGCTTGGTCCCGTTAATGATGTAATGGTCCCCGTCTTTCTTCGCGGTCGTCTTGATACTGCCTGCGTCGGACCCCGCCTCCGCCTCGGTAAGACAGAAAGCGGCGAGTTTTTTTCCCGAAGCGAGTTCCGGAAGATACCTGGCCTTTTGTTCATCGTTTCCGTAAAGAATGATGGGGAAAGCGCCGAGACCGGTCGCGGCGAAAGCCAGCGCGATACCTCCGCAGCCCCAGGAAAGCTGCTCCGTGGCTATAGCGAGATCCAGGACCCCGCCGCCCATTCCTCCGTATTCCTCGGGAAGGTAAATCCCGAATATGTCAGAATCGGCGAGGATCTTGACTATATCCCACGGAAACTCCTCGTTTTCATCGTATTCCGCGGCTACCGGTTTTATTTTTTCCTCCGCGATCTGGCGGCACAGATCCTTGATCATCTGCTGTTCTTCGGTCAAAAGATAATCCATATCCTGTCTCCTTATGCGTTCTCGCTGTCTTTAAAAGATCACAGATTAAAATAAAGCATCACATGACGGTTTCTCTGAATTTACAACCAGGCACATAACCGGTAAAACGCCTATCCCTCAAACTTCTTGATAACAAGAGTGACGTTATGTCCGCCAAACCCCAGAGAATTGCTCAAAGCAACATCGATCTTCGCTTCCCTGGCCTCGTTGGGGACATAATCCAGGTCACATTCGGGATCAGGGTATTCATAATTTATGGTAGGTGGCAGAACCTGACACTCTATCGCCTTCATACAGGCAATGAGCTCAGCCGCGCCCGTGGCGCCAAGCATATGTCCGGTAACGCCCTTAGTAGAACTAACGGGGATCTTATATGCGCGCTCACCGAAAACCGTCTTTATCGCCGCCGTTTCCATCTTGTCGTTCAGGGGCGTGGAAGTGCCGTGCGCGTTGATATAATCCACCTCATCCGCGTTCAAGCCGGCATCCTTGATCGAGGCCCTCATACACCTTACCGCTCCGTCGCCCTTGGGATCGGGCGCTGTCATGTGATAGGCGTCGCCGCTCATTCCGTAACCGACTATTTCACAACAGATGCGCGCTCCTCTTTTTTTGGCGTGCTCCAGTTCCTCGAGAATGACGACAGCCGCTCCTTCGCCCATTATGAACCCGTCCCTCTCTTTATCGAACGGACGAGACGCTTTTGCCGGATCATCGTTTCGGGTAGAAAGAGCTTTCAACGCACAGAACCCGCCGTGCCCCATCTTCGTTATAGCCGCTTCAGAGCCGCCTGCGATCATTATATCAGCTTCGTTTCTCTGGATTATCTTAAAAGCATCGCCTATGGAATGGCTGGCTGTCGCGCACGCGGTTACCGCCGCGGAATTCGGACCTTTGAACTGCAACTCTATGGACACCATACCCGAAGCCATGTTGACTATCAGCATCGGGATCAGGAACGGTGATATTTTGGCCGCGGCCTTGGGTTCATCGTCTGTTAGCATGTATTTGGTATGCTCCGCTTCGATCGTGTGGAGCCCACCGATACCTGAACCGATGTAGACACCCGCTTTCTCCCTGGCCACTTTATCCAGGTCGAGCCCGCTGTCCTCAACGGCCATTTTTGCCGCGGCGACCGCGAACTTGACGAAGTTGTCCAGTCGCCTTTCCTGCTTGGGACTCATGTACCTGGTGGCATCGAAATCTTTTACCTCGGCGGCTATCTGCGAGGAAAAAGGTGAGGGATCAAAAGCGGTAAGACGGGCCACACCTGTCTTACCGTTTATTATGGAATCCCAGAAATCCTTGACATTATTCCCCACGGGAGTAACTGCACCTACTCCCGTAAGGACTACTCTTCTTTTGGACATTGTTCAGAATGGAAGGTTTTGGTTCTTTTTAGCTCTGCTGCGCCGCTTTATCTTCAATATACTTGACGGCTTCGCCGACGGTGGTCAGCTTTTCAGCGTCTTCATCCGGTATTTCAGCTCCGAACTCTTCCTCGAGAGCCATTACCAGCTCGACTGTATCCAGTGAATCCGCGCCAAGGTCGTCGATGAACTTGGCTGCATCCTTTACCTCTTCAATCTTGACACCAAGCTGTTCAGCTACGATCGATTTGACCTTTTCCGCTACCTCTGACATGTGTTCCTCCTTATTTATGATTCGGTTAACCACCAAAAAACCATCATTTACTCACGTTATCGCGCTCGGGATCCCTCGACTCAGTCCCCTCGGCTTCGCTCGGGGTTCTTCGCTCCCCTCGACTTCGCTCGGGACAAGCGGGATAAATTCGACCTTACAACTTAACTTCGCTGTCGCTCTCGAGATCCCTCGATTCAGTCGCTTTCGCTCCTTCGCTCGGGATAAATTCGACCTTATGATTTACTCACGCTATCGCGTTCGAGATCCCTCGGCTCAGTCGCCTTCGCTCGGGATAAATTCGACCTTACAACTTACGTTCGCTACCGCTCCGTAAGTTGTGGTCTCATTTACATTACCATGCCGCCGTCTACCTTGATGACCTGGCCCGTAACATATGATGAATCTTCGCTCGCCAGGAATAATGCCAGGTTCGCCACGTCACCGGTGTTGCCCATTCTTCCCAGAGGTATAAAACTCATGAGCTTCTCTCTGGCCTCATCGTTCATCCTGTCGGTCATATCCGTCTTGATGAAACCCGGCGCTATGGCGTTAACGTTTATATTGCGGGACCCCAGCTCCTTGGCCACTGTCTTGGTGAGGGCTATGAGCCCCCCTTTACTCGCGGAATAATTGGCCTGACCCGCGTTGCCCATTACACCTATTATAGACGCCATATTGACGATCTTGCCGCGCCTGGCCTTCATCATCGGGCGGGTCACCGCCTTGATGCAGTTGAACGCGCCTTTCAGGTTCACGTCCAGCACGGCATCCCACTCCTGTTCTGACATTCTCATGACAAGATTATCCCTGGTGATGCCGGCATTGTTCACAAGTATATCTAAATTGCCGAAATTGTCAAGGATTTTCTTGACGAAATCCCCGACATCTTTCGGGTTTGTTACATCTATTTTCCCCGCAAGGACCTTCCTTCCCGTTGCGCTTTCAATCTCGCTTTTCGTAGCGTTTAAAACGTCCTCTGCTACGTCACAGATCGCCAGGTCCGACCCCTCTCCGGCAAAAAGCGCGGCTATCTCCTTGCCTATACCCCGGGCGGCTCCGGTGATCATGGCAACCTTGTTTTCCAGCTTCATGAACACCTCCGTTTTTTCTGAACTAAATTGTAGCAATATTACATATTTTGTCAAGGGAATTCAGGTTAGGTGATGAGCCGGAATCTTGCGACAATAGTTATTATGTGATCATCTATTATTGTATAAGATTAAGTTTAAAATTTGGTGAGATCTGCTTTTTCGAAAGATTTTTAACGTCTGATAGGACATGCTCCGGCGGAAGTTTAAATATACAATACCTTGAAGCGCCTTATTCAATAAAGAAAATATGATGCTTTTTATCAGGAGGGCTATTACAAAACAAAAAAACGCGTTATACTGCCGTCAAAGCTTCAATAGCCAACTCGTTATATTCCACTATCTCAGAAAAAGGCATTCTCCCAGACTCAGGGAGATCAAGTATGATCCATCTTATTGAATTCAGCAATTCTTCTAAAGAAGTTGGAACAGTAAACTTATGTCCCGTTATAGTTTCACAATGTTGATATATATATCTGATCAGAGAATTATACCGTTCAAGTTGTTCATTATCAGCTATATCGGGTATATTAGATGCGGCAATAGCCATATTAAGCATTGTAATGATCCTTAAACTGTATTCCGCCAAGAACCTCTCTTCCGGCAATACTACGTCAATATGCCCTTCTCCATTACCTCCTTTTCCCGTCCTGTATATGGCGATCAATGACTCTGTCGAGCCTTTTTCTCTGGAAAACGGGATCAACCTGAATTTCGCGGAAGACTTTTTTTCCAAAATTTCCGCATATAGCCTTATAATCCTTATTTGGTCCTCATCCAATCTCGACTCGTCATACTTTATCCTATAAGTATCCCCATTCTGCACTTGAGAATGCATAAAATCCAGCGCTAATATTTCCATCTCGCCGATTTCATAAGATATATCTCGAGCCAACCTTCTGACAGTATTCGCTTCTTTGGTCAAAACAGCAAAACTGGCAGCCTGTCTCCAGAGATTCATCCATATTTTCTTCCCTATACCATCCAGCACAGCATCATAAGTCCTGCAATGATCACCTTTCCTGCTATTATCCCAAACCTCTATCTTTGCAAAACTGCTGATATTTTTCTTGAATAGCATAAGCGTGCTTCTAAATGTATTTGTGAATAAAGCCGCTTTCGGATGATCACTTAAAAGGCTTACTGCTTTTTCAGCCATCTCTTCCGCATTTCTGATAGTTTCGCGCAATTCATCTTTAGTAAAACATCCTTGTCCCTTTAACATATCAGCCATTTCTTGCGAGTATGCGCCGCCAAAGGACATAACCCCGGAAGCTATGATCATATCAAACCCTTTTGCATCATTCAGCTTCCTCACATCCTCCTTAAGTATCTTAACTTTTCTTTTCTCCAGGTCAGACTGCCTGCTGCCCTGTAAAACAGGCTTTCTATCTATTCCTACAACCTCGCATCCAGCCCTTTCCGCTACTCCTGATATAGCGAGAATAAAAGCACAACTTCCACAACCGATCTCCAGTATTCTCTTTATATTGTTCATTCTTAAAGCTCTTATTAAGACTTCTTCCGGATCCTCATTTTCGTCACAAATCTGTATACCCGATCTTTCCAATATTTCTGCGATTATCTCATCATATGATCGGTTAAAACATATATCTTTTTCCTCCCACCCCTTGCGAAACCTTCTTGCTATATCATAAAATCCTTTTCTTCTATTTATAAACTCGCTATGAGCAGCCTGGTAGAAACGCATCCCATTATCCCTGGCAAGCCTTATTCTTTCTTTCCTTTTAACTATATCCCAAAATTCCTGTGTAAAATAATTATGTCTATTATGATTTATTATGGAACTAATCCTTTTCAGGAATTTTCTTTGATTAAAAGGTATCTCATCCTCAAATATTAAACCGTCTTCTATTAATAACAATAATTCAAACGCACTGGCAACTAAATGATTGACATAAAGATCTATCGGCAGGATATTATCTTCACCGGGGGGAAAATATTTAAGCATCAATTCTTTCAGCCCTTGATACCTGCTTCTGTCATTTACGGAAATTATTTGCATAAGGGCCTCTATATCTTCATGATTCATAGCCCTAAGCAGTTTTATCTCATCGTTTGCTATCTCTTCATTTACAAGATATTTACCAGAGGGAAGAAGTAAACATGATGTATTATTTGCTTTTAGAAGACCTTTTGCATATTCAGACTCAGCATATCGCACTTCTGAGTGAGCAAGGGCATAATATACCTTTCTTTTTATTGACGGATTTTGTGAAGCGGGAATCGGGGATAATCCATAACAACTATCTTTAATAAGTAAACAAAATGCAATTGTGATTAGAATAGCCTTAAACAATGATAAATTGTGTTTACTTCTTAACATATTGCTTTTGATATTTTAACACATTTTTATCATTACGCAAATAGTGCTTTGCTTACTTTTTTATTCTTTACATTATTTGTTAAACAATCATTAATGGAATTTCTGAAATACTGAGGAAAAATTAAAAAATCCCCCTGGCCCCTTTTTCAAAGGGGGTAGGCAAGAACATATAATCAGGTATTACAGTGATCTAAGAACCTCTTCCATTGAATCGTTATAATCCTCTATTTCCTGCCAGCCTACCCTGGTTATCCTGAAAGGAATACGTCCTTGTGCAAGTTTCTTCATCACCGTCTCAAGATCTTCTTTATCGGATATTTCAACTCCCAATAACTCAAGAAGGTCTTCTGTAGAATTTTTTAGAACAGGATCTGTATATAACACGCCGAAATCCTCCCTTAATCTCTTGGCGTTTAATAATAACGCGGCGATCTCCAGCACCTTTACTTCATGTATTTTGACCGCTTCAGCCTCTTCCGGCGTATCTCTTACATCGTTATTAATGAAGAACCTGCCCGCCGCATATTCCCTGCCTTCATCCATTAATCTTTTCTTGAAATCCCCTACCGCGTCAAGCTCTTCCTGTTTAAGACACATGACAAACACTTGCGGTAATTTGGCCCTGTTCTTCTCTTTCTCAACTTCGACTGCCGCCTGTTCCAGCCATTTTTTGAAATCTCCCAGATCCCTGAAATGCGAAACCCTGGTATTTACTCCAAATTCCCGGAATCTCCTCGACTCCTTTCTCGCAAAGCTCTCCTGAACCGCCTGTGTCATGGCATTATATCCCGGGATAAGACAGATATTCAAGCATCCCCTTCTAATGGCGCCTCTGAGATATCTTATTTGGTGCGTGAATTCAAGATTAGCTTCAGGATCCAGCTGTCCCTGTATCCCCTCTTGGTCCATTGGGACAAATCCTTCCACTGTGCTATCGGCCGCTTGCTGTCTTTTAATATAATTCAATATCACAAGACCTTTCTCGCTCAATGTTACAGGGCTTTCCCCCTTGTCCAGCAAAGCTTGCCGGGTTTCGCTGATCTTGAAACTTTGCTCGCGTATCTTCTCTTCTATCAGCGGCAGAAGCTGAAAAGGAGAAAGGCTATTTACGTCCACGCCATCTTCAACAAGGGCGTTAACAGCCCTCCTGAAATCTTTCCCGACTCCTCGCATATAGGTATGCCTGGTGATCAAAGCTTTATATGATCTGCCGTCGATCCCCGGAACCCCCGTATCCTTAAATGCCCCCTCAGGAACATCAATATATCCGGCTTCTCCCATCTCATGTATGAATCCCATAAAAGCGAGGGGATTGTCTCTATCCATGAGACTTTTATTCAGGTAGAGCACGCGTCCATCATCTGCGAAACAACCCTTGATATCTTCATGCTCTTCCAGCGGAACTATCTCTTTGACTTCTTTGAGGTTTTCTTCCAGGCCTTTGAGCGATCCCGGCGCTGCCAGATCATATCTTTCTTTTCTACTTTCAATGAACCTGTTCAACGATTCGATAAACTCCTCAGGACCCCTTGAAGCGATATCAGTCGCCACCCTCACCATAACTCTCACGCTATCATCACTTTTGCTCCCGATAATGATTTTATCCTTTTCTCGGGCAACTTTAATATCAGTTACCACCTTTCCATTCTTATGTAAAAGTTTGCCGATAAGACCAGTTGAATACATTGGAGCGGAAATTCCTGCGGGCTCAAGTTCTCTATAATTCAACGTGTAAGAAATATTTTTCTCCAAACTGGTTGCAGTCAAAGCGAAACCATCAAGCAAAGGACCGATAAAATCGTTTTCTTCTATATTCTTTACAAAAATCGGTATCGCTTTCTTTAATTTGCTTTTCTGGTCTCCGATAACGCTATAACCGGGAACACGCAATGTAATCCTTCTTTCATACGGAAAAATAAAACCAAATGCGAGCGCGCTACCCCTTATCTTCAGCTCCTTACACATACCCTCACCATTGTCGTCATCGCCATGAAAGCTCTCCGGGGACAAATCGTAAACGAATTTGCTCGCGCTCATTACAAACCTTACTATCCTGGGGTCCTTTCGCGCATTTTTTGACGGCACAGCCCCTTTTGCTTTCCTAAAATAATCGAAATCTTTTGCTGTTTTTTCAGGATCCCCCAAAAATCCTCCCAAAAATCCTCCAGGGTTTCTTCTTTCAGATCTTACCTCTCCTGTCTCTGGTATTTCCGTTTTCTCAACTCCCTCCCTGATATCTATTTTCGCAAAATCCACACCCCTGATTTCTTTTTCCAGTATTCTTTCCGGAAAAGCCTTCTTTACCGCATCAACTATCTCCTGGAAATCCGTTACGCCGTCACCTAGATCAACTTTTCCCGTTTCTATTTCACGTTCGCCCAAATAGATCTCCCCTGTTGTCCCATCAATACTTACCACTTCTCCTTCTTTTACTAATACAACCGTTTTTCTTCCTTCAGGAGTGATCATTTCACACCTCAATACTCCATCAACAAGTTGCATCCCTGCCACATTGACAATCGTCGGCTTATTCTCAGCTCTTGCGATAGTAGCGAGATGTGATGTCTCCCCTCCTTCCAGAGTAATGATGCCGTCCGCCTCTGCCATGATCTGTGCATCTACCATTTTAACAGCGGCTTTTTTCGCCACAAAAATAACCTTCTCGCCTCTTTTCTGGTATTCCCTGATCTTTTCTTTTGAAAATACAACATGACCAACAGCCGCCCCGGGCGACGCCCCTTTGCCCCTCACGATCGGTTTGTCTTCATCAGAAGGAACTTCCGGTTTCTTTATGTGTGATATCGACAGGCCTTCCACATATGGCAATGCCGTCTTAAAAGCTTCATCCTGGTTTATGCGCCCCTCTTTCACCATATCCTGCAGTATTCTTATCTGTGCAATCGATGATGGTTTTATATCCCTTGTTTGCAATAGGTAAAGCTGCCCGCTTTCTACGGTAAATTCGATATCCTGGGGGTATCCAAAATGTTCTTCTAATGTTTTTGCATGCTTTGCCAATTCATCATATAATGCCGGCCTCTCGATTTTTAGTTTATCTATATCCTCAGGCTGGCCTTCCCCGGAAACAATTCTTTCCCCTTTCGAGCTCATTAAAAATTCGCCATATAATCTATTTGCTCCTGTTTTAGGGTTGCGCGAGCACATGACCCCTGTTAGAGAATCCCTATCAAGATCTCCATAAACCATCCTCTGGACAATAAAAGCTGTGCCCATATTGTCAGGGATGTCGCTATATTCTCTTCCAATTGCCGCGACCTGCTTATCACAGGATCTGAACACGTCCCTTACCGCATAAAAAATGTTCGACCATAGATCTTCGGTCACTTCGGTTAAAATTCTATCCGGACTGATGGCTGCCTCGCTATCAGGGCCTGGATTGAAAATTTCCCCTAATTCTTCCGCCAAATCCGGGTTGTTCATATAATCCATCTTAACGCGATAATGTGCCGCGATCTCTTCCAAAGACAATGGCCGGCCCAAAAACTCAATGTTATCAAGAGCCCCCTTTCCATCAAGAAGCCTTAACCCGTCTAAAATATCTTCCAGGGCTTCCAGTTTTTTTGCGAATCTCTCTATTTTTTCCGTATCCTCGGAACGTATTATGTCATCTCTCAATTTGAACAAAACCACTACATCATCCAGTGATCTTAGATGACCTGCTTCTCTTCTCGCATATAGGAAATTGACCAAATTCGAATATTCCAACTCATAAATAAGCTCCTCTAACACTTCTATCCCCGCCTTTAACTTTGGAGCCTTACCTTTTGCGGATGCAAGTTTTTCCTTCGCTCTCATTCGTAAATCATATAAAGGGTTTAGATCATCTAAAGATCCTGCCATTTTTAATAATTTCAGTTTTTGCAGATATAAAGCCCCCAGGTCATGCAAAGTTCTCACCTTTAAATCCAGGATTGTCTTAAGCATGCCGGGCATAGAAACCGGTGCCCCGCTCCTAGCGGAAACCCATAGATGCCCTGTCTGTCCAGACGCTAAAACGTCTATACCGTAACCTGTCGCAAGCCGGTAAATCTCTCTCGCTATTTCCTGTTTCGCCTCTATACTTAACCTTTTGCCGTTATTCACCCATGCCTTGTACATGTTCATTGTGCCAATGAACCCGTCCGGGCTTCGTATGCCAAGGCTTATCATTTCCCCGATCCCCGCCCCCTTGTTGCCCAGACTCGCTTTGAATTTGCCGCGTGCCTTTGCTTCATCACCCAGGGAAACGATCCGTTCTTCCAACATGGGGATGTCCGGAAAATCGATCAAGCTTCCATCAACCTTGCTTGTAACTTTTGAAACTACTCTACTGATACCCCTCTGCTGAGCGGTTTTTTTTAAGACTTTGTATAATTCAGGATTAGCCATAGAGAAATTCTCAAATTTTCTTGCATTAGAGAACTGCGTTATAATAACCTTTTCTCCGTGCAAAGTTTTACCCAAAGTGAGACTATAGATGTCACCGGAATTATAATCTATCAGTCCAGTATTACCTCTCATACGCGCTAATATTTTCTCATAATCGGGATTGATCATCGCCGCTGGAACACCTTTTTTTACAGTGGCCGTATAAATGGGAATCTCATGGTTTTTAGTCAATATCTCATTTATAGCTTTTATAATACCACTTGCTGGCCTTCCTTCAACAAGCGCTTCTATGTCATTAGCCATCTGAAGGTTTATTTCACTCACAATGTCCGCGTGATAAACGTTATCCGTGTCAATAAGCTCTGTTGAACTGAAAACTCTACCCGTAACTGGATCAGTATAAACAACGAAATACTCACCGTCCTTTACCTGCACATAATTCCCGCTAATAATACCGCTTTCCCGCAATTCCGCCATGATCTCTTCCTTTATTTTCAATATGTCAGCATGTTTTTTTTCATCATAGCCGCGTTCCATCAGCACGTTAATACTATTACCGGTCAAATTAGCTTTCATAAAATAATCTATCCCTTCCGGAACTAAACTGTCATGATAAACTCCCGGTTTTTCCCCGAATACTATACGTATATCGCCATCAATACCCTTATAAAAAACAACCGGCAAGATCGAAAATTCATCCAGGCTCTTGCTTATTATCTCTCCGGGAACGGTGCGCCAGAAGCCATCCTCTCCCACAAAGGTATAACTCGGCCCATTTATACCGGAAACATCTTCCGCTGACATCATTTCCTTTTTTTCCCGGAAAATACTCTCAAACGAATCTCTGTTGATAGTTATTATCTGCCGGGTCCCATCCTTCAGCCGAAAAACTACTGAAATGCTCCCTTCCATTTCTTCAACAGAGGTATTTTCAATCTTACCCAGGATCTCTATATCTTCTTCGTTTTCCTCTATCAGTTTTCTCAGGAATACTGCCGCGGCCTTTAACGCGTTTATTCTTTCGGAGCCCCATATCTCCCGGGCAAGTACAGGCGCTAATTTGCTTGCTATCTGCAAAAGAGCCGTTTTTGCAAGAACAGGCCGGATCGTTTGCTGCAGACCATCTGTATTCCCTCCCTCAAGCAACTGAAAATACGGGCTTTCATAACCTTCCTCCATGGTAAAACCGGGTAAAATCGATACATACGATATGCCTTCCTCTTCAAACAACGCGCACAGGTTCTCCGTATGGAAACCGCCCGTCATGATTATCGCGCTTTTAATTCCCCCCGCCGCAGGCGTGAAACGCATGTTTTTTATGAATATCTCGTCTCTCTTGAATGAATATTCGTAGAATTTCGCGATATCCTCGCGATAAGAATCCAGCCTGACGATATTCATGTCAGGTCGTGCGTCTATCCCGCATTTAGGCGCTTCTTTCCTGATAAACTCCAGATAATTATATGCGTCGAACGAACTTTTGTTAGCAAGATAATACCTGTAATCGGTCTTTGTAAGCATTATCGCGAAGATATTCTTCAAGAGCGCAAGGTTCCGTGAAAGCGTGTTCAGCCGGCGCTGGTCATCATTGCGGTATAGCTGTTCCTTTATTTCAGCCTCAAACTCCTCCAGCTCTTCCATGACCTTGAACTGGTCAACCGCCTCGTAAAGGGCTATGTAAACGATGTAATTTAAAAGTGCCGGAAAACGACCGGTATCAAAACCCAGTTCCCCCGCTTTGCCCAGGAGATAATTATAAAAGCCTTTTCGGGATATTCTTTTTTTCTTGAAATCGATGCTTTTTTCGACAAGTTCCCTTAATTCGTCTTTTGACAGCCCCAGTTTAAGCTCGTCAATAAGCATGTTTCTTTCAATGTTCGCCCTCTTGAAATCGATCTCACCTTCCTTTTCCATAGCCTGGTTCAGCAGGTATAAATCGGCGAACTTCCGTATCTCTATCCCCTGCTCTTCCGCCTTCGCTGACAAAGACCCGAGATACTCGCGGAATTCCATATTGCCGGACTTATAAGCGTTGTAGTCCATATCTATCTTTAAAAGCTCCGGCGTATAGATATGACGCTTGAGATTGTTCAAGATATGGGTAAGTTCCTTCAGGTATTTATCTACTTGTTTTTTGTACCTCAAAGAATCACGATATATCTTGAGGTTAGCCATATATATATCCTTATCATCAATACCCCATAATATGATCTTTTCGGGATTAGTTACCGCGTAAAACTCCGCTCCGTTTATCTCGCCTGTTTTTACGAAGTAATTCGCTACTTCTCCCCGGATATTTTCATTTGTTATAGAATTGAATATGTCAAGATCATATTTACCGACCCCTCCTTCAAGGTTGATCATGCTGATACCGTACTCCGTTTTCAGGTAATCTATGATACTGGAGATCTTGTGCTGCGCTTCATAGTTACAATGCGCATCCTGGATATGGATAACAACTTTATCTGAATTTCCTTTATTTGAATATCTTACCTCGCCAAGGTTATATGGGATTGAAAAAGTATCTATATCAAACGCGGCAAATTTATCTGAATCCACGGTATTAAAAAATACTCCTGGAGAAGCATCTTTAACATCAGCCGCAAAGGCTGAGTTCCCCTGGAAGAAGATGTTAAAGGAAAAGATCAACCCTATAACGATACTTATCGCTTTTTCCCTGTTTTTCCTGTAAAATAATTTACTTTTTCTCATGGTTATTACCGTTTTTTATATGCACTTG
>JAYEOV010000007.1:4505-20710 GCA_034723315.1 Candidatus Omnitrophota bacterium | reverse complement strand
TTATTTCCGCAAATGTGTTTCTTCCCGGAAAAGGCAGGTCTGCCAATTTAAGGGCCAGGATAATAATAACAGTAGGAACCGGCTGGAGAATAATGAAAGGGAAAGCAGTGCCTTTAAAAGCCGGCGAGTGGACCAGGGTTATAGCAAGATTTGACGAGTTTGAACCAAAAGAAGGTTCTGCTGGTGAAGCCAGTAATATTGTAACCACGGAAAACATCAATAAGATCGCTATAAGAATAGAACGCGATGCAAACCCCTGGCATGTAGTCAGAAGATATAAGGGGCCGGTTTATATTGATGACGTAATTATCGGAAAATAGCTCTGGTAAAAAATGGGGACGGAGTTCTATTTTTTAACAATTAAGATTCGCCTTTTTTCTTTGACTTTATGAAATACACATGGTATATTTCCCGTTAAAGAGTTGAAAAAAGATATAGATCCATTTACAGGGGGGTAACATGAAAGCGATAGGAAATATTCTCGCGTTAACGGGCCTAATACTTTTTGTTTATACAATAGTCGCCAGGTTCATCGGAGAGAAAAGCGTTCTCGGTTTCTCTCAGGTGCCGCTACTTGAAGAAGGTTTCACCGCCGTGGGTGTGTTCTCCGCAACCGCGTGCATCCTGCTTTTAGCGGTAATAGCCCTGTTGAAAGCGAAAGAATAAAATTTTCCGGCATCAAAAACAAAAAACCGCTGCTTTCGGGCAGCGGTTTTTTATCCAGGCATACGCGATACCACAATCCAACTTCGCCTATGCCAGAGCCCCTTTATGAGTGATCAGACGTATCTTTCCGGATCCCACCAGTTTTCTCCACTTTCCGCTTATAAGAGCATCCATCTCTTTCTGGGCGTTCCTGTACCAGGGGAACTCTTTCAGCAGCTCATCCGATAATACTCCCGGATGCGCAGCCAGTTCGGTCACGCCTTCCCCGAGTTTTTCCATCATGAAAACAAGCACATCATCGTCAACGCGTCCGGAATGAAAATGTCCCAGAAAAGCGTTACTGGTCTTAAAACGCGTCCCGGAGAGAATCTTTTTCGCCCTGCCGGCGTAAATCCTCAGCCCCGTATAACGAAACAGATCTTTGATCAAAAAACGTTTTCTGATAACCGAAACAGGTTCCAGAGGTATCCTTATGAAGGGTATCCCGAAGTCCTCCGCCAGGGTGACCGTGGTTTCCATGACCCCGGGGAACATATGAACATGCTCATGGCCGTCCAGATGGGTTATCTCAAATCCTTCATCCTTTACCCTTTTTATCTGCGCGGAAAGTTCCAGGTATATCTCTTCCGGCGTGATGTTTTTTGCCGAATAAAGCCTGAAAAAATGCGAGTAATCCCCGGGGAAAACCTCCTTGTCGGGCAGGAGGTTCTTTATCCTTGAAATATCCTCAACACACGGCCGAAACCGCCCGGTAAGCGTAAGGTGAACCCCCACCTCGGACACGCCGAGAGAACGCAGCATGAGGACAGCTTCCCGGAAACATCTGCCGCATGCCATCAGGCTCACCCCCGTGATGGCCCCGCGCGTATAACATCTCTTTACGGCCTCGTTTATAGCTTCGTGAATTCCGAGATCATCGGCGTTCACGATCAGGGCTCTCATGCGCTTCTCCTGAATGAGAGAAATTTCACCTTTAACATGTCGGCAAAAGTCGCCCACATGATGGGAATGCTGGAAATATAGGACCTTCCCTCTGTCCGGGGATAGAATACAAGCGGATACTGGTGCACTTTAAACCCTTTTTTCCTGGCATGGAGGAACAGCTCCACGTCAACAAAAGGACTGCGGGAAACGAATTCTATATCATCTATTACTTTTTTCCTTACGATCTTATATCCGGAATTGATGTCCTTTATATTAAGTCCGAACAGCGCCTGCACGGTCAAGTTATAAAGTCCGGACATGACCTTGCGCTTGACCGTATCGCCTTTCTTTACCCTGCTGTAACCCGTGACGATGTCCGCGGCCCTGATCAGGGGAAGCGACGCCTTTATATCCTCCACTTTTACCGGCATATCTGAATCCATATAGATAATGGTATCTTTCCCGGAGTTTTTAAAACCCCTGGCAAAAGCCCCTCCGAACTTGCTGTTGCTCGTCAAGCGGAATAATTTGATCGTGTCGTCGTCTCTTGCCATCCCTTCCACGATATCCCCGCAACCGTCAGTGGAAGCGTCGTCTACGACGATTATTTCATAGTCCCACGCAATCTCCCCCGCAAGCGACTTAACCGCGAAAATAGTGGCCCCGATATTGTCACGTTCGTTGAACATCGGCAGAACGAACGATATACTTAAACGCTCTTCCATATGTCTTCCCTAAAACACTCCACTGTTTACTCGCTTATTTTTCACGTTCCGCCAGAGGTTTGTTCGTTATCAGGACATTATCCCCGGACCGTGAAACCGGCTCCGACACGGCGTTTCCCACTTCACCTTTCAACTGTTCATAATGTTTATGCTGGACTATGCCCCATACGCGTTCTTTTCTCGAAATAAAGCCTTTAAGCGCCGGGTACGGATGTATATCCACGACTTCCGTTCTGCCCGAATAAAAAGCAATACCCCTCCGGCTGTCGGTCTCGCCCCCGAGAGGTTCCCCCGGAGCGGAGAGTTCCCTGAACGTCAGAGACAAGGCTTTGGTGGTCTCAAACTCTTCTATCACCGGCAAAACATATCTGACAAGCGGGACACATAAAAGAACCACTGAAAGAACAATGCTGAAAAAGGCAGCACGTTTCCTGTTGAAGATAAAAAACAAAAGTGACAGGGCAAGACCCGCGGCGAAAACCGTTTCCGCCACGACCGCGCCCGTCAGCGCCTGGGGATATTTAAACCTGACAAGAAAAAACACTCCCACCAGCCCAAAAATGCTGGTCATCGAAAAGACAGCGTACGAGATGTTCATATGCCTGGCAAGCACCCCTTTTACGTCTTCGCCGTATATGAACTTCTCCCAGAACCTCCCCACCAGGACCGCCGCTACCGGATAAAGAGGCAGAATGTAAGTGACCAGTTTGGTCCTTGAAACGGAAAAAAACACAAAAACCGCCAGGAACCAGACCAGAAGGAACATCTTCCAGCCTTTTAACCCGGGGCCATCACCCTTACCCCTGTAAATATTCCAGGCGCCCAGAGGCAGGAAAAGACTCCACGGGAAAAATCCCATTATAAAGACAGGGACGTAAAAAAACGGACTGGCGGAACATTCATGTTCCGGCTCAAGGAATCTGGTTATATTGCGAAAAAGGAAAAAATCATCGATAAAAGCCGCTCCGTGTGCCCGGCTTATGGCAATATACCACGGGAGACTCACGGCAAGAAAAACCAGTATGCACCAGCCCACGGGAATATTTCGCAAATTCCTCCACTGCCCGCTGAAAAGCATATAGAGCAGGATCACTACGCCCGGTATAAAAAGCCCGATAGGCCCCTTTGTCAGAACGGCAAGCGCCGCCATGACCGCGGAAACGAGAAAATAAGGCCCCCTGCCCGTCATCCATCCCGCAAGAAAGAACAAAAGGCAATAAAGGATGAAGACTGAAAGGACCATGTCCGTGACGCACCCCCTGGCAAGTACGATGTACTGAACGCATGTCGCGAGCACGAGCCCGGAGAGAAGGCCGCATCGTCTCGAGAAAAGAAGGCGTCCCAGAAAATAAACCCCTATCACCCCGGCTATCCCGAAAAGGGCCGACGGGAACCTTGCCGCGAATTCATTGACGCCAAACACCATATAACTGGCCATAACCAGCCAGTAGTAAAACGCGGGTTTCTCGAACTGTGGTTCCCCGAATATCAGCGGAGTGACCCATTCCCCGGCGTTCAACATCTCTTTTGCCGACTGGGCATAAAAAGTTTCGTCCGGGTCGGTAAGCGCCATGGTCCCCCGGCCGAAAAAATACAAGAATACGGTAACCACAAGAAGCAGAATAATAAAACGCGTGTCCCTCATTAAGCCATACTCCTTAGTCTTTTGATCCTTTCCTCTACCGGGGGATGCGTCGAGAAAAGATTAGCGAGAAAACCGCCGCGTAACGGCTGGACGATGAAAAGGTGAGCCGTCTGGGGCGCCGCATTGAAGCGCCGTTGCTCGGAAAACCGTGACAGGTTTTCAAGCGCGCGCGCCAGTCCGGCAGGATCCTTCGTCATCCTGGCGCCTGTGGCATCCGCGGCGTACTCACGCGATCTCGAAATGGCCAGCTGCACCAGGAGAGCCGCAAAGGGCGCCAATATACTGACGGCAAGTATTCCTATGAAGTTCCCGGAACCTCTGCGGTCCCTTGAAAATCCGCCCAGGATCGCCGCCCAGCGCGCCATATACGCCAGCATCATCACGGCGCTCGCGAGAGCCGCCGTCACGGTCATGATAAGCGTATCCCTGTTGCGGATATGAGCGAGTTCATGAGAGATAACGCCTTTAAGTTCGTCATCGCCAAGGAGCTCAAGCGTCCCTCTCGTCAGACAGAGGGCGGCGTTCTCCGGATCTCTCCCCGTCGCGAAGGCGTTAGGGGCATCGATATCCGCCATGTATATCCGCGGACACGGGATCCCGGCCCTGCCGCTCAGTTCTTCTACGACACGGAAAAGCCCGGGATGATCCCCTCTCATAAGCTCCCTGGCCTTATACATCCTGAGGACTATTCTGTCGCTGTACCAGTAACTGACGCCGTTAATTACCAGGGCTACTATGAAAGCGATCATGGCCCCGCGAGGACCGCCCAGCAAACTCCCGATCCATATCAGGATCGCGGCCAGGACGATCACCAGAAACGTTGTTTTCACGTAATTCATCATGATCTCCACTGATTTTGAATTAGAACCCATTTCATAACCCTGTTCTACTGCGGCTGGCTGCAAAACCCATTGACCGCGTTTTCGGGGCAAAATGTCCTCAACGTAGCGCACCGGCTACGTTTCCGGGCATTTTGCCCCTCAGGCCTTGTCAATGGCCTTTTCGCTCAGCCTCGTAACGAACGGGGTTATGAAATGGGTTCTAGTAATAATATATAAGATTATGCGGTGAAGTCAATAGATACTTTGAAAATGATGCTCAGTCCATTTCCCATACGCGATACCCAAAGCCCCTGCTTCACCGAAAACCTAACACCGGCCGGGGGGGTGCGATCCCTCAACAACCGGCCCCTTGTGTCTTCCGGCCTAACATGCCTTCCGGCTTGACTTGACATTATAAAACAGATATACTACTTTTTAAAAGCTTCAGGGGTTACGGCCTCTGATCCGTCTTTGTAATTGTAGATTTAAAAAATGTTCAGTTTTTTTAAGAAAAAATCCACAAAAAAGTTCGGCGAGATCGCCGTAAACAGGGGACTCGTTTCCGAAAAAGACATTAGCGAAGCGCTCGATACACAGAAGGAATACGCCGAAAAGCACAAAGCACACAAGGAGATCGGGGCTATCCTCACCGAAAAAGGGGTCCTGACGCCAAATGACGTCAAGATGATACTCGAAGAACAAAAAGGCCCGACAAGCTTTATAGCCTGGTTCGCGGCTCTTTTTAGCTTGAGCCGCTAACTACTAAAGGGGGATATTAATGAAAAAAACTGCCATTTTACTTTTAACGGCCCTTGCGGTCATGCTGGTTGTTCCCGCAACTTCACACGCAGGTCCATGGACGCTTAAAAAAGGCAAGATCTGGGCCGAAGTATATACCAAGTATTTCTTTTCAAAAAACTATTATGACCCCAAGGGGGAAAAGCACAGATGGGGCGACGGCGGTTTTTCCCGTATCTACACCGTTGAGGGTAAACTCGAATATGGTATAACCGACAGGTTTAACGTCCGCCTTTCTGTTCCGTATGTCTGGAGTTACTGGAAGAACGACTGGGGAAAAGTCCGGGCCGACTGGGGCAAATTCAAGAACGAGGGATTCCAGCACATAGGCCTCGCCGCGAAATACAGGTTTCTGGACAAGCCCATCACTGCTGCCGCGTGGGGGGCGGTATACATCGAGCCGACAAATCTGGACAGGTGCAAACAGCCCGATCTTATCGACTACGGTAGCGCCATAGAAGCACGCGCCCTTCTTGGAAAAGCTTTCAAAATCTACAAAAAACCCTGTTACGTCGCCAGCGAACTGGGATACCGCTGGCAGTCAAACTGGACACACAAATCCCCATTTGCCAACTATCTTATCATTTTCGGCGAAGGAGGTATTGCCTTTTTTGACTGGCTGATGCTGAAGGGAGAGGTTGACTTGCGTTATTCGCACGAGGGGACCGGCACAAGGAAAGACTATTGTATCTGGCGCGTCGGTCCGATATTCAGCGTCTTCGGAAAAGGTTTCAGCGAAGTCTATAAAGGCGGGGATTACAGCTTTAACGTAGAACTCCAGTACGGAAGATACGCCTGGGGCCGGGCGGACGGCAGAAGTGAAAAATACAACACCGTAAGCGCGGCGGACGAATATATCATCAAATTTCAGGTGCTGTTCTAATATTATCAGAATTGTATCATACAAAAAAACGGAGGTCAACTGACCTCCGTTTTTGTGCGTCCTCAGGATGAGACAAGCCTACCTTTTCATCTGATCCAGCTCGTTTTGCATGTCCCGCGTCGCTTTTTTAAGCTCCTCGGCCGGGTCGGCGCCTTTTAGCACAACCATCTGGATGGCCCGGTTAATGAACCTCGTGCTGGAATCCCAGGCAAGGACCGGCGGTGGCCCCTTTGCGTTCCTCGCCTGCTGTTCAAGTATCCTTCTAAAGGTCCTTTTCATCGGAAGCCTGTTCCATGTCTCCATATTAGGAGGCAGATACGCGTCTTCCGTTTCCAGCGAAGCTTCGTATATCCTGACCTGGATTTCGGGCTGGAAAAGGAACTTTATGAAATCCCAGGCTTCCTTCTTCTTTCTGGACCGGGAAAATATACCCAGTATCCTCCCCCCCATAAAAGCCGTCCTCCTGCCGGAAGGACCTTTCGGAAGCATCGCTATTGACCACTTCCCTTTTATCTCGGGCGCGCCGACCGTCAGACTGATGATCTTCCAGTTCCCGGATATCGCCAGCGGATAGTCCCCGGTCCTCATCCCCTGCTCCAGCGGAACAGCGGTCCTGGGGACACCATTTTTGTACAACTGGTCAAAAAACTCAAGGGCCTTCGCGGCTTCCGGAGTATCAAGCGTCACTTTGGTATAATCTGAATTGTAATACTCGCCTCCGGCCTGCCACAGGAAGGGTGAATACCCTATCCATTCGAGCGACCCCCAGTCAAAGACCATCCCCTTTCCCTGGGCCTTGAGGTTCCCCAGTACCTCCAGAAGTTCATCCCAGGTCCCGGGCGGATCCGGTATGATATCGGTCCTGTAATACATTATATGTTCCGAAAGATCGAACGGTATACCGAACACCTTGTCCCCGACGCGCGTGGATCCCAGCATGCCCGGGAAGATCTTTTTCTCGAACTCCGCGACGTCTTCCGGGTATGCCTTCTTAAGATCGACCATGGCCCCCAGTTCCCCGAATTCCATACCCCAGGTAAGGCCCATGGTACCTATATCGGGAGTTACGTCACCGGCAATGGACGTCAGATACTTGCTGTGGGCGTTACCCCATGAAATAGCCTGACACAGCACTTTTATCCCCGTTTTTTCAGTGAATTCTTCGCTGAGTTCCATCACTGTCTGGGCCTGTCCTTCCGAGCCGACAAGCCACATCACCAGTTGGTTGGACTCTTTTCCTCCACCGCCGCAACCCGCGCACGAGAACGCGTAAATGGTGATCAAGAATAATGTGAATATCTTTCTAAAAATGTTCATGCAACAATCCTCCCTTGATCATACTAACCGTCCGAATACGCGATACCCAAAGCTCCTACTTCACCTGCCACCAGGATCTATGCCTTCGCGAAAAGATCCTGTATAACGAGGCCGCCCGCGCCTATGGCCACAGCGCTTTCCCCGAGACTGGTAGGAAGTATTTTTACGACCTTCACTGACTCCTCATAGCCCCATTTCCTGACGGATTTCCTGACAGCGGAAAAAAATATGTCACCCGCCTTCTCTATCCCCCGGCCGATGATAACGACCTCGGGATTGAAAAGGTTGATCAAAAAAGCTATTTTCGTCCCGAGATAATCTCCCGCCGTTTCAAGCGCCTTTTTCGCGGTCTCATCGCCCTTCTCCGCCGTTTCTATCACAACTTTGAAATTGATCTTTTCCTGATCACCTCCTGCCGCCTCGAGTATAACGGCACCTTCTTCGGGGTTTTCCGCGATACGCGCCTTTACCCTTTCCGAAATACCCAGGTCGATCCCCCTGGAACGCATACAGCACCCGTAATCGTAACTGGCCCAGCAATTATCGGACCCTGCCTCCTCGCCGGGATAAGGCGGGTTAAGATTCAGCTCGCCCGCGCTCCTGGTCGACCCGTAATAAAGTTCGCCCTTGACGATAAGGCCGCAGCTGGAATCCGAACATAAAAAGATAAGGTTATCTGCGGTGGAACCGGCGCCGATACCGGACCACCTTTCCCCAAAAGCCGCAAGCGTAGCGTCATGTTCGATGATCGTGTCAACCCCGAACCTGGACCTAAGCTGGTCCAGCAGGGTGGTATAACTCACTATCTGCTCGTTCTCTATCGCGTACCTTACCATGCCGCGATACCTGTCGATCACTCCCCAGATACCCACGCCTATCCCTTTAAGGTCCGCGGGGACTATCCCGGACTTCCGCATCAGAGCATCCGTCAGGTCAAGCACCTTTTCAGTCAGCCCTTCAAAAGATTCCCGTTCTTTCATTATCTTTTCTTCCGCGATCACCCTTCCGGAGAAGTCCATCACTATCCCGACTATCGCCGCATCGATCGTAAGGTGCGGCGATCCGAGGTCTATGCCGATGCTGTAACCGTACTGGCGGTTCAATTTTAAAAGCTCGGGTCTTCTGCCCCCCGTGGAAATGTCCAGGCCGGTCTCAAATACCATCTTGCTCTTCTCGTATTTACTGACATAGTTCGACACCGTGACGATATTAAGATCGGTTATCTTTGATATATCAGCGCGGGATATCTCTCCGCCCCTCCTTATCGCATCGAGGATGCTTAGGTTCCTTCTTTCCTTCTCCGATAACCGATCCTCTTTCATAACAAAATTCCTCATGACGAATACTCCTTAACGGCATCGCCCCTGTTCAGACACGAAAAGGGCCCTGACATCATCTCGGGGCCGGTTTCGCATACCATTCCTTCACTAGCTGTTCGGCCGGCTTGTTCTGCGGAGTGAATCCGCGGTTATACTTCCCCCCCATCCTCATATTGGTACCCCAATACCACCAGTAAAGACCGTAAAACCATTCTTTTCCCCAGAACGTTTCCAGAAGTGTCCGGTAATAATTTTCCTGTAACTCGAGGTTCACTTCCGTCCTGGGCACATGCTCCCACGGACGGATAGCCGCGCCGTCCGCGGAATTGCATCCACATTCCGGAAATATAACAGGTTTACCTATCTTTTGCTGGAAATCCTCGATCTCCGGCAGCCATTTATTCCATCCCTGCATTAATTCATCGTACGTAGGCTCCATCTCTTCCGTCAAAGGAAAATAGGGGTTGATGCCGACATAATCCAGCTGGTCCCAGAACCGTATGTCCATATAGCAGTCCCAGTGCGCAGCGTATGTTAAAAGACCGGAATACCCGCTCCTGACCTTCTTTATGAGATCCTTCCAGAGGTAACCTTTGGCGGTCGCGGCGGCTGACAGTTCCGTCCCAATACTGATCATCTCGACTTTCTCTTTTTTGGCCATATCGACATAGTACATCACGAATTCCGTATATTTGCGGAACCACTCGTCCCAGTCAGCCTCTCTCACGCAGCATATCTCGCCGCGCCAGCTCCCGTCGGATTTATCCAGGAGATCGAGACGCAGTGTAATCATTACCTTCATCCCAAGCCGGTGCGCTTTCTGTATCACGTGTATCATCGCCTCATCGGAGGGCGTTTTTTCCGTCCTATGTATGTCCCCAGACCAACATGTCGTCTGGTACCAGGTAACAAGTATACTCACATAGTCAGTGCCCACCTCCCTGACCCTTTCAAGGGACTCATCGGAAGAAGGGAGAAGATAACTTCCCTGCGACCAGGTGGAGTACCCCATGCCTTTCTGGAACTCGGTCTTCGTGCCGGGCTGTTTGAACACCTTCACCCCTATAACGGCCGCGATGATCAGTAATACAACGACCCAGGGGACCAGCCTGACCAGAGAGCTGCTTTTTTTTGACCCGTTTTTTTTAGCGCTTTCTTTTGCCATAACACTTCCTTTCTTTCAATCCCTTACAGAGCTTTTGCAAAGTTGAACCCTTAAAAAATTGCGCAAAAACATTGTCATTCCCGCGAAAGCGGGAATCCATAACTAATAATAACTAAACAACTTAAAAAGTAAATTCCTTATAATCCCCTTTTTTATTGAAATTCCGTTACGAGAATGGGGTAAACTCAACCTTAAAACTTACCTTCGCTATCGCTCGGTAAGTTGTGGTCTCAGATCCTTCGACTCGGTCGCACAATTGCTTCCTCGCTCCCCTCGACTTCGCTCGGGACAAGCAGGATAAATTCGGCCTTACAACTTATGTCGCTTCGCTCCATAAGTTGTGGCCTCATTTACCGGCCTACCCTGATGTTATCGACAAAAATAGTGCCGGAATACTTCGGTTTCCGGTTAGATTCTACCCTTATCGCTATCTTGCGGACATCCTCCGCGAATTCTTCGTCGGGAACTACCCGTTTCCAGTCATAACTGCCGGGTTCGATATTAGCGGTGATCGTGACCCATTCGCCGGGGATAAGAGGTATACTCCGGCTCATTTCCACGAATTTCCAGTTGCTTCCGACGGTCAATATCAACTTGGCCTTAAGACCCATGGGAGCATCTTCGGGCAGGTAGATATCCGCCCTCACCACCCTGTATCTGCTCATATCAAGGTATTGCTGGATCTCGACCAGACCGGCGGTCCATAACCCGCCGGGAAAATCCGCGGTAAACTTCATGCTGGAATTTCCGTGCGAGGCGACCTCCTGAGAGACCTCGGCTTCCTTACCGACATAATCGGTCTTCCCCAGAGCCCACTGCGGCACCTCCCACCCGTTAAGGTCGCTTTCAAAGTCATAATACGTCCTTTCTTCGGTGATCGGGGCCATAGACGGCACAGGTTCCTTTTCTGCCGTTATCCCGGCCTTTGTTTCTTTCGAAGCTGCCGTGGTCTTGCCTGCGGGGGCTTCTTTCCTGCCGCACCCGACCAGACTCAGGACGACAACACAACAACCCGCCACAAAAAACCACAGAGCGCTCTTGCGTAGGTATACCATTCCCTGTTCCTTTCCTTAATATAGACCTAATAAGCACATGATTTATGAACACGATAGTGTGACTAAATCATTCGTGCGAATTAGATCCCCGCGAAAGCGGGGATCTATCGTTTTCCAGTCAAAAACCCAAGACTTAAAACTTTACAAAGGATCTCTTATTTGATCACCCTGATATTGTCGATATATACAGGACCGGTGTATGCCGGTTTGTTGTTCGACTCGACCCTTATGTCTATCTTCCTGACATCGGCCCTGAACGCATCGTCTACCTGCACTCTCCTCCAGTCGATGCTGCCGGGCTTCAGGTCTGCCGTCAGTGTCACCCACTGGCCGGGTTTAAGCGCGTAAGACCTGCTCTGCTCAACCCATTTCCAGCTATCGCCAACGGTCAGTACCATCTTGCCTCTCAAGCCCAGCGGAGCTTCCTTCGGAAGATAAATATCGCACGCGATCTTGCCGTAATCGCTCCAGTCAAAATACTGCATGATCTCGACAATTGCTCCGGTCCATCTCCCGCCGGGGAATTCAGTGTCGATTTCCAGGCTGCCTTTGCCCTCACTGGCGAACTTGTTGCTGGGATTGATCTCTTTCTGGACGTGATCCGGTTTTTCATACGCCCAGTCGGGTATCTCCCAACCCTCAAGCCCCTTCTCAAAGCTGAAAAGAACGGTCTCTTCAGCGGCAACCCCAACCGTTCCCGCGAACAAAAGGCCAACCACTGCAAGCGCTAATAACACTTTCTTCATCTCGCAACCTCCTTTTTTTTAATGAGCTCCGTTAAAAATTTTATTTTTAACGGGATAAACACATGATTTACGAACACGACAGTATGAGTAAATCATTCGTGCGAATTAAATCCCCGCCTCCGCTATCGCAGGGATAAACTACTGCGGGGATCCATACTATTGCTTATTTCTCTAACCTTTCCTTCAGCACTTCTTCCGCTTTCTTGCCTTTTACGGTAAAACCCAGCGGACTCCACCTGTCCTGCGGAAAATACTGCCAGATATAATACCCCTTGAACCACGGACGCGCTCCCAGGACGTCAAACATGGCCCTGAAACAGTCGGCTTGTTCCTGCTGGTCCTCCACATTCGAGACCGCCACCCACGGCTGACGGTTCGCCCCCTGGGCGGAAGGATACCCTATCTCGGTAAAGATAACCCCCTTTTCAGTCAGACCTTTTTCCCGGAGCCATTCCCCTATCTCATCGGCCTCGCTTTCCCAGGCCTTGATAAGGTCTTCCATCCGGGGTTCGTCACTATTGGTCAACGGGAAATACGCATCGATGCCTATGAAATCCACATTATCCCAGAACGGCACTTCCTTGTATTCCGTCCAGTTAGCCGAATAGGTCAGAACGCCTTTATACACCCCGCGCACCTTATCTATGATCTGATTCCACCTCGGAGCCCACGTCTCAAAAGTTGTCGCTTCAAGTTCGGTGCCCACGGAGAAAAGCTCTACGTTATTTTCCTCCGAAAACCGGGCATACCTCATTATTAATTCCTCGTAACTGTCAAACCATTGTTCCGAAGGCATGATATTGACACGCGCCTCGTCTGTCCTGGGATCTACATGGGGTTTTATCATCACGCGTAACCCCAGTTTATGGCAGGTCTCTATCGCATGTTTGAGCGATTCATCGGTCGGCGTGTCACCGTCGGGCTTGTCGTTGGTGAATATCACTCCGGAATCCAGGTCTTCCTGATAAGCGGGGACCATAATGGATATAGTGTCAAAACCGGTCTCCTTCAGGTAGGCGAGCGTCAGGTCTGATACGGGAAGTAAAAACTCATCAGCCATCCAGGAAGTATAGACGATACCTTTCTGGAAAGGTTTTTCGCTTATCGGGATCACAGGAGCCGAAAGCTTCGCGATAAGCTCTTCCGCTTCCTTCTTCTTCCCATCGTCCTCCCCCTTGCTGAGATAAGCCTCCCTGGTCACAGTAGCGTCCGGGTTCTCTCCGGCCGGACCGTAAATTTCCACTTCCCACATCGAGATGCCCCAGTCATCATTTATCCTTTCCGTCCCGAGGATCTTCACGTAACGGGCCCTGACGGGAGCGAACCCGGCCTCCATCGCTCCCGCTTTACCTTCGGGTTCGTGATGGACTACCTGCCAGTTTTTGGCGTCGTTTGACACGAGTATCTTATAATCCGTCGCGTAAGCCCTTTCCCACCTGATGATCACGTCGCTTACGACCCTGGGGCCGCCCAGATCGAAATAGATCCACTGGGGGCCTTCCGTGTAATCGCTGGACCAGCGCGTGAGTATATCACCATCAACAGGGGCCATCGGGTTCGGTTCGGGCGCCCAGTCCGGCGTCTGGTCGAAACTTGAAGCCTCGGCGGCCACGACGTTCAGATACACCAGCGGTTCATCAGCCGCTACTTCGACCTTCTCCACCGAAACCGTCTTCCCTTTCTCTTCCGGGACGATACTCTTCCGGGACGAACCCTCTTCCGGGGCGATCTCTTCCACATTCCCGGAACAGCCAACGGTCATAAACAAGGAAAATACCGCTAAAAACAACAAAATCGTGAACTTTTTCATTACTCCCTTTCTCTTACGTTGTATCTCTCGCAATACCCAATACTATATACGATAATTTAACCTTTCAATCCCGTCAGCGCGATACCTTTAATTATATATTTCTGGAAAAGCAGATAAACCACAAGCATGGGCAGCGTCGCCACTACCGCCCCGGCCATTACCATGGCAAAATTCGCCCCGAACTGACCCGTAAGAACAGAGAGCGCCAGGGGTATCGTCCGCATCCTGCTGGTGTGTATTATGACCAGTGGCCATACAAAGTTGTTCCACTGCTGCAGGAAGGTAAAGATCGCGAGCGTTGCCAGCACCGGTTTTATCAGGGGCAATATCACCTTGCGGTAGATCATGAACTCGCTGCAGCCGTCTATTCTCGCGGCGTCAATAAGATCATCGGGAATACTGTAAATGAACTGACGGTTCAGGAATATACCGAAGGCGCACCACGCCATCGCCGGAATTATCAGCCCCCGGTACGTATTAAGCCATCCAAGGTTCTTGACGATCACGAACCCGGGTATGATGTTCACCTGCCAGGGTATCATAAGAGACCCTATGAACAGGAAAAATATTTTATCTCTGCCCCAGAACTTATGCTTGGCGAAGGCATAACCCGCAAGAGACGTCGCGAAAACATTGAACAGTGTTATTGACCCCGCGACGAAAAGGCTGTTGAACATGTACCTCATCATGGGCACCATATGAAAAAGGTCCGTGTAAGGTTCGATGGTCGGATTTTTTACCAGAAAGCTGGGGGGGTACGACTGGATCTCTTCCAGCGGTTTAATGGACGTCACGAACATCCAGAGATAAGGCACGGCCATGGTAACCGCGCCGGCGATCAGGAAGAAATATACGAACGTCTTGACCGTCAGCGAATCCCTTTTGATACCTGTATCATGTCTTCCCATAATGTAATAAACCCCTTGCTGCTTTTCTTGTCCACTGTTCACGGTCCGCGGCCCACTGCCGGCCGGGGACTGTGGACCATCGTCAATATTCTACTCTCGTTCCGACAACGCGCCTGTTTATCATTGTGAGGATAAAAATGCAGAAAAATATTATATACGCCAGCGCCGAAGCGTAACCCATCTGGAACTTGACGAAACCCTTATCATAAAGATAGGCCACGATAGTAAGAGCGGAGTCAAGAACTCCCCCTATGCCGCCCTGCCCGCTTGTCATGATATACACCTGTTCGAAAACCTGAAAACTGAAGATAAAACTCATCATCGCCACGAAAACTATGGTAGGTTTTAAAAGCGGCAGCGTAATGTGGAAGAACTTCTTCCAGAACCCGGCCCCGTCTATTTCGGCCGCTTCATACATCACCTGCGGGATGGTCTGGAGGCCCGCCAGGAACAGTATCATGCTGTACCCCACCCCGGCCCATATTGACATTATCATTATGGCGGGAAGGGTCCATGTCGGGCTCGCCAGCCAGTCGACCGGCTGTAAACCAAGTTTCATTAAAAAGTAATTTATCAGGCCGTATTTCTCCCCGGCGTAAAGCCACTTCCATATGACAGACACCGCGATTATCGCCGTAACCGTCGGAAGGAAAAAAATGGATTTAAAGAAATTCTTGAATTTTATTTTCTGGTCGATCGCGACGGCCAGAAAAAGAGAAAGGCACACACCCACCGGCACGACACCCAAGACGTAGAGGACCGTGTTCCACATGGCCTTCCAGAAACGCGGATCGTTGAAAAGTATGTCCCTGTAATTGGCGATCCCGACAAAGCGGGGCGAGTGAACAACGTCATACCGCGTAAAAGACCACAGGAACGATATAAGAACAGGCGCGAGCTGGAAGACGAAGAATAAGGTAAAAGGAAGTGCAATAAAGAGGTAAGATATTTTCTGTTCATTCAGTTGCTGTAAAAAAGGTTTTTTCTCCATCAAACATCCTTAATTCATGTAAAAAACGAAATCATCTACCGCAAGAACGGCAATTTCATTTTACAAAAATTTTGCCTTCCTGTCAACTCGCTCCATCATTATAAACACCTTTGAAAAGCTTTTTATGCTTTGAACGATTTTCGATGAATTTCCCGAACCTGGATACAACTTCCGGCAGGAAGCGACAACGGCAAACAGGATTTTCCCGCCTATAGTTGGAATATGAGATCAGGCAGGGATGAAAGTATCTATTATCCGGGCTTTTTTGTCCGCCGATATGCTGTAACTTCCGGCCGCAGCCGGAACGATGAGCATCTCCCCTCCGGGAGAAGCGTCAGGTATCCTGTACTTTTCACCGTTTATCGTTATACCGGCCTCACCTTCGACGGCAACGAGGTTATGGAAGCTTCCGACAGACGGCACATCCATCAC
>JAYEOV010000007.1:0-4405 GCA_034723315.1 Candidatus Omnitrophota bacterium | reverse complement strand
AGCAGCGCTTCCCCGTATTTTTCGGTTACCGTTTTCCCGTATCTTTCCACGGACCCTTCACTGAATCCGACGATAACGTACGGCCCTTTTTCACCCGCCATCGCCTCGCTGGTGCCGGTCACGACCCATAGTTCGTTCTTTGTATCGTGGAACTGGACCGATAACCTGCCTTTAGGGGTAAGTATCTTTACAAGCGGGAGCACGTACCCGAATTTGTCTATCGCGTCCTTGCCGAGGATCTCTTCCGGCGTATATTCCATGATCTCCGCCATCGGCATTACCTCATCTCCGACCGCCGCGGTTGAGCTTTTCTCCCCGGAAGGCATGCCCGCGCCGTACCAGTATTCGCCTGTCCCTCCGACCCCCCATACCTTGGGCTCCTTATACGGCCTGATATACAAAGGCGCCCCTTCGCTTACCGCTTTAAGGACCCTGCCCGCGGGGGTATCTTCTCCGGGCCTGGTCTTCGCCGCCCGGGCCCCGAGAGATCCCGGCTGGGGAGCATCCCCGAGATCGCTGATCATCTGCGGTATGATCTCTTTCCTTTTCTCCACTATCTCTTTCGCCCGTTCCTCTGTGGAAGCCGTGGCATAATTCCTGAATTCCGGAGCGTTCCCGGACGGCCTCAGATGCGACACCTCATCGTTGGCGAACCGTATCCTGATACCATCTATAAAGTTTATCGAGACTATCCCGTCAAAACCCCTCTCTTTGGTAAAATACCCGCTGAGCCTGTCCCTGATAGCCTTCATCTCGATTTCCAGCTCCGGTGTCGTTTCAGCGCCTTTGAGTTCCGTCCCGGAAGGGGTAAAATCGACTTGCGTGACGCCGCTCTCTTTCGGCGAAAGCATCTTTACAATTGTTTTGCCCATATCGGCCGTGTAACTTTCACACCCCCGGGTCTTATCATCGATAACATCGGCGTAGGTATACCTTTTAGGGAGCCTGGCGCCTATGAGCTCCGAAACGGACATCCCCTCCCGCACGGCCAGGAGCAGTGCCGAAAGAAGCGGAAGCATAGCGTCTCGCGTCGGAAGCGCCTTCAACACACCGTCGCCTATGGTCCAGTCGCTTCCGAGCAGAAAACCGCCGTTGGATTCCCAGCTCACGACCCTGGCAGAGGGGTTCTTCCCAAGCTCGTCGATCATCGCCGCTACCACGTAAGGCGAACCTATCTTTGTCTGTTTTACCTCAATACCTCTTTCTTCCAGAGCGCTGACGACCGCGTCGTTCGCGCTGATCGGGATCGCCGCGAAATCCGGGTTAAGGAACACGGAAACCAGAGCCCCCAGTTTGTCCCCGGGCAGGAATTCACCCTTCTCGTCCGCGAGAAGAGGCCTGTCCGAATCACCGTCGGTCGATATAATAGCAAAGGGGCCGTATTCGTCCGCCCAGCCCCGCAGGGACTGCCTGGTCTCCTCCGAGACCTTCTCGGTATCCACGGGTATGAACTTGTCGCTTCTTTTCACGGAAATGACCTCAGCCCCAAGATCAGTGAATACCTTCCGGATAATATCCCGCCCCACCGCCGAGTGCTGATACAGAACGATCTTTTTGCCGTTGAACGCGTCCCGCGGGAAAACGTCAAGATAACGCCTGAGATACATCTCTATGGCTTCCTCTTCCTTTTCAGCGGGGGGAAGCGCCTTTTCTTCCTTGAACATCCCGTCCTCCCCGAACAGCGATCCTTCCCCGCTTTTTTCGTATTCGGCGTTCCTCGCGCGGGCGACGTTACGGAGGATGTCGGCCTCGTCGGTCTTCAGCACCTCACCGGACCTCTTGGTGAACTTTATGCCGTTCCTGTCATCAGGGATGTGGCTGCCGGTGACCATGATGCCCGGCACTTTATTTCGCATCGCGTAATACGAAAGCGTCGGGGTAGGCACCTTCCCGCAAAGGTCGATCTCGCAGCCTTCGTCCCGGACGGCTTTTACCACCGCCGCCATTATCCTGGGTGTCGAGGAACGGAGATCGCCGCCGACCGCCACGGTCCTGTCTTCGCCGTCCATCTCGCCCCGTTCCTTCAGGAAAGCGATGAACCCTCTGGTGTTGATATAACATTCCATATCCGTCATGTTCACGACAGTATCCCTGAGACCGCTGGTGCCGAATCTTAAAGCCTTGAACTTTCCGGTTTTTCCCTTTATTCTTTCCAGGTTTTCCAGGACCCGCTCCCTTCTTTCTTCAAGTTCCTCCATACTGACCCCGAACATCTCATTATACGCTTCGTCAAAAGACATGTCATTACCAAAGATCGGCACGTTATATGTGTTCTCCTTATCCCTCAGGTTAGTGTTTTCCGCGACCCTCATATCCACCTTACCTCTGCCTGTAAAAACGGACACGTGGCGCATACCTTCCTCAAGGACCAGGTCATCGGCTCCGAGAGAACCGTAGGTCCCGCTTTTTTCTTTCAACACGGTCTTTCCAAGACGCACGCTTCTGACGGCGAAAGCCCCGTTCGCGTCCACGTCATTGAACTCCGAATCCATGATCACGCTATCCGAAATACGACCCTTTCCGTTGACGATGGTGTTGACCAGGACAGAATCCTTTATCTCGACTTCATCGCTTATCCTGGAATTGACGATTATATTGCCTTTTTCATCGCGTTCGCCGGGGACATGCGCTATCTTTCTGGCAATAATACCATGCGCCCCTCCGTCGTTCAACGCCAGGAACTTCTCCCTCATCGCGCTGTGCTGACCGATATCGGCCCAGTATACACTGGCGCCGAGATCGAGTGTTTTGATCTTGAGTTCGCGGTCGTCATGCCTTTCCCTGAATATCTCCTTAATACTCTGGACCTTATCAAAGAAACCGGGGATCATCTTTACCAGCTCCCGTAGCCCGTTGTCCGTCCTCACCGTTTCTTTCCACCTCCCGGGATCGTTCTCCATGGCAAGGGCCATGAGAAAATACGGATCGAAATCAAAATAAACACCCTCTTTTTCGATCTCCTCCGCGAAAACCTCCGAGGCTATATCCAGCACGTCGTAAGAGACCGCGACCGGGCCCAGGCTTATACCGGCATAATATTTTCCGTCTTTTCGCGGTTTTATACCCAGCTGTTTGAGGCGCTCGATAAGGACATCCTTGCTATTCCGGGAAAGCTGGGCCACCATGCTTCCTTCTTCATTAAAAACGACCCAGTCCTTCTGTCTGGCGAGTTCATCGGTTATCTCCAGCACCGATATCACTTTTATGACATCGTGTCCGGCCAGGGATTCGCCTTTTGCGGGTTCTCCGGTAAGATCTACCGACGCTATTTCCGTCTCGTCGCCCCATTTGTCCAGCACGCCCCGGAACCCTCTTTTTTCAAGATACCTGACCACCGGGGTGAAATAGAGCAGAGCTTCCTCTATAGCGGTCAGCCCCGTTTTCTTTCCTTCGATCTCGATATTGGCAGGGGTAACTATCGTCGCGGGTTTGCGGTCACCCAGGGCCTGGGTAATGGGCGACATCCTTTCGCCGCGGCCGAAAAGCATGCCTATGATAGTGACAAAATCACGGCAGGAGATCCCTTTCGCGTCCGCGGCTTGCTTTATATAACGATAGGCGAGCAGCGTCCCGAGAAAATTGCCTTCTCTGGTCTTGTGCCCGGTCTTCTCCCGCAGCGAAAGAACGAGCGTGCTTCCATCCCTGTTGAATATGTGCCTGCCCGTCTCGTTCAGCCTCCGCTCAAAGTTCGACCTGTCCACATCGTTACCCGAAACGACCGCCACTATCCTGACACTGTCATCCTTCCGCCCGTAAGCGCGTGCCGCTTCGGTATTTATAAGCGTTTCCCTGAGACCCGGGATCCTGCCCATTTGATCCGTTCTCCTTATTGATTTTTCGAAAAAAATTAACGAAATGACGGAAATAAGAAATCGATCCTAAGGACCATAAATCAGTATATGATAAACCCCACATTTTGCCAATACTATTCCTCCCTTACCCCCTTTGAAAAACTTACTCCCTTCCCCCCTTTGAAAAACTTTCTCCCTTCCCCCCTTTGAAAAACTTACTCCCTTCCCCCCTTTGAAAAAGGGGGCTAGGGGGATTTTTTAATTCATAATCTTTCTTTTACTGCTTGAGCAATCCTTGCCTGGGATGCATAAAAATCTACAATATACCCCTCAATGGGCTTCTGCCAATAAAATTTAACATCCAAAATTTATCTTTCCTGTAACCTTGTCCATAACGCTCGCTCACTATCTGTCATTTCCCCGCATAATCGACGAGCTTTGTGTTTTAAATTCACGTTGTATTTTAACATCCTTAAAAGAAATCCCCCTAACCCCCTTTTTCAAAGGGGGGAAATAGTTGCCATTTCTTTCATGGGGGGAAATAGTTGCCATTTCTTTCATGGGGGGAAATAGTTGCCATTTCTTTCATGGGGGGAAATAGTTGCCATTCCTTT
>JAYEOV010000006.1:0-53685 GCA_034723315.1 Candidatus Omnitrophota bacterium | reverse complement strand
AGATGAAGAACGCCGCCGCAGGGAAGAGGAGGCGAGGAAAGCAAGAGAAGCCGAAGAAACCGAAAGACTGGAGAAGGAAAGAGAAACGAAAAAAGCCGAAAAGGTACTGAAGGCAAAGGAAGCGAGGGCCAGGAAAAAGGCTTATCGCGCGGCTCAGCCGGCTGTTATGGAGATACTGGGCATGAAACAGGTAGACGCGATCATCGATGAAGCGATACAACAGGGCGCGTTGGAAGGGATAGAGGGCACTCTTGGGATAAGGGCAGTCGACGAGTTGTCAGACAGATATATAAAATATCACCGTTTGCTAGGGGTCCAGCGGGACGAAATGGCAGAGGAATTGATACGAGAACGTCTATCACTGCCGGATATTCTGGAAAAGCTGGATAAAGGGGCGCCCGCTACAGGATGGAAACAGACAGTCGAGGTTTCAGCCGGCGAGTTGTATCTGGTTGAGTTCGGCTCCTGGGAGAAGTATGAGGATTTTGAGCCGGAAGTAATATTAGAGGTAAGGAACCCGGAGATAGACAGGGAAGCTTTAAGCAGACATAAGGAACGCCTTAAAGAAGCGCTTGTCGACAGCGGGATCTATCAGAGATGGAGCGAAGCTGAGCTTGAAGCGATAGGAGGTAATATTTACCCCGGGGCAGGGGAAGACCAGGAAGCTTACGACCACAGGTATGAAGGGATCATGGACCTGTTCGCGGAGCTGTTCACGGAGATATCTATTGAGATGGAAAACAAAGAAAGCGAGATACCAATTTCTTCTGCGGGTTCAAGGCGGATAGCCGGATTCTGGGGTGCAGTTGGGTTAGGTTTGGGTATGGGAGTCCTGCAGGACGCAAATTCATATATGTTTATTATGTCCATGTTTTCATTAGGGCTATCAGGGCTGCTTTTGCTTCAGGCCATATTGCTGAAAAAGATGGAGAGATTGATTAAATCTCAACCTGTCAGGGCCGGGCCTGTTAATAAACCTGCGTATTTTCATCGCCAGGCAGGTAAGATAAATATACATCCAATCATTGCAGAAGAATTTTCGAGATTTACTCTCTATTCAGCAGTCTTTCCACATGAAGTCGTTCACTTCATCAATTACCGGATAGCCCGGTTATTAGGCGGATTTTTCTATAAGAGGGTCAAAAACCCTGCAGTAGTGACTGTAATTCGTAATGCAGCTGATTCATTGGATCATTTCCTCGCTTACACGATTGGAATTTTGCCGGTTACTTCGCTGATCTGTGTGGCGGTTTTGCCTTATTTGGTCAGCGATCCACGCCTTAAGAAAGCAAAATTTGAGATCCGGATAGAGAAACAACAGCAGATGATGATTGAGAAATTACAGCAATTAGAAAAGCCCTCTGAAGAAGATATTGGAAGGGTAGAAATTGAAACGATTGCAAATGTTTTCAAAGCGGACACTTACAAGTATTCCCTGGATAAAGAGACCGGCAGGCTCGGCTTTATTATATCCACTAAGGATCTGATCCAAGAATCCTCTTATACCGAACCGCGCGTGGCAAAGGATAATGACGAAAAAGAAATGGTCTGTAGCATTGCGGCTGAATATTTCAATCCCGGAACAACCATGGATGAAAGAAAAGCCATTCTGACGGAATTACTTGAAGAACAAGCCAGGTATGAGAAATCAGGCAGGTGTGGCTGGCAGTGGATAGTTGACAGAGATGGACACGGGGGTATTCTTGTTAACGAGTTTCATGGTTTACGCGGGCTGCATATCAAAGATAGAGAGAAGCTTCCGAATGGCTATGTTTCCAGAAACATAGAAGAAGACGAGAGAAATTACCGGGGCAGGGATATGGTAAAGGAGATGTTCTTCGGGTTCGCGGAACAAAATGGGAACGTGGATATATTCTTAATTACCAATTGGCCGCAGAATAAAAGACAGGGCTATTATTTTTTCCTTGCCAATGGAAATATCGACCTTGTTTCCCGGACACTTTACCGTATCGTGGAAAGAACAAATAAAGAATTATCCATTCTGCGGAAAACCAAAAAATTAGAATTATTGTCCACAAAAGATGGTTTAACGGGTCTGTATAATCGCCGATATTTCGATGAACGATTAGAGGGGGAATTACGTCGTTCCAGACGAAATAAACGGCCTCTGTCTTTACTAATGATGGATATAGATAATTTTAAAAAGGTTAACGACAGGTTTGGGCATACCGCGGGCGACGGAGTTTTGAGCGAGTTTGCTCGAATAGTTGAAGATAATGTAAGAGAAAAAATAGATTTAACGGCCCGTTATGGCGGCGAAGAATTTGCGATAATTTTACCCGATACAGGCTTACAGGCTGCGGGAAGTCTGGCAGAGAGGATAAGAAAAGCAGTAAATGAGACAAAAATTAATATAGGAGAGAAAAGATGTAATGTTACCGTAAGCATTGGCGTGGCAACTTTTTCGGTAGAAGACGATTTAACCGGAAAAGAATTAATCAAAAGAGCTGATAAGGCGCTTTATAGATGCAAAGAAGAAGGCAGAAACAGGGTAACCTTATGGGAAGAGGGAGATGCAGGGTTTGTCACCATGAAAGCGCCGGGTTCTTTATCCATGGATGAAGACACGCGTATCGATAAGCAATATATTACGGGCCTCATCTCAAAAGCCACAGAAAGAACAGGTGAGGTCAATATCACGGAGGCGGCGGCTCATATTAACAGGCACGCCCCGCCGTTCAGGGACGCGAAGATCGAGCCCGGCAGAATACGGATGTATACCGCGGACGGCCTCGGCGATAAGCTTGGCATCCCGCGGTTTAAGAACGCACAAAAGGCATCCGACCTTGTTTACGCGCACGGCGTGTTTGATGAACAGGAAGATATTTTAAAAATATACGTGACCAAAGGCTATTTTGAAAGATATTTGAAAGGCGATCCGTTGGCTTTAGCCGAGCTGATAGACCATGAATATGTTGAAAATGTTCTGGGATATTCCCACCGCGTAGCGGCCTCACGCTCCCGCAATTTTATTCCCGAAAAAGGGTTCTTAAGCCCTTTCCATTATTTTTATATCAACCGGATAACAGGAGAAGACGATTATTCTTTGGCAAAGTCTTTAGTGCCGGAAAGGGGCGCTTCCGAGGATGTTATAAAAGCCAGTAAAGGAGACAAAGACGCGATCAGGGAGATCGAGTCGTATGAAAATCTGTTTTTCGGCTACCTCCGCCTTCTGGAATGGATTAGAAAAGCGGATAAAGAAAAAGATCATGACGTACTGGCCGAATACGCGCTAAGGGCTTATAAAATACTGGAAAGATATCCGGAGGTAATATTGGCCGAAGGACAAAGAGAAATATATCAAAGGATATCTCCGGAAAGGTTTTATATCCATGAATATGAAAGCGCGAAAAAGGTATCCATGCCGTTATCTGAATTCTCGTTCGACGAATTCGAACATTACGATGAAAGTATGGTATTTTTGGGGAGCAAATTCGGTTCAGGAGGCGAGCTGTATTGTAAAGGCAAAAAGAAGCCTCTTATAACTATAAAGGAGCATCCCGGCAGAAAAATAGCTTTTAGCCTTAAAAACAAAGACCTTTACCGCGTATGGATCCTGGATGACGGGAATAACGTGATAGATTTCCGGCAGATGGGGCAGATATACGAGACTGACGGTATGTTCCGGAAGAGGTTTTACTATAAGATCACACGATCACAGTTCAACGAACTGGGAGATTGTATTATAAAGGAACACCGGCTGGATGCAGTCGGTACCCTGCATATAGGCGGCAGGGTGGTAAGATTCGGCGCGTATTACGCTAATTGCAAAGTTGAGATAAAAGTTAGATCAGGGCAGATAGATAGCGTAGGGATATTCGACGAACACGGCCTGCCGGTTAAGGAAGCTGATTTTGTCCTTATATTCGATAAAAAAGGCCGGTTAAAAGGTTCTTTTTACCGTAATCTTACCCGGAATGAACTTGAAAAACTTGATGATGTGACCTTAAAACGGCTCAGGTTGAATTCAAGAGGCGCGCTCTATCTTGGCAGCGGCGGGAAAGACCCTGTACCGTATTTTCATCGGCATCCCGACGCGGAAATAGAGATAGATATGATACAGGGGCATATAGACAAAGTCAGGATACTCGGCTCCGACGGAGAGGTTGTGGAAGAACATATCTTCAAGCTGGTATATGACGAGAAAGGCAGGATAACATGTTCATTCCATGAGGATATGGCCGAAGACGACCTTAAAAAGATAACAGGAAGGATCACAAGGTTAAAGACCGATGACGGCGGGCACCTTAGAGCCGGCGCCGAGACCCTGGGCACGTTTACGGGGCGCAAAAATTGCCCGGCTGAAGCGGAAGTCGAACGCGGTATTCCAAAAGTGATCAGGTTTTATGAGGATATGGAAACCCGGAAACCGGCCGGCAAACCCGCGCGGTACAGGCTTATTTACGATGCCAGAGGCAGGCTCATGGATTCGTTCAGAAAACAATATTCAAAGGCGGCGAGAGAAAGATTAAAGAGAGCCACGGTAAAGGAATTTTATCTCAATAAGGGCGCGTCCCTGAAGTTCGGCGAACGGTACTGGGCGACTTTTAAAAGAAAAAAATACGGCGGGCGTAAGGTCGAGTTTGACGTTGTTGACGGCATAGTGACAGAGGTCCGGATATTTGACAGGCAGGGGAAAAACATAGAGAAGACGTGTCCTTTTTCGCTTGTATACGAGATCGGCGGAAAAGGAAAGGAAAAACTTGTTGATAGTTTCCGGACAGCTTACGGCCCGGAGAAATTCGGGAAACTGACGAACCATGTGATCAGAAATCTGAGGCTCGGCAAGTATGGGGCGCTTGATATCGGCGGCAGGGTAGGGAGCAACAAGAACATGCCCCGCGCGAAGTTTGCCGATAATCCCGGCGATGAAGTCGTTGTATATGTGAAAGATGCCGAAGTTACAAGAGTGACCGATATTGCCGGAAATGAGTTGAAAGGGACATATTTTGGCAGGGATAAAACAGGCGCGAACGAAGAGGATAAGCTTGACCGGTATACCGGGGAAGAGCTCCCGGCAGCAGAGACCGTTGACCTGTCCGCTTACCGTATGCCAAAAAAACCGTTTGAGATACTCAAGGAAAAAATAAAAGAAGCTGCCGCTAAAGGAGAGATCACCGATAAAGATCATGAACAGTTCTTAAGACACGGACTGGCATGGATAGATAAAGGGCCAAGGACGCATTTTATAAACAATTCTAAAATTTATTCACTTGCCATGGAAGCCATGAACACAGGTTCAGGCGCGGATGATCAAATAAGAGATTACCGGGACCTGATGAAATACATTCAGCTTTATTTAAGGACGAAGTATATTATTAAAAAGTTTAAAAGGGAATATGATTATGACATTGTAAAACAGGTAATGGCACGGCTTAAGGATTATTCCCGGTATCCCCGTCTTCTTGAGTTTTACAGGGATCAATACGGGACGTTCTTGGGTGAGGATAGAAAAGAAGACGAAGAGGCCCTGCTTGAGGACCTGATCAGCCGTTTTGCGGCAAACAGAGCCCTGGGCGGAGGAACGGTTGAACTTCTGGACGAAAAGGGAATAAACAGAAGCCTGGATGATTTTTGCCCCCTTGTCTGCTGTGTCATTAAAGACGGGCTGTGGATGTTTGAAAATGAGCTTGATAAGATCAAAGATATAATTTTAAAGAAAAACACGCAACTTAAGGACAAATATGAAGCGGCAAAAGAAAAACAGGAACAGCTTAAAAAGCGAACATTTCAGCTTTTAAACAAAGCCCCGCATATAGTGAAACAACTGGTAGAGATCATACATATTTTAGACCCGCAAGCTGAAGCCCGTTCAGGGGCGCAAAAGGACGCGGCCGTGTTTGAAGGATATATAAAGGAAGATATAGTAATTATTGCCGGATATTTAAGATCATCCGGCCACAATGTCCTTGATCATGCTGTCCTGAAGGAAGCTTTTGTTTCTCTCAAAGATGAACTTATGGTGATAGGCTCTTTTGATATATTCTTAAGAGCCGTCGGAGTTCTTGACCGCAGAAATATGATCGATGCCGTTTTTGAGGAGAGCATAAGTTTTGAAAGCTCTCTTGTTTCCCATATGCGTGACTTGAACGGAACGAGAAATATGGGAAGCAGGCTGAGGAGTTTGACTGCCGCCAGCGGCCTGTCTTCAGATCAGGCAGCGAAAGAGATCGGTTGTTCGTGTTCCACGATGCGCGCATGGAGAGCCGGCGAATTCGGTCCTTCACCCGGATATTTACCTAAAATGGCGGATGTGTTCAGCAGGCGGTTGGGCGAGCCGGTATCAACTTCACTGCTGGTATATGGCGAACCGTTGAACGATGTTCTGCAAAAGACGGCTACTTTCGGCGAACGGCTGTTTATACTGGCACAGCTTTCCGGTTTGGATGCGGATGAAACAGGCGAAATGATCGGACGTGAAGGTGAGACTATAGGATCGTGGACACGCGAGTTCAATACGCCGCAGGAAGAACTGGATTATTTTAAGTTGGCCGGGATATTCAGCAGATGTTTAAAAGAGAAGATCGAGGTTACGACCTTGATGTTCGGCATGAGCCTGGATGAATTTCTGCGCAGCGAGAAAGTAAAGGCCCCGAAAGGCGACGAGGAGATCCAGGTCACCCCGGGGCTCAGGATCAGGGTTTTAAGGTTGGCCTGCGGCCTTACGACGACGGAGCTTGCTGAAAAGGCCGGTGTTCCGCATGGGACGAGAAGCCTGGTGAATAAATGGCAGAGTAATGAAGTATTACCCCGGGCAGGCCGTTTATTAAAACTGAGCCGGATTTTCAGCAAAGTAAAAAAGGATATTGAGGTTACGCATATAGTTTACGGGAGATCTCTTACTGAATTCTTATCAAGGTCGGGCAGTTTCGGAGAAAGGATCGAAGCCATAAGACTGGCTTCGGGATCGGACCGAAAGCAGATGGCGGAAGCGATGAAGATTCATCTTGCTACTTTGCGTGCATGGAGAAAGCGTGTGGATCCTCCCGTAGGCGATAGGGCGATAACATTATTAGATGTGTATCACAGGGGGACCGGTAAATATCTGGATGGATGCCTGCTCTTTTACGGGAAGACCTTGAATACGCTTTTGGACGAGATTGACAGGTCAGAGGGTTTTAAAATTATCAGATATTTCAGGATCTCCGCGGGATTGAGTAAAAAAGAGGTAAGTGATAAATTAGGCGTTGATGTGAACGCCCTATGGCAGTGGGAATCGGGGGAAGGAATGCCTTGCAGAGGGAACATTGCTGCTTTAACCGAAATGTTCAAAGAAGTTTTTGCCGCCAGGGATATTGGTATAAGTGTAAAGATCGTAGATGAGTATCTTGTGCCGTTATTGTTAATTTCGTCCGGACATACCGACAGGGGCCCGGCGCTTTTTGTCGACCAGGCGACAGGAGATGTAAGGGCGTTGAAGGGCGAGCATGAGGGCGCCGGCATGATATCGGAGCACGATGCGGTCAATATGGTATGTGACGAACTGGTATTCAAACGGCAGAGACCGCCCCTGGCCGAGGGAGATCCCTTGTATGATTTTGTCAGTGAGATCGCTCCTGAGACGGACATATATGTGATAGATGACGCCGCGCTTAAACAGGGATTAGAGGAAATCGCGCGAAAAAATAATCAACCCGGTCTCGCCGGTCTAGCCCAAGGCCTTATAACCCATGCCGGCACCTGGCGTGATCCTGCTACAGGCCTGCAGAAGGCCCAGAATATGTTTATCCCGGCGTCCGTTTATGAGCTTCTGCTGGGATTCCTGGAAAGAAGGCCCCTGATGGAACAGGTCGTCCCGTTACTTGGGTTCTGGAGGGCTCACGAAATAGGGCATCTTATAGACCGCGAATACGATCTTGACGATGAGCTGCCCGAAGGTGCAAAAGACATGGCAAGGCTCATACTTCTGTTGAGTAAAGCACAACGGGCTATGGAAGAGGGCAGACTGACCCTGGCACAGAAATATGCGGATACAGCCATGGAGCTTCACCCCGGGTTCAATTTTACGCTTGATCTAAGGCTGCGTATACAGGAGAGCGGCTCCGGGATGTCAGGCGTTAGAGAGAGCATGATGGCCGTTCTATCCGCAAATATGCGGGAAAAGGCGATGATAATAAGGCGCCATCCACCGGAAGATAATGTCCTGGATACACTCGAGAGTAAGGCAGGAAAGAATCCAAAACGTCTTTCCCTGGTCGTACAGGTCTTATTGCGGGAAGCATTCGAAGCGATCAAGACGGGCGGACCGGCTCTGGCGGAGTTTTTAGATGATCTGAAGATAAGAGGAGCCGGGCTGGAGCAGGGCTTGTCGGACCCGGAGAAAGAGACCGTATCGGAGAGGGATGTAGCAGGCCAGGGAATGCAGGATATCGGGAATTATGTTGTCCTGCCTGTTGTGTGCAGGTATATAACACGCGCGCTGGAAGAGAGTCCGAAACTGACATGGCAGATGAGTGTTGTCGAGAAATTGATGGATCTGGCAGGGGAAGGAAGAATAGGAGGTAAAACAGAAGTCTATCATGAGGAATACGGGTACCGCACCAGTCTCCTGTCCTATATATATTATCTCGGAGCGCGGGCGTACATGGCCGCAGACCTGCACAAAGCAGTGATGTACTTCGGAAAATCGATACAGCAGGACAGGCCTATGCCCGTATCCTTTACGGGACTCGCGCTTTCCCTTGTGGAGAGCGACCGGTCAGAAGGGTCTTTTGAACGCGCGTACCGGCTGCTGGAACAGGCCAGGGATAAATTCGGGGATCTGGCTGTCATAGCTGAAACAGAGGATATCCTGCGCGCGGAACAGGAAAAGACGGAGGCGGCTTACAGAGAGGCGCGTAAACTGTTTAAAAGCGGCGACTATGCCGCCTGCAGGCAAAGGATAAGCGAGGAGAGGGAAAGGCTGCAGACCACGGCTCTTTTCCCTTCTTTCAAGAAATTTGAAGAAAAAGGCGGATTGGGCAGATTGCTGAGCGGCCGCAGGGGCAGCGCCACGGTCATCCCGCCTCTGGCAGAATTGAACGCAAAGAACGAAACTCTTCTCAGGCTGAAGTACAGGGCAAGACAAAATTTGAGTATGGGAGATTATGATCAGGCGGAAAAGCGTTTCAGGGCGATACTGGAACAGAACCCTTCAGACAGCGAGGTTGAACGGTTGTTGCTGGATATCTCGAGCAAGAGAGAAGAGACAGAGGAAAAAAGGACAGCGGAGAAACTGGGACTTTCCGCGGAGTGCCTGAAAAAGGCCGAAGAACATCTGTCCTCCGGGGACCGGATGGTATCGCAAGGTCAGATGGAAAGTGCCGAAGAGAATTATAAAAAGGCCATGATTGAGCTTAAAAGAGCCCCGCGGTTTGAGAAGGCCGCTGTGGAGGTTGATGAAAAGATAAGGGAAGTGGTCCGGAGGATAGACAGCGCAAAGAAGGAAATAACCGAAAAGATAAGTAAAATACAGGCCGAAAAACAAAGGCAGGCAGGGGAAACCGGAGTGATCTTTTCCGGGGATGTTGCCGGCGCGTTCGACAGAGCGTTTTACCCTGAAGAGAGAGAGGTCATAATACCGCCGATACCGGGGAGCGCCCAAAAGATCATACTGGAGGCTCTCAGGAAAGTATCAGAAGGTGATGAAAGGAACGTCAGGGACATACCCGGCCGCGGGGATGTATGGGTATGTTTCGCCGGAGTTTACAGGATGGTTTTTACCCTTACGGACAGCGGGGATATATTTGTTGTCTGGGCCGGCAGCAAGGACTTGGCGAAATATAAAAAGGTGCTCGCGCCTCTTCCCGAAGGCTTTGACTCCGAAAAAATGCTGCCCGGGGCCGTGAGAATAGAGGATCTTGGGAAAAAGCCCCCGGCCCGGCCGGAAAAAGCCACCATGAAAGCGCCGGGTTCTTTATCAATGGATGAGGACCGGCGTATTGATAAACAATATATTACGGGCCTTATCTCAAATGCCGCGGAAAGGACATGGGAAGCCAGTATCCCGGCCGCGGCGGAGTATATTAACCGTCACGCCCAGCCGTTCAGGGGCGCGCATATCGAACCCGGCGGCATACGGATATTTACCGTGGACAGCCTCGGGGATAGGATGGGCATACCGCGGTTCAGGGGCGCGGAAAAAGCGTCTGATCTTGTTTACGCGTACGGCGTATTTGATGAACAGGAAGATGACCTGAAAATATACGTGACCAGAGCGTATTTTGAGGCATATTTAAAAGACGATATTATAGCTTTAGCCGAGATCATAGACCATGAATATACGGAAAACGTCCTGGGGTATTCCCACCGGGTGGCAGCCTCACGCTCCCGCAAATTCGTTCCAGAAGGCGGTTTCTTGAGCCCTTTCCATTATTTTTATATCAACCGGATAACAGGAGAAGGGGATTATTCTTTGACGAAGTCTTTGGTGCCGGCAAGGGCTGTGCCGGATGAAGTTGTGAAAGCCCCTGGATCCGATAAAGGCGCGACAAGGGAGATAGGATCCTATGAAAATCTGTTTTTCAGCTACCTCCGCCTTTTAGAATGGCTCAGGAAAGCGGACGCGGAGAAAGATCATAAGATATTAGCAGCCGAATATGCCTCGAGAGCATATGAGATACTGGAAAGATATCCGGAGATAGTATTGACTGAAGAGCAGAGGGAAATATATGAAAGAATATCCACTGAGGGGTCTCATGTCCGCGAGCATAAGACCGCGCGGAAGGTTTTAAAATTGTTACCCGGCAAAAATAAAGGGGCAGAGGCCGGCCGGTCAGGTTACCGCATGCCCAAAGGAGCGTTTGAGACATTCAAAAGGGAAATAGGGGAAGCCGTTGATAAAGGAGAAGTCTCCCGCGAAAATCATGAACAATTCTTAAGACACGGACTGGCATGGAGGGATAAAGGGCCAGAGGTGCATTTTATAAATAATTCAAGGATTTATTCACTCGCGAGAAAAGCCATGAACACAGTATTAGGCGAGGATGATCAAATAGAAGATTATAGGGACGTGTTCAAATATATCAGGCTTTGTCTGAGGACGCGGCATATTATCAAAGAGTTTAAAAAGAAATATGATTATGACGTTATAAAACAAACAATGGCACGGCTTAAGGAATATTCCCAATATTCCCGCCTTCTTGAATTCTACCGGTATCGATACGGAGAGTTCGTGGACGAAAACGGGAGAGAGGACGAAAAGGCCCTGTTCGAGGACCTGATCAGCCGTTTTGTGGCAGACAGGGCCCTTGGCAGAGAGACCATAGAACTTTTGGACGAAAAAGGGATAACCAGAAGATTGGACGAGTTCTGGCCCCTTGCTTCATGTGTTATCAAGGACGGGCTGGGGATGCTGGAAATGGAGATCAGCAAGGTCAAGGATTGGATCTTAAAGGACAATACAGAGCTGAAAGGTAAATATGAGGCGGCAAAAGAAAAACAGGAGCAGGTTAAAAAACGGATATTTCCGCTGTTGAACAGGACCCCTCATACGGAAAAAGAACTGATAAGGGTCATACGTATTTTAGGTCCCCAGGCTGAAATTCATTCAGGGACTTTCGAGGATGCCTTTGCGTTTGAAGGATATCTAAAAGAGGATATCTTGATTATAGCCAGGCATCTAAGGTCGTCCGGCCATGGCTTCTTTGACCGGCCGGTTCTGGAGAAAATCTTTGTTTCTCTTAAAGATAAGCTCATGGCAGTGGATTCTTTTGATAAATTTTTAAAAGTCGTCGGATTTCTTGATCATAAAAATATGTTTGATGCCGTTCTTGAGACGAGCATAAATTCTGAAAGCGCGCTTGTCTCCCATATGCGTGATTTGAAAGGAATAAAAAATAAGGCGAAAAGGCTGAGAAGCCTGATCGCTGCCAGCGGCCTGTCTGTAAAGCAGGTAACGGAAGAAGTCGGTTGTTCCATGTCTGCGATGTCCGCGTGGAGAAGCGGCGGGTACGAACCTTTGCCCGGATACTTGCATAAGATGGCGGATGTGTTCAGCAGGCGATTAGACGAACCGGTATCGACTTCACTGCTGGTCTATGGCGAACCGTTGAACGCAGTGCTGCGAAAGACATCTACTTTCGGCGAACGGCTGTTTATCCTGACAGCGCTTTCCGGTCTGGACGCGGAAGGGATAGGAAGAATGATCGGACGGCAAGGCGCGACCATAGGAGGGTGGACGCGCGGATTTTACGCGCCGCAGGAAGAACTTGATTACTTTAGATTAGCCGGGATATTCAGCAAATGTTTAAAAGAGAAGATCGACGTTACGACCCTGATGTTCGGCATGAGCCTGGATAAAATCCTGCGCAGCGGGAAAGTAAAGGCCCCGGAAGGCGACAGGGAGATCGAAGTTACCCCGGGGCTCAGGATCAGGGTTTTAAGGTTGGAGTGCGGCCTTCTGCCGGTAGAGCTTGCGAAAAAGGCCGGTGTTTCGCGCGGGGTGAGAAATCTGGTGAACAGATGGCAGAGAGATGCAGCACTGCCCCGGCCGGGCCGTTTGTTAAACATGAGCCGGATATTCAGCAGGGTAAAAAAGGATATTGAGGTTACGCATATACTTTACGGGAAGTCCCTTGCTGAGTTCTTGTCAGAGTCGGACAGTTTTTGGGAAAGGGTCGAAGCCGTAAGACTGGCTTCAGGATTGAGCATTGGACGGATGGCGGAAGAGCTGAGGATTGATCCCATTACTGTAAATAGATGGATGAAAAAAACAGATACTTCCCGGGTAGAAGACGGTCTGATAGGATTAGTGGATATATATCACAGGCAAACCGGTAAATATCTGGACGGATGCCTGCTTTTTTACGGAAAGACCTTGAATACGCTTTTAAACGAGGTTGACAGGTCAAAAGCTTTTGAGATCATCAGATATTTCAGGGTCTCCGCGGGGTTGAGCAGGAAAGAGGTAAGTGACGAATTAGGCGTTGACGTGAATACCGTGAGGCGTTGGGAACAAGGGGAAGTAATGCCTTACAGAGAGAAAGTGGTCGCTTTGACCGAAATGTACGAAGAAGTTTTTGCTGCCGGGGATAATGGTATAAGCGCAGGGATGGTAGAAGAGTATTTTGTGTCGTTGTTGTTATTCCGGCCGAGATACGTTAGTACCGGCCCGGCGCTTTTTGTCGATCCGGCGACCCAGGATGTAAGGGCATTGAAGGGTGAACCCGGGGGCGACGGGATGATATCGGAGCACGATGCGGTCAATATGGCATGTGACGAACTGGTGTTCAAACGGCAGAGACCGCCACTGGCCGCGGGAGATCCCCTGTATGATTTTGTCAGCGAGATCAGTCCCGAAACGGACATATACGTGATAGATGACGCCGAGCTTAAAGAGGAATTGGCCCGGATGGGTTACGCGTATCTCGCCGAAGGCCTTATAACCCATGCCGGCACCTGGCGTGACCCTGAAACGGGCCAACAGAGGGCCCGGAATTTGTTCATCCCGGATTCTGTCTACGGATTTTTGCTGAAGCTTCTGGAGAAAAAAGACAGCATGCCGGATGCCGATGTACTGGTTGAATTCTGGAGGCTTCACGAGAAAATACATTTTGCGCTACGGGAGGTTGATATCGATGGGATGATAGCTGCTGAGGAAACGCGGGAAATGGCAAAACTCATTCTTCTGCTGAGCAGGGCGGAACGCGCCCTGGAGAAAGGCATGACGGAACAGGCCCTGGAATACACGGAACAGGCCATTGAGCTCAACAGGGACCTTGCCGTTACGCTTGAGTTAAAAGCGCGCGTAAATGAGGCCAGGAAAGACTGGTCCGCGGCGTATCAGGATTATTTGATAGCCCTGGCAGAGACAAATTTACAGCTGGGAGTGATAACCATAGGGCATCCGCTGGAAAATAAGGCGTTGGAGCTGATTAAAAAAATAACCAAAGCTGCGCCCAGGGAGGTTTTCAGGGGCGTCATGAATCAGGCGGAGTTCCTGGAAAACCTGGCGCGGGCGGGTTCAGTATCAGAAGAAGGCCGGGAAAGACCCTTCATTACTTATTTCGGCATCCTGCCTGTCACGTGCAGATACGCGGCCCCGTCATCGCGGGTGGGGCCGGCGCAGTGGGATCCGGCGATGACGCAGTTCCAGACAGCCGTTGTTGACAGGTTGCTGGAACTGCTCAAAGCCGGAAAGCTCGTTAATCCGCTCACCGGGCAGGAAGACGGCAGGGTATCATCTTACATTTATTATCTTGCCGGTGAAGCGAGCCGGTCGGCAGGGGATATTGATCAGGCTGTCGCGTATTTCAGGGAATCGATCCGCTGTGATGAGCCCTTTTCAGAGGCGCCGGCGGCGCTGGCGGTTTCTCTGGCGCAGAGGCACGAGACCCCGGGATCCGTTGAAGAGGCTCATCAGGTCCTTTCCTCGGCCGGGGAAGAATTCGGCTCTCTGGACATATTCGATTCAGCAAGAGAATACGTCCGGCAGGCGGAAGAGTGGATCATGGTTCATGAAGAGGCCCTTGAACAGTTCAGGCGCTGCGATTATAGCGGTTGTCAACGCCGTATAACGGAAGCCAGGAAAACGAAAGGCGAGACAGCCCTTCCCGGGCCTTTGAACGTTTCTCTGGGGAACCTGCAGAAAAGCGCCCGGTCAGCGGACAGGTTAAAGAACAGGGGCATGGAAAGTTTTGAGAAGCGGGATTATCCGGAGGCTGAAAAATGTTTTGAACAGGTATTAAGGGAGAACCCCGCTGATGAAGAAGCGGGTAGATTACACAGGCAGATATTGGAACAGAGAGAGGAAAGACAAAATAAAATAACGGGTGCGGCTACCGCGGATAAACGTGATCAGGAAGCGGGGAAATGCTATCTTGCGGCGGAAAAATTCCGTCTTATTGCCCAAAGGCAGGCACATGCCGGCCGGATAGGCAAGGCCAGGAAGAACTATGAAAAGGCGCTGGCCGAGCTTGAAAAAGCGCCGTTTTTCTATGATCCCGCCAGCCGAATGCGGGAGCAAATAAACAAAAACCTGGACGCGATAAAGGGCCTGCCTGACACAGCGGTAAGGAAAAAACCCGAGTCGCCAAAAAGGAAAAAAAGGAAACGAGCTGCCGCGGTAGAGTCAGAAGTGCCTGGGGAAATAGAAGGCCGGAAAGATATTAAAGGCATTGAAAGACAGGTGTTCCTTTCCAGGGAAGCCTCTGATATGTTAACAAAAAAGAAGGTAGTATCAAACAAGGACCGGGAAAATATACTGGAAGCTGTCAGAGCCGTAAGCCGGGTGCCGGACAGGGAGACGCTAAAGAAGCTGTATCTGAACCTGCATGGCAGTCTCTGGAGCAGGAAAGTCGGCAAGTTAAACGTGATATTCACTATTATGGACGATGAAAACATATTGGTCCTTCGGGTGGGTAAGCTGGCTAAAACAGCGCGTAAGAAAATGGTCAAAACGTTCCCCGAACACTTTGATTACAGACCGGTCCTGGAGAATGCCGTGAAGATAGAGGATCTTGGGAAAAAGCCCCTGGCCCGGCCGGAGAGGTCTACCATGAAAGCGCCGGCTTCTTTATCAATGGATGAGGACCGGCGTATTGATAAACAATATATTACGGGCCTTATCTCAAAGGCCGTGGAAAGGACATGGGAAGTCAATATCCCGGACGCGGCGGAGTATATTAACCGTCACGCCCGGCCGTTCAATAGCGCGCATATCGAACCCGGCGGCATACGGATATTTACCGTGGACAATCTCGGGAACAAGCCGGGCATACCGCGTTTCAGGGACGCGGAAAAAGCGTCTGATCTTGTTTACGCGTACGGCGTATTTGATGAACAGGAAGATGAACTGAAAATATACGTGACCAGAGGGTATTTTGAGGCGTATTTAAAAGATGATATTATAGCTTTAGCCGAGATCATAGACCATGAATATACGGAAAACATTCTGGGGTATTCCCACCAGGTGGCAGCCTCACGATCCCGCAAATTCGTTCCAAAAGGCGGATTCTTGAGCCCGTTCCATTATTTTTATATCAACCGGATAACAGAAGAAGGGGATTATTCTTTGGCAGGGTCTTTAGCGCCGGCAAGGGTCGTGCCGGATGAAGTTGTGAAAGCCCCTGGATCCGATAAAGGCGCGGCAAGGGAGATAGGATCCTATGAAAATCTATTTTTCAGCTACCTCCGCCTTTTAGAATGGCTCAGAAAAGCGGACGCGGAGAAAGATCATAACATATTAGCAGCCGAATATGCCTTGAGAGCACATAATATACTGGAAAGATATCCGGAGATAGTATTGACTGAAGAGCAGAGGGAAATATATGAAAGAATATCCCCTGAAAGGTTTCGTGTCCGTGAGGCCGGCCGGTCCGTTTACCGCATACCCAAAAAAGCGTTTGAGATACTCAGGAAAAAAATCAGAGAAGCTGTCTCTAAAGGAGAGATCACTGATGAAGATCATGAGCAGTTCTTAAGACACGGACTGGCACGGATGGATAAAGGGCCCAGGGTAAATTTTATGAAAGGTTTTAAAATTTATTTTCTTGCAAGGGAAGCCATGAATACAGTATTGGGCGAGGATGATCAAATAAAAGATTATCGGGACCTGTTCAAATATATCAGGCTTTGTTTAAGGACGCGGCATATTATCAAAGAGTTTAAAGAGGAATATGATTATGACGTTATAAACCGAATAATGACTCGGCTTAAGGATGGTTTTCAATATACCCGCCTTCTTGAATTTTACCGGTATCAATACGGGGAGTTCGTGGATGAAAGAGGGGAACAAGACGAAGAGGCCCTGTTTGAGGACCTGATCAGCCGTTTTGTGGCAGACAGGGTCCTGGGCAGGGAAAGCATTGAACTTTTGGACGAAAAAGGGATAACCAGAAGATTGGATGACTTTTGGCCTCTTGCTTCATGTGTTATTAAAGACGGGCTGGGGATGCTGGAAATGGAGATCAGTAAGGTCAAGGATGTGATCTTAAAGAACGATACAGAGCTGAACGGTAAATATAAGGCGGCAAGAGGAAAACAGAAGCGGCTTAAAAACCGGATATTTTCTCTGTTGAACAGGGTCCCTCATACGGAAAAAGAACTGATAAGGGTTATGCGTATTTTAGACTCGCAAGATGAAACTCGTTTTGGGCTCCCCTGGGAATTTAAAGGATTTTTATGGGAAGATATCGAGATCATAACTAAGTATTTAAGATCATTCGGCCACAGCCTCCTTGACCGGCCTGTTCTGGAGAAAGCTTTTGTTTCTCTTGAAGATGAGCTTATGACAGTAGGATCTTTTGATATATTCTTGAGAGTCGTCGGGTTTCTTGACCATGAAAATATGTTTGATGCCGCTTTTGAGGCGAGCATAAATTTTGAAAGCGCGTTTGTTTCCCATATGCGTAACTTGAACGGAACAGGACGTAGACGTATAGGAAACAGACTGAGAAGTTTAACTGTTGCCAGCGGCCTGTCGGCAGGTCAGGCAGCCGGAGAAGTCGGTTGTTCTGTCCCTGCGATGCTCGCATGGAGATCCGGCAAATACGCTCCTTCACCAGAATATTTCCCTAAAATGGCGGACGTGTTCAGCAGGAGATTGGGAGAGCCGGTATCGACTTCACTACTGGTATATGGAGAACCGTTGAACGATGTGCTGCGAAAGGCATCCACTTTCGGCGAACGGCTGTTTATCTTGACAGCGCTTTCCGGTCTGGACGCGAAAGGGATAGCCGGAATGATCGGACGGAAAGATGCGACCATAGGAAAATGGGCGCGCGAGTTCAATACGCCGCCGGAACAACTTGATTATTTCAAGCTGGCCGGGATATTCAGTGAACGTTTAAAAGAGAAGATCGACGTTACGACCCTGATGTTCGGCATGAGCCTGGATAAATTCCTGCGCAGCGGGAAAGTAAGGGCCCCAAAAAACGACAGAGAGATCCGGGTTACTCCGGGGCTCAGGATCAGGGTTTTAAGGTTGTCATGCGGACTTACGACGACGGAGCTATCACAAAAGACCGGTATTTTGCGCGGGGCGAGAACTCTGGTGAACAGATGGCAGAGAGATGAAGCAGTGCCCCTGGCCGACCGTTTATTAAAAATGTGCCGGATATTCAGCAGTGTAAAAAAGGATATCGAGGTTACGCATATACTTTACGGAAAGCCCCTTGTTGAGTTTCTGTCGGAGTCGGATAGTTTCGGGGAAAGGGTCGAAGCCGTAAGACTGGCTTCAGGATTGAGCAAAAGCCTGATGGCGGAAGCGATGAAGATCAATCCCGCTACTTTGCGTCAATGGACAAAGCGGGTGGATCCTCCCGGAATGGGAGACAGCAAAATGGCGTTATTGGATGTTTATCACAGAGTAACAGGTAAATATCTGGATGGATGTCTGCTGTTTTACGGGAAGACCTTGAATACGCTTTTAGACGATGTCGACCGGTCAAAAGGTTCCGAGATCATCAGATATTTCAGGCTTTCCGCGGGCTTGGGCATGAAAGAGGTAAGCGATAAATTAGGCGTTGATATGGAAACTGTAAGGCGTTGGGAGGAATGGGAACGGCTGCCTGGCAGGGAGAACATGCTCGATCTAACCGAAATGTTCAGAGAAGTTTTTGCCGCGAGGGAGAACGGTATAAACGCAAGGATGGTAGAAGAGTATTTTGTGCCGCTCTTGCTTGTCCCGCTGAACCATGCCGGTGGAAGCGCCGGCCCGTATCGCGGGAAAACCCCGGGACAAGATTTAAAATCGCTGAAACGCGGACACGCGGACCTTACTGAAAAGGCAGCAAGCGGCAGCACAAGCAGTATTCCCGGGGGACTTTCACAGACTCAGGACAAGGCATGTATGGAAGCCGCCGGGGTGACCGACGCGGAAGCACGAAAACCCCGCGGACTTTACGCGCAGGTTAAAAAGATCGATGAAGAGCCTTCGCGCTGCGAGACCATCTGGAGAATGGAATTTACCGGGGAGGGCAGGAAAGAGGCAGGCGGTCTTCTTTTCAAGAGCTATAGTGACAATAACGAGATCGAGCTGCACGGTATAGACGTAGAACCGGGATCATTGAACCGGGGCTATTCAAAAGTTTTTCTGGCAGAATTTGTCAGGTTTATAAGAAATTCAGATGAGTTTAAAGGTTTTCGGTTCAGGAAAACCGCTTCTGTAAAGCACCCCCTCTTCGCAAAGACGCTGCTGAGGTTTGGATTTGTTCCGGAAGAAGGAAGTCATGGAACAGAATGTATGATAGCTAGAGCGAGGGATGGGAAAGTCCCTGTTTTTATCAGGGATCCCCTTGCGCGGGAAGATTTCAAAAAGAGGATAAAATCGCGTTCGCGTAAAGGGGATTATGATATGTTGGAGATCCTTGATTCCCCCGTATCGGAGAAGGATCTGGACCGGGAAGTGCTTATTGACGTAAATTATGCGCTGAAAGATGAACTGAAATTGAAAAATATGCTGGAAATATACGGCAAAGATACGAAAGGAACGGCCGAACAGCCGCCGGAAGTCTCCTGGGGCGGTAAAGAGATCATGGAAAACGCGAGATCCGTCATACCCTGGCTTATCCAGTCAATGATAGAGGTATCGGAAAATATTTCAACCGGGAAAAGAGACGAAAAAGTCGTCCTGCTTCTTGATACTGAACTGGCGGAATTGGGTGAAAAAAGGGTTGAGAACGAGATAGAAAGACTTATTCGCCTGTTCGCGAACGTAAAGGACAACAATAAAGCCCTCAGGAGATTTCTCGGGAACCTTGAGATAAGAAAAGGAAAAGCCGGGGATCTTTTGAACAAAAAAGGCGCTGTCAGGGCAGAAAATATTATTGTGGTGACAAAGAGTTCTAATATGAAGCATTTTAAGAGTATAGAAGGCAGAGCGGTTATAGCGGCTGTCGATGACAGGGATTTCCCCGGGAATGCCTATTTGCCTTTTTTGGAAGTCACTCTTTTCGCGATCGGTAAATATTTAGGATGGGATGAAAGTATGCTGCGTGAACATTATGCGAATATTCCGAATGTGGTTCCCGTAAAGAGCCTGAGCGAAAGGGATTATAAAGGACTGTTTGGCAGAGACATGAAGAACGTGATAATAAAGCTGATACCCGATGCCGGCGCGTTCGACACAGAGGAACTTGTGAGAACAATGGCCCGGATCAGGGACATCCTCAGAAAAGCGTAAATTGTTCTTGGGGACGCCCCACCAGGTGCCACCCTGCGTGTTTGGGCGTATATGAGATTTACAATTTTTTGCTATTATCCCGTAATTCTCGATAAAGAGAATTATGTGTTTATTACATGTTTTGTATACGTGGGGTGGCACCTGGTGGGGCGTCCCCGCTTCCTAGTTAGCAGTATAAACATTTAAAAAGGTTGGAAAAATGTGGAAAAGTTATGTTTTTCTTATGAAAATTAAGAGAGAAAATAGTAAGATATATTTATGTTGACTCTTATTCCAGATGTGGTAAAATAGAACTATGATTAAACCATAAAAAAGGCAGATGGCACAGGGGAAGGTTGTTGAGGAAGGTTGTAGAGGAAGTTTACAGAGACACAGGAAGGTTACAATGAAAAAGGAAAAAAGAAATATACATAAGGATATTGTTAAAGAAGATAAAGGTATATTTATGGATAAGTCTGTTTGTTTATTTAAAGCAGAAGAAGCGGATAACGAAATAAACGGCATAACTGTCTGGAAAAAGCGCCATGCTTTTTTTATTAAATGCGTAAGTACGATCGTTGTTTCCATATTTCTGCACCAGCAGATAGGATGGGCACAGGAAGGTAAACCTGTCTGGATACAGGCAAAACCCTTTAATATCGTCCATCAGGAAATTCCCGATAAAAACAGGTTTGAAGTTCCATATGACATCGCCAATACTAATGAAGTTGCGATAAACGGCGGCGATGAAATTATAGTTCATATACAGGACGCTCATGCCTCATTGTCCGCGCAATATTCAATTGCCGGGCTTCTGGATTCTCTTGTGACAAATTACGACCTTGGCTTTATCGCTCTCGAGGGTTCCGCCGGATATATTGACACTTCGATCCTTAAAACCTTTCCCGATAAAAATATTCGAAGAGACACCGCTTCGTTTTTAATGCGTGAAGGAAGAATGAGCGCCGGCGAATTTTTTGAGATCACATCTGACGAGAAAGATATCAGTCTTTACGGTATTGAGGACGAAAAGCTTTACCGGGAAAACGTGGAGAGTTTTCGCGCCGTGGCTGCCGAACGCGCCGGTCAGACAGAGAATCTGGATGGGCTGCTTGGCCAGATGTCCGCTCTCAGCGAGAAGATCTGTTCGAAGGAACTGAAGCTTTTAAATGACAATTGTGTCCTGCACAGGGAAGGGTCGCTAAGCTTTTCTGACCACTGGAAGGGAATAAGGGGCCTCGCGAAAAGGTACGGTGTGGATATTTCCGGATATACAGGGCTTTCGAAATTGATCGAGTCCATAGAACTGGAAAAAAGCATAGATTTCGCGAAGGCCAATTCGGAACGTCAAAGACTCATCGACGGCCTGACCAGGAACATGGATAAAGGCGAGCTGGAAGGCCTTGTGCTTAAATCTCTCGCTTTCAAACAAAACAAGATGTCCCAGGGGGATTATCACGGCTACCTTGTCAGTCTGGCCGAAGAAAAAGGGGTCCCGGCCGAAGGGTATGAGAACCTCATTAAGTTCACCCGATACGTCGTGATATACGAGTCAGTGGAACTCGTAGAGCTGTATCGCGAGATAGAGGAACTGGAAAACAGGATCCGGGAAAGATTATACCGCAATGATGATGAGAAGGAACTTTATAAGATGACCAGGATGGCGCGGCTTTTAAAGCAGCTTTACGCAATGGAACTTAATAAAAGAGAATTCGCGTTCCTTGAGAAAAACTACGGGAGATTCGAGGCCGGTAAATATTCGGAGTTTATAAGGGAGAAGTGCCGGAAGTATGGTGTACCCGTATCCGGGGGTTATGATATCTCCCGCATAACAGGGGGCGTTGAGGGAGCCATGAAATTTTACCGTGACGCCGAAGCGAGGGACAACGCGATGCTCGCGAATACCCTCAAAAGGATGCGCGAGGAAGGGAAGCGTGTAGCCGCGCTTATAACAGGGGGATACCATACGGAAGGCCTGGCGGACCTGATGCGACAGAAGGGCCTGTCATACCTTGTCATTATCCCGAAATTTGAAAGCGGCAAGGAAAGGCCGTACGTCGCCATACTCACGAACAAAAGGAAACCGTACGAGAAGATACTGGAAAGCGGCAGGTATAAACTGGCGGTTTCAGCGTATTTTTATGAGAATAAAGGCGACCTGTCCCTGCTTAAACCCGCGCTTTTCCACGCGTTAGGCGAAGCAACGCTTGAGGGAAAAGATATCGCTTCGGTCAAGGATCTGTGGGAAGAGGCATACAGGCGCGCTTATGAGGCTACACCGGATTCAAGGAAGAAAGCAATGGAGTTCGGTCCTGTTTCGCCCGCGGAGTTCGAGGAGTTCCTGGACAGGGTCGATATACGGCAGATCAGGAACGCGGCTGTTATAGCCGAAGTCACTCCCGCGGGTATCTCGTTCATTACACTCGCGAAAAAAGGGGAGAGCTTCGATTTTAATCCCACATCAAAGGCGCAAAGGGATGTGTTCCTTGCCAGGACTATGACGGCTACCAGCAAGGAAGAGAAGAGGGCGGTAGAATTCACGATGGCGCTTCAGGAATTGGAAAAGATAACGGAGCTGGACGGAGAAACGGGAACGGGGCTTGAAGATATTACCCTTGGGCTTGAGAGATCGATGAAAGATCATGAAGAGATCATAAACAAACTTGCTCCTGCGGGGGAACTGGCAACGAGGCTGGTAAAGGAGCTTGACGGCACGGAACTGAACGCGGATAACGTGCGTGAGAAGTTAAGGGACCTCGGGGATGAAGGCCTGAGTCTGGCCCAGGACTGGGAACATGGCGATGCGGCGAAGATCGTCGGATCGTTCATCGATGCTGTCAGGCAGGGTCAAAAGCAGGAGCTTATCAAGATGTTTGTGTGGACCAGGGCCCATGTTTACAGGAACACGCTCAGCACAATATTCGGGTTCATAAAAAGGCTGGGCAAGAGTCATATTTCCAGTGAAGCGTTCGAAAAGTACATTGAAACGATCACAAACGAGAGAATGAAGATAACGTTGAGGATGGATATTGTCAGTGAACTTATCGAGACGGGAATAATAGTAAAAGAAAAAGGGGAACTGGATTTCCCTGTCCACGGTATCTATTTTGGAAATTCAAAAGTTGTGGACAGGAATTCGCAGAGAAGGATCCTGGCCGAGATATTGAAAGAAGGCACGAAAATATCCGAGGAGAACCGGCGGATACTGGACTCTCTCTGGAGGAAAGAAAAACCCGGGCAAGACCAGATACTCGATTTATCGGGGGCGGTACTCGGGGCATTGCGGTGGATAGGCCGTATGGATGATCCTGAGAAAAAAGAAGATCAGATGAAAGGTCTGGCTGATATCAGCAGCAGGATCTGCGTTCTCCTGGAAGATGTGAGCAGGGAGCTGGACGGGATCGTTCTGGAGCCGGACAGAGATCCGGAACAGATGATGGAGCGGTTCAATGGGATCATGGAGCGGTTTCAGCTGATGTTACAGTTATCGGGCGACTCACCCGAAAAAATAATGGAACAGCACAGGAAGGGTGAATTCGAGAAACAGGAAGAATATTATCCACGGCAATGGGCTGATAGTATCGATGATTCCGGCAGGCTTGTAAAAGGTTTCGCCAGGGCGCTTTTAGAAGCGGGGCGGCCGGATATATTTTATAGTATTGTAAAATCAGAAGAAAGAGAGAATTTCATTCGCGCTATTAATAAGTACCTTCCTTATATAAGCAGGGTAAGGCGCTACATGGACGGGCAGGCGGATGAAAAACTATGGCAGGCAATGGATGCCTTTGAAGCTATTGATGAAAAAGGCATTAACTTTGTCATAATGATCACGGCTGTCAGCGATATGGAAGATTTTAAGTATGCAGGTGAATTCGCTAAAAAGGTCATAGAGGATGGCATGGCGGGGTTTGAAGAAACTCCGGAAGCCGCGCCCGGTATTGAAGAAAAACCGGCCCGGCCGGGGATCGCGCCGCCAAAGGGCATATTGGAGCCAAAAGGCAGCGCGATTATGCCGATACTTGGAGGGCTCGTCCTGTTTTTTGGGGTCTATATCTTTTTTGGAATTGTCCATGCCCTGGCCGGCCTCTTTTTCGTAACGAGTATCGGCCTGATAACGGTCAGGTTCATAGGAAAGAGAACCGGTATTTTTGACGATTCCCGCCGGTTCCCGTTCTTGAGCAGGGTTGTCTACGGGGAGGAGTTCCCGTACATCGCGGTTGCCCTGACCCTCCTTTTTCTGACCCCGAGTATTCTGCGCCTGCCGCCGGCGTCTGTTTGGCAGAAACTCACCGTTCAGGAAGCAGCGAAACCGGCCGTGGGGGAGCAGAAAGCCCCATCCGTTGCTTTTGCCGTGCCGGCTGAAAAGCAGAAGCGCCCCACTGATCCGGAACAGGCGCGGTTACAGGATGAAAGAGAGAGCAAACTGCGCGGATACGAGAACATGCTTAAAAGCGGATTTGATGAGTATTTCGAGGAAATGAGGCAGACAGCGTACTTCGAGGACCGGAAAGCAAAATTGCCTGAAGGCGCGGACGAACTCATGCTTAAGTCCTATTTTCTCAGAAACAACGAGATAAGGATGCCGGCGGAGTACGAGGACGACAGGCACATGCCGCAGACCCGCGTTAACAGGCTGAACGATATAGTCGATAGGGTCTGGGAACAGATGGATAAGGAGGCCTTACCCGGTTATATCAAAAGCAAAGTGGATAAGGACGGGAACCCGGTGGAAGGGATACAGAGGATGCTTTTTGTCCTGAAGGCCCTTGATCTTGAGGCATACGAGTACGCCGAAAAATGGAATATCCGTATCGTGTTCGTTGAGACAGCCCGGTTTGCCGGCGCCGTTTCAGGCGACAGGTATTTTGGAACGGCTGTTAAGAATCCCAGGGGCGCCAAAGTAAAACTCAGGTCGGGTATGCGCACACTTCAGACAACGTGGGTATTCCGTCATGAGATAGAACATCATAAGGAATGGCCGACAAGCTTATGGCAGGTATATAAGTCTTTTCTTTCCTGTATACAGGAGATCCCCGGGATACTTTTTGACATGGTGCCTTCATATGAGAAGAACTCGTTCAGGGCGGAGAGGGAATTCATTAAAAAACTGCATATAGACGTGGATTACCGGGACCTGTATAGCTGGTATCTCCCGCAGCGCTGGGAATTCATGCTGATGAGCATCAGCATGTGGATATTGACATTAGGCATACCCGCGACCCTTATCGAAAAGAAATTCAGGATCTCCAGAAGAATAAACAGATGGATCGATTCCCGGCATTTAAACAGGATCCAGAGGCGGCTTAAAGAAGAACCGGAACTGGGGTGGAAGTCGATCGCAGGGACAGCCATTGGTATAGCGGCAGGCGCGTCCGGCGCGGTCTCGATGCAAGCGGTCCTGGCAGGCATGGGCGGCATATTCATCCCGTATTTTATTTATAAATACCTTATATTGCACGCTGCCGCCAAAGTTGACGAAAAAAAGAAAGACATGACGCTGGACGAACTGCGGGAACGCTGCGGGAAGATATTAAGCGGCTCTTATGACGTGGAGGTTGATCCTGATGATGACTGGAATGAAGCTAAAGGCCTTTACGCGCATACTGATTTTGACGAAACCACGGGAAAAGCGGTTATTCACGTAAAGGAAAGCGTGGCCAGGTCCCCGGACAGGGCGCTTGTTCCCATACTGATGCACGAAAAAGGAGAGGCCGATCTCAGAGCGCCGCCGTCGTTGTTCGTGAAGATCGTAAGATCCATCCCCCTTCCCCTTGAAACACGCGCCAATATCCTGGAATTTTCATATTCCGTAACATATTTCTTATCCGGTTTTGTTTCCCGGATAATTACTCCATCCCCGTCGAGAATAAAGAAAAGAATATTAATACTTGAGAAGACCGTTCAGAAAGAGATCCCGGAGGAATGGCTGAACGAAGAATGGTTCGCCGGCTTGCGCGCCGCCGCGGAAAAAGGCGCTGAGCCTGACAGGAAATACCTCGATCATCTCAAAAGACTGCTAACGCTTACAAGAGCGGGTATGCCGTTCGAGTTCCTGAAGTATTTTAATGATCCGACTTATTACGGGGGCCGCCTGCTCAAGATGGACGATAAGGTCCTGAAACGGAAAATAAACCTGCTTGCCGGCAGTAAGATAACCGTCAAACCAGAGTTCCTGAACTATTCAACCGAGAGACTTGCCAAAAGAGTGACCTTACTTAAAAATCTTGAAACAGGCCCAAGCGAGCAGTTGTTAAGGGAAAGCGATGCTGAACTTGAAGAGCTTGAAAGGGTTAATACCGCCGAGGCAGAGGGCCTTGGCGTATCTGTCCACGAACTGCTGAAGAAAAAGGTCAAACTTCTTAAATATTACGGCCTCACCATTAAACCCGGGTTCCTTAAATATGAGTTAAAGGACATCTACGAAAAGCTCATAACGCACGAGAAGTACGGTATCCAGCCGGACGATGCCACTATCAGATTAAGAGTGTCCGAACTGTGGGATCACGCGATTGAGACGCATGTTTCAGTAATGGCCGGGGCTGAATTGAGCAAAGATGAGCTTGGAGACCTGGCAGGCCTGATCTTAAAGACTATGCGCTTTGATGCGGGTGATGAAGAGCTTGTTCTTCTGTCGCGACTTGTCGAGGAAGCGCTTCTGGCGGGCCCCGGAAGCGAAGATGCCGCTGCCAGGGAGACGTTCCGGAAGATCAGGGATCTCAAAGAGGGATTCGAGGGCGTGAAAGACGATACGGCGAGAGCGGGAATACGCGCTGAATTCGCCGCGGCCCTCGCGCTGTTCGTCGGGGAAGAAGATGAGAGGCGCAGTACGGGCCGGCCCGCGTATACTGATAACCTGTCGGATGAAGCGTCTTCTCAGTATTATTCTTTATCCCGCAGCCTGCTGCGGCAGTTTGAGGAATTTAAAGCGGTCACCGGCGATATCAGGACATTTGACTTTTCAGATAACAGTGACGAGGAACTGGCAAAAATAACCGGGTTCGCGGAATTCCTGGAGAAAAACGCGATACTCCGTGAAGAGAACAGGCCTGATAATTTACCGGAGGAAGAGTTTGAAAGACTTGGGCTGCTGTCGCAAAGGTTATTGTCAACCGGGGCCGAGGCAAAAGAACTATCCGCTGAAACGCTTTACAAAATTTGTAAAAAAACGAGCTTGACAAGGGCCATTGACCCGATGTCCAAGCGGCTCATGGCAGCAATAAGCAGGCATATCGCTTCGGGAGTTCAGTCTGCAGAAACGTATGAAAGACAAAAAGACGACGAGAGGTGGATTAGCGAGAAGGCAGAAAGAAGAGTAAAGAAGCAGGACGAAAAGATGAGGCAGGCGGAAAAGGAAACGTTCGAACTGTTCACGGAAAAGATACTAAAGCATGCCGGCGAAGAAAAAGCGGAAAAGGTCTTAGACCTGTTTCACCGGGCCGAAGAGATTTATCTTCGTAATGAGGCCGCTCTGCGCGGCGCGCTCGCTGCCGCGGTTGTCTACGCGAACCATCCCACGCCTGACGTTCTTGCCGGGCTGCGCGACATCGCGGGAGCCCAGGAGGATAACCAGCTTTATCTGGATTCATCAAGGATTTTCGACCGCTTTCATGACGAGTATATTTTTGGAATAATGGGCCTGGATCCCGCCCCCCTCCGGAACGATTCAGGTAAAATTGACCGCGTTTTGGCGCGCGCGCGCCTGGGCAAAGACGGCATGAAAAAGTTCGGGGAGTTGTCTGTCGCGTTAAGCACGCTTTTTCCCGGGACAAGGCCTTATTCGAATGTCCTGGGATTTTGGCATCAGGTTATGAAAGCGCCGGCACGGATCGGGATATTATCGAAAGTGTCCGATCTATTTTTAAAGATTCCTGTAGTAAACAGGATAAATCCGGGTTATGCCGCTGTTATTACAAGCGTCATTGCCCTTGTATTACTGATTCCCGTGGTTCTGTCATATTCTGCGTCAGGTGTCCTGGCCCCCCAGGCTCTTGATGATGACGGTGCGGGCACGGGGATACCGGATATACATCCTGATGCGGCAGCGTTTTTATCGGATCTGGTCGGGGACGTGTTACCCGTTACATCAGAAGTGCCGGCAACATCGGTTGATGGGGCGGTCCGGCTTGAGGTGTCTGAGGGAATGCCTGTAACTTCTGAGATACTAAAATTCACGGAGTTGCACGAAGGCCTGAAATACGCCGCGGAACATAATCCCGCCGCGATAGCTGAGATCCGGGAAGTAATAGACGTTGTCAACAACAATGAATTTATCAGGTACGATCCCGAAGTCGTCAGTGAGGCTGTTACGGTCCTGCAGTTAGCTTTAGAAGAGCTCGGATATGATCCCGGAAAGATAGACGGAAAGTTCGGGATCAATACAAGCTCGGCGGTTCTGCGGTTCCAGGGCGACACCGGTATAAATGTGGACGGCCTTGTCGGACCGGAGACTGCGACTGAACTTCTGAAAGCGGTTATTAAGGCGGAGATACCGGCTAAAGCCGCGGCGTTAGCGAGCCAGCCGGAGGAAGCGCAGGCAGCGGTTCAGCCGGAAGAAGCGCCGGTTGAAGTCGCGGCGGAAGAGGCAGCGCCTGAAGCGGCAGCAATACCGGAAGAGGCTCCCGCCGTGTCTGTATCGACAATAGCGCTCTTAAACAGAGCAAGTGACGCGCTTACCAAATATAAGGCGGGGCAGGATCCGCAAACCGAAAACGCCCTTATAAACGCCCTTAAACCTTTACGCTACAAAGCGGATGAGAGATTGCCCATTGAACTGAGATGGAATGTCCGTTCCGCTGTCCGGAAGTTACAAAAGGCTTTGCAGGTCAAGGATGACGGAAGAATAGGGCGCGATAGCATTATTGCCTTAAGCAAAACGTTGAAAGCGGACGATCCCGAAGTTAGCGCGGCCTTTGGTGAATTGCGGAATATAATCGGTCATTTTGCCGAAGAGCTGGAAAGACTTGTCCGGGAGCAGACATCGGCTGAAGCCGCGGAAGAAGCGAAGCATGAGGCAGAACCGGCAGCGGAGGATAAAGAGCCGGAGTTTACCACTGAGTTGGCGCTGAATGCAGGTATTGCCGGAGAGGTCCTGGATCTAAACGGCGCTATCGTAGAAAAAACCGGGAAAAAATACAACGTCGTGGAAAAAGGGCATCCCCCGGATTATACCTATGAATTAATAAGCGGCCAGTTGGCCGATCCGGAAGGCGATCCCCTGAACCTTATTAAATTTGCCAAAACCGCGGATGGCAGTGTCTGGAACGTTGGGAAACCGCTGGCTGTCGCGGCAAAACACGAAAAAAGGCGGCTTATAGGGTTCATCCCCGCGGGGGTAAAAGAAGAGAAACGCCTGATAATGGACATGGACGCTTTCCCTGAGGGGACCGTCTTCATGAGGGGAGACGAGAAAGTGGATATAAGCGAAATGTATGAAGCCGATTCGGTTATCATGCCGGACAAAAAAGGCAAGGGGATAAGATACGATCTGCTCAGGCCTTACGCGGTGATGCACAGAGAATCAGGAAAAGGGAAAACAGACTTTACATATTTTATGGATGAACTGCCCGCGGAAGGGGTTAAATATTATTCTTCCGATCCTTCAGGCCCGGAAGCAAGAGAAGTCAATCCGGGCAGGGGCGTGTTTCCCGACCGGGCGGTTGCCGGTGACGGAAGGGTATATCAGTATGCCGGTAATCTCTCGGGATTGGAATTAGACGGGGATGGAAATATTGTCGGGTTTTACAGAGGCAGGGCCCGGATGCCGGAAGGTTCGGTCGCGAGTATCGGCGCGGTTTTAAGAGGCGCGGCCTCTTCCGGGCAGGTCAGTGTTAAAGAAAAGGAAGCAATGGCCGCTTTTGCCGACAGGGACGCAGCCGCAAAAAGTTCCATTGACCCGGTCAAAGCCTATTTCGGGCCGTCATATGGCCTGGAGAGCGGAGAATTTCCCCTGGGCGGCGGCATCGAAGGGACTTTGTTTGACAATGATCCCGGTTTCTCCGGTCGCACACGTCACGCGGCGGTTTCCTATCTAAAACAGAAATTTGCCAGGGATAAATTTACTAAAGACAGGATCTTCAGCGCTATTCTCGCGTGTAATGATTATTTCAAGGCCGTAGAACATGAAGCGACAATTAAAAGGGAGCTTGAAACGGCTGAAGAATTCCGCGATAAAATAAAAACAGGTGAAAGATCTACCCTTAACCGGAAAGATGCCGAAAGAAGGGTGGCAGGACTTGAAGCATCACTTAAGGACGCGAAGGTCAGAACAGCGCAGGTCCTGAAGACCATAGGCGACGTTATGGGGCTGGATCACGCGGCAGGGTTTGAGATCATCGGGGACGGAAGAATAGACGTCGATCTGGTAAACAGAATACTGGACGAAAGCGGCATTGATCCCGCTGATTTCTGGAGAGATTACTACGGCCCCATGAAGAGGATGGACATAGCCCTGTCTGACGCGAGAAAAGCGAAAGAACTCGCGGCAAGCAAACGCAGGTTAAAGCTGGGCGTGATAATAGGGTACCCTTACGTTATATCCCCCAAAATAAGCTTCTCAAAAGGGCCGGATTTTGCCGAGCGTCTTCCTGAGATAAGGAGAGAGATAATAGTTTCGGATGAGAAGGAACTTTCCATGAACCGGAGCTATCAGTTACAGGAGTTAAGGGTCCTGGAAGATTTTTGTTCCGGGGTGAAAAAAGACCTGCCTGTTCTGATAAATTCACTGGCAAAGGAAGTCTCCAGAAAAGAAGCCGCTTTCAGGGAAGGCTGGATAACTTATAATGAGCTGTCTTCCGCCAGAGGAGAGTTGGTCGCGTATGATATTTTCCTTTCGGATATTGAAAGGCTGTATGACGAAATACAATTAAAAAAGAGAAAGATCAGGGAATTTGTCCCGGAAATCAAGCCGGGGAAAGATGCCGGTAAGAGGGAAACAGAAGATATCCTGCAGGAAGAAGTCCTGGCCGCTGAGAAAAACGCGGGAAAAGAAGGCCGGGCTTTATACCGGGCAGGAGCGCTTGAAAGGTATGACGAAGCGGCCCTGGCTTTTGCTGAGAAAAAGGCCGAGGATTCCTGGGTTTTCTCCAAATGGAGGAGGCATAAAGATTCTGTAAGCACCCTGCTTGAAGCAAGAGCGGGAGGATCACGGTACATGTACGAGGCGGAGAGAGCGGAACTTCTGGAAGCGGTAGCCAAAGCCAGATTGACATACATGATAGCCCAGGAAAATTATCAGATAGCGCTGGACGCGGAAAACATGATATCGCGGAAAGTCAGGGGGATACTGGAAAAGAGTCGCGGAAAGCTGGAGTCTTTTCAAGCTGAGATCACGAACGCGAATATCAGGAGAGCCGCGGCGGAGATGGAACTCAAAAAGGCAGCCTTACAACTGAGGTTTATTCTGGGTTATGACCTGGACGAGGAGGTCGAACTGGGGACGCGTTTAGCCGCTGTGCCCCGGGATATGATAGATACGTATCTGGGATCCGCCGCATTCGGTAATATGGATTCACGGTTATCGATCCATGCGCTTGAACAGTCAAGGAAAGAGTATGAGGAACTTTTAGGCCTGGCCAGGAACGCGGGCGCGAAGAAGGCCGGCAGTATGCTGGTTACGCTCGGCATACTGGATGAGAACAATTATTACAGGAGCCGGATAGAGATCGGCGGAGGATTTGATGTATTTACAAAGAAAGATATCCTTGTGAAGTATCTGACCGACCGTATCGATGCGATCGACGCGCAGTTGCAGAAGGAAAGAGAAGAGCTTTATATCAGGAAACAGCGCAATGATAATGTCCTGGCGCACGCGGAAAAATCTCTTGCTGTCAGCGAAGAAGCGCTTGCCGTAGCTCAGAAAGAGTTCGACCTTTTACAGAAAAAACCCGCCGTAGGCCCAATGGAGCTTACGGGCGCTCTTTCTGTCCTGAGGCAGGCGGAAAAGGACTATATCGAAGCGAAGAGGGCCTACGCGTTCGCCGCAATAGAGGCAAAAAAGACGTCTGACGCGCAACCGTATGAAGTAACAGAGGAACCGGCCGGAAAGGTGAGCGCTGAGGAACGTATAGCTGAGAGGGCCGGCATGAGAGTGTCCCGGGAGGAACTGACAAAATTGGATAAATTGATCCTCAGATTAAAGGCAGGGGTCCCTGCGCGGTTTACCATGTTTGCCGGACCGTCCCTGGGGCTTTCAGAAACAGAGACAGAAGGCACTCCGGGAGTGCTTACGGTCGATCCGAATGAAGGCACACAACATAGGAGGGGAGCTACAGAAGATACCTCGGAATGGGAGTCATGGTCAGGTTTGAGCGCGGGAATAACACTGAACATCTATAACATATACGCTTCAAGATTGAACAAGATGGCAGGGCATCTCGGCAGGCAGAAAGGTATACTTGCGGAGGTACAAGCGCTGGAAGACCATCAGGCGCTGGTGGCCGCGGTAAGGGACGTTGCGGCGACCGAGCTGAAGATAGCGCACCTGAACCGGAACGTAGAAAGATGGGAAGATGACAAGAATTCGCAAAAATTCCGGAAAGATGACGCCGGCACCGACGCTTTAAAGAAAGCAGAGACCCTTATCAGGGATACAAACCTCAAGATAAGCGTGCTTAAGCGGGAATTAGCCTCTAAAAGAGCCGCGCTTGAGGAACTCCTGGGAGCAAACTGGGTCATAGGCCTTACGAACCCTGACGAAGGGACAGAAACCATTTACTCCTTCAACGACCTGTCAAACGACGATACCTCCCAGATCGCTGATCTTGTGTTCAGTAACATAATCTCCAAAGACCCGAGGATGAAACTCCTCTGGGAAGAGATGCAGAAAGACCTTATCAATATCAGCCTGGCAAGTCTTAAACGATGGAGTCCGAGTCTCGACGTTTCCTATGTGGCGTCCATGATGGACAACGGTGATTTTATAGGATCAATACCTTTGAACTTTTCCGTTATATTATGGGATTTCGGCAAGAGCAAAGCTGAAAAGATAGCGGCAGATCTTAAAAAGGAATTGACCGCTTTAAGATCCCGGGCTGAAGCGGATGCTGTTATTCGCGAAATAGACCAGATAAGCGAAGACATAAAAGTGAATTACGAGAAAGCGGTGAGCGCGTATAAGCACATGCAATCAGCGAGAGATTCGGTCAGCGCCGCGAGGGAAGCGTATAACAGGGACGAATCGGACTACTGGGTCTACGCGGAGCAGGCGCTGGCGCTGCAGGACGCGGAAATGGATTATTACGACGCGTATAACGATTATTTTACCCTTGTAGAGAAATTTAAAACGTATGTCGGGTTCCTTGATGTAGAGATCCAGGAAGAACGGGCGGAAAGGCCTGCCAGGGTAGAAACTCCCGGAAAAACGATCGGCGGACGTTTTCTCGATTTTGTAAGGGAACTGAAAAAGAGAAAAGCCCCGGCCCCGGAGAAAGAGAAAGTTAAGGCCGCGACTCCGAAAACAGGAGTGGGGACAGACCGGCTTCAAAAGGCAGTGGCCGGCGATATTGACGGGCTTCTTAAGGCGATGGGGATAATGGACGCAAAAGGCGAGGTGTCCGGTGAGCAGTATATGTCGAGAAAAGGCTGGATAGATTTCTGGGTGAAATATTTCAGCAGGAAGGATCTGAACGGCAAAGTTATATTTGATGCCGGCGGCGTTGAGAGGTATATCCATAAGTTTATAAGTATAGCAGAAGAGAATAACCTGGGTGAAAGGCTGGAAGGTTTTGATATGCCCGACTGGCTGGGCGCGTATTTTTCAACTCAAGTGTCGTTCGAGACGGGAACCAACATTAACGATGAGATCTGGGGGATCTTGCCGGATATTTTCGCCAGGGCAGGTTATATAAGTTTTCTTGTCCAGCTCAGTGAATACAACGCCAAAACCGGGAAAGATCCTGATGATTACATATTCCCCGGCGCGACCGCGATGGATATGGAACATTTTCAGGAGAATAAACCGGTTACCATTGAAGAGAGGATAGAAGAAGACTTATCCATATTAAGAAACGTGGATAAACAGGAAGGGTTAGAGCCTTTCCTGAAATGGAAGAAAGCGGTAGGCGGCGTGCTTGACCGTCTGGAGACGCGCACGTCCGGCCGCGCTATATACGGGAAAAAGTCCAGCGTTATTGAGAACTGGCTTGAAAAGTATTTCGGGCGCGATTTCAAGCCGGATATCAGAACCCAGCCGGATGACGTTCTGTTCCTGTCCGTATCTTCGTATATGGCACAGAACGATCTTTCATATGAGGACATGGGAAGGATATTCGGGGAGATGAAAGCCCTGAAGCACATTACGGATCACCTTTACGGGAGCATAAAAGACGCGGATATAGAAAAAGATCCTCAATTCCGCATATTAAAAAGCAATTACACCGAGCTCAAAGAAAGACGGCTTCTTAACACCGCGCCTCTGCATAAGACACTGTTTATAGACAAAGCCATTATGGAGTACAGGGCCAGGGAGATATACGTGGACAGGAACCGCCGCGCTTTAACCCGCGGAGAGTATATTCAGATATTCGGCTACAATGAGGCTGAGGTGGAGAGGATCATGAGAGAAGACCTGACAGCGGAAGACCGCCGGGAGGCAATTCACGAATTTATTAAGCAGTACAATGACCCCGCGATAAGAGGAATCATACAAAAGCATCTCGGAGTGGACCTGGAGGATGAGAAAGGCCCGGGATATATAGCCGGTGATAAAGTGGTGTCCGCGCTGCTGCATTCCGTAATAGAGGTGGAGGAAGAATTCGAGGTTCCGGTGAAAATGAAGGTAATGACGGGGGATTCTGTTGAGGAGAAGGAGATAAGCGGATATATCAAAGGCATTACGTTTGACAAAGACGGGCGTGAAAGAAAAACTTATTACATACTGCTGGGGAAGGACGGAAGTCAGGTCACGATGTATTCACAGGACACAGGTAAGAATGAGATATTTGTGTCAAAGAAATCAAAACTCAGGCCCGATGCCCAGTGGGCAGGCGATATAGAGATCACAGAAGGGGTCCCTTATATCAAAGGATACAAAAAAGAGACTTATACGTATAAAAAGCTTGATCAGAAGATCACACTTGATCTTCCGGACGGAAAACAGCCTTGTTTTTCCCCCGGTGCGACACGGACCAAAGTGCTGAAGTTCAACAGGAAAGGCGAAAAGGTCGGAAAGGGTTTTTGTTATCTCAGCACCGAAGGAAAGATCAGCCTGTCGGAGATTTTCGAGGATCTCCCGGAAATAGGGATCAGTGTCGAGCAGGTCTGGATTACCACGCATTCTCATGAAGGGGAAGAATCAGAATGTTATATCGGCGAACTGAACGCGGCAGGCACTTCTGTTATGGGCGTTAGTGAAGACACGTTTTTGAATAAACCGCGCCTGAGGGAACGGTTGACCAGGACGCTTGATCGCGATGGCACTGAGTTGACTTTGTCCGGTAAGACGTTTGATATCCTGACAAACAAGGTTATGGCGGAACAGAACGTAAAAAATGACAGAGAGGGGAAACTTCTGTCCAAGGACGAACTGGATTACACCGTGACAGCGGACCATGGGGAGATCGTCTTCTACAGGAGAGAGAAGAAAGACGGACTTATCCATGTGTATAAATTCAGGGCGGAAAAAGATAAAAGCTTTGATACGTATGTCAAAGAGGGGCATGGCGTGTACATGGGTATTATAAAGAAGCTTGACGGTTATATCGAGCAGGGAAACAGCCACGCTTATAAAGGGTATCTTGCAGAACTTTACGAAAGAGGCGTTCTTCCCATATCCGAAGCCGCTTTTAGACTGATCTATGACAAGGACAGTGACTGGAATGACGTGGTGCACTGGGATCGGGTTTTTTACAGGAATTTTATCACCGAAGAGGAAATGCCCGGCGCGAAATATGCGCCTATGACGTATGAAAACGCTATGGAATTATTCAAAGAAGACGAAGTTGAGTTCGGCCCCGCACCTGCTGAAAAGCCGGAGGTAACTCCCGCGTCTTCGGAAACGCCTGTAACGGAACCTACGGAACCTGAGGAGAGAGTATCACCCGCGGCAGGGATAAGTGACGCGATGGGCAATACCGCGGCCGGCTATGCGCAGGCCGCAGTCCCGGGCGGTGTGGCTAATCTGGTCACCAGAGGCGTGAACTGGCTGGCAAATGTTTTTTCAAGCGTTGTGCATGCTGCCGATATATCCGATTATAATTTAACCCAAAAAGGCAGATGGCAGCCTGAAAACAAAAGTATGAAAGTATCGAAACAGGCAGATGGTTTGCATCTTAACCCGCATTTAGGGGGAAGGGATACGCAATCTTTTGCGTGGGCAGATCTTCCAGGTATACAGGATCTTAGAAACAAAACCATTGTAATTGAAGTAGAACTATCACGCAGCGCCGCGAATAGAGGTGGAGTAAATACCTTACATTTACAGGTAGCCGCGAAAGATCAAAATTGGGGATATCTTGATACTCAATGGGAGCTTGGCGCGCTTGATTCTACAAAGAAAACTATAACCGTCAAACCGCATCATTGGAAAAGTTACGGCGGGAAACTTGATAAAGTAAGGCAACTGGGCCTGAAATTCGCGTTGGGAGGGTCTGCTACAGAAGGATTTAGAGGCGGGATCGTAATAAAAAATATAAGGATAGACAGCGATACGGAAGCGGAGAAAGGCCCAAAGGCGGAGAAGCGCGAACTTTTGCCTCGAAGCCAGGCTTGGAGCGCAACTGTATCAGAATCAGAGGTTCAATCGGGCAGCAGCGGATACTATGACAGGTATGGAATATTCGGTAATTCCAGAGGATTACCGGACAGCGATGAATACGCGGCTGAAGGAGTGAATACTGTAAGAGTAATGCCGGCATTCAGCGGTAAACCGTTTGATAGAGGTCTGCGTGTAACGCGTCGGGGCGCAACGATAGACGGACAAGCTGTAAGCGACGCAAAAGAGTTTTTGAGAGAGGTTAAGAGAGAAGGAGTCGATAACCTTTATATAACATTACTGGACTTTCATGTAGCGAACGGAACAGAGAATGATGGTGTAGAATTCGCGGACGCGATAAAAGATCCTCAACAAAGAGCGAAACTTGTAGATGTTTTAGCGGGTTTTGTGGAAGAGGTAGAAAAAGATTCAAAAAAGAAAGGTGTCAAAATAACATGGGATATAATGAACGAACCGGTCGGTGCGGTAGCGCTCACACCCGGCGAGAAACGAGCATTTGTAAATGAGGTTATAGATGAGTTAATTAACCGTAATCTAAGAGGTGTAAGTGTAACGGTAGGTACGCGGGATTATAAGGAGCTTCTTGCCAACTGGTTCGACCTGATAGACAGGTACAAGAGCCAGATATTGTCCGGCGGTATAGAGATGGTAATGAGCACTCATATATACGAAGAAGTGAACGGCAGGTATCCTTCAGTAGGTAGATTCCCTGTACCGGGATGGGCAAGGGATAAGATAAAATTCGTTATTACAGAATTGGATCCAAGACTTAAGGCAAGAGGAGGAGTAAGAGGAAAGACCAAAGCTGAAATGGCGAGTGATGTAAACACTCTTCTTAAAAAAGGCTGGGCGGGGGTGCTTTACTGGACTGATGCGCAGCATCCTTATAGCCCGGGAACACATGGTGAAGCTGTACTGGAGACTCTTAAGAAAATATTTAAGATCGAAAAGCCTGAGAAAGAAGCGGCAGTTCCCGTTGTTCCGGAACCCCTAAAAGAGCCTGAAGTAAAGAAGAAACCTTTGGAAGAAGAAGAACAGGCTGTGCCGGTAACGGAAGAAAAAGAGGCGCCAGAGGCGCGGGAAACAGTAAGTCCGGCGCCTGTTACGCCTGCCGTAGTGCCGTCCAAAGCGCCTGTTACGCCTGCCCGGGTTAAAAAGGATGTCCCCGGGGTAAGACCGGCAGCAGAAACCGGCGCGCGTGCTGAACAAGTGCTTTTTGTGACAAAAGAGGGTAAAGACAGGTATGGCAGGGAATATTCAAGTAAAGCGGTAGTATTGGAGCATAATAGAAAAGTCCTTGCGGAAAAGAGAGTCTGTAAGCTTAAACCTGAAGAAGAATCCATTGAGGGCGCGCGTGAGTTTACGGGATATATCCAGACATGCGACAGGATAGAGGCCGGTACGGCCGTCAGTATACCGACAACACTGGACGAGCAGGGTAAGCCTGTTTATGAAGAAATAGTGGATGATAGAGGCGTTTATCACGTAACCGCGGAAAAAAGAGGATATAACGAAGGTGAAATAATGATCACTGAGTTCACCGAGATGCTCCTCGACAAGAACGGCGAACTGCTTTTTAAAACAGTATGGTTTTACCGGTTCAACAGGATCAACTGGGCCAGGGAACTCGTAAAAATAGAAACATATGAGTATGACAAAGATCCGCTGAAAGATGAGATCAGTAAACGGGTAGTAACATATGTTGAAAAAGGAGGAGTAGTAAAAGAAGTAGTGTTGCTTGATAAAGCGCGCTATAAGGACCGTAATAAATGGAGCTTTCTCGAGTCGCAGGGAGAAGTGTTTAAAGAGAAACGATATAATTACGATAGCAAAAAAACGGAGATAATGAGAGGTATCAGGTCTGTAAAGATTAAATTTAAGGATGATGAAAATCCCGGCGTAGAGGGGACGTATACCGAGACAATAGTATACGACGATATGGACATGGCTATTAGAAAGATAAGTAAAAAAGACCCGTTCGGTATCGCTGAATCTGTTTCTTCTGAATTTATAGATAAAAAAACAGGTGAAGTTATAGAACTGCCGGGGGAAATTAAGCCCGAGACATTTGCGCTTGAAGAACTTACATCCGGGATAAAGGAAGCCGGAAAAGGCAGGGAAATAGCAGAGGTCGATATTGAAAATAATGAAGTGACGATATATTTAGGAGGAGGAAAGGCATCCGGCGCTGGGACACGGACAATATCGCTCCCTGCCAATGCCAGGTGGGGTCATAAAGTGATAAACGCGCCTGGCGTGAAAAGGCCGCTGTCAGAGTCATTCGGTATTTACGATGCCTCGGGAAAACCCTGGTACCAGGATATACGGGAATACCATCCTGATCAGGAAGTACCTGATCAGGGAGTAGAAGTTCATAAGATCCTTGTATATGACGAAGGCGAAAAAGAGATGAAGGAATTCGTCTATTTGATCCAGACAGGCAGCGAGGAAGACAAGAAAAATGAACAAGAGAAGGACCCGGCTATTGAAAAAATAAACCGGTTGACCAGATACCGGGCGCCTTTCAGGGGTGACGACTACAGGGTTACGCTTGAGAAATCATCCCTTGGCAGATATCAGACTGAATATGATTATGATGAAAAGCGTTTTTTCGCGGGCGAATATTCCGGAAGACTGCCCATAGCAAGTGTGTCAAAACCGCTTGAGGCGGCAGATCCAGCAGAAGTAGCAGATCAAACAGAAGTATATGAACGCAGCTTTGTCATATATGATGATGAATTAAAAGAAAGAGCGATCATAGATCTGACTTACAAGGGTTCTCATCTTAAAGGAATTGAAAACTTTGAAGAATTTGTAAGAAGACTGGCTGAGAAAAATGAAACGGTCCGCGTTTACAGGACATTTGCTCCCAGAGAAGAGGATTACGAAGCCGAGCAGTGGAAAGCGCCCTTGTATATTAAAAAGGATGGCAGTATAGGGGTCAATTACGCGGCAGGGAAAAAGGTCCTGATAAGGCAGAGTGACCCTAATCTGTCCGAGGGATGGTTCCTGACAGTACCGTTGAAAGGGGAGAAAGGCGCTTATAAGGTAAAAGGCGTATTTGTCGGTATAGATGTTTACCAGTTTTACGGTGTCGCCGGCAAGAAGCGGATAAGGGAGTTTTATCAGTTACCTACCGGCGCGGTCACAATAGACAGTGATACCGGAAGGGTCGAGAAAGTTGACAACGATCTGATAGAGGAATATGAGAAGAAGTATACCCTGATCTTCGCTTATGACAGTGCTGACGAGACACAGAATTTGAGCTTTTACGGACCCGCGGGAGTTCTCACGAAAAGTGAATACAACCAGGGGATATTTTATTTTCACAAAAAAGTGAGAGTAAACGATGACGAAACAAGGACAGTTATCGCGCAGTTCAAATTGAAGCTGACCCCGGGGGAGACTGTTGAGCAGGCGTGGAAAAGAGTGATAGGCTACAGGGGCAAAACAACGGCAGAGATCGATTTCAGCGAGCATCCGCTTAACAGCTTTGCCGAGCTGCAGAGCATTTATTTCGTCGGTAAGATCGAGGGGGAAAGCGAAAACCTTTACCAGTTCACAGTACCCGTAACGGACGCTAAAATGCGGGGCAATATCTTTGCCAACCCATACACGCATGAAAGCGGGATGGATAAGATGAGGGGCTGGAAATTTCGATATGTCCCTGAAGGTGATGTGGAAGACGCGAAAATGATAACTAAGGATTTCCCGGGGATAAATCTCGGGGATATCGCTCCTATCGCGGACTTCCTGCCGGAAGAACTGAAGAACAAAGAAGTCTCGCTACGGGTATCCGAGGTCATGCACTGGGTCAAGGAACCGTTTACCGAAGAGGACGGTTCGGAGGGCAGCCTGGAGGTTACATATTACAATCCCGATGATACCATCCACAAAATAGCATATGAGCTTGGCACCAACGAGATCTGGAGAGAAAAGATACTCGGGATCCTGAAAGAACACAAATCTCCTCTACTGGAGTTTCCGAGCGAAGAATTCTTGAACATGACATATACTTTTCTGAAACTTAAAAACCTGCAGCTGAGCGAAGAGGAGATCAGTAAGTTGATAGGTCATACACTCAAAATGTACGAGGACCTATCGGGGAAAATATACAAGGACAACGTGCGGCCCCTTCCCATGCTGGAAAACGTGTATTTCTGGGCAGTGGATATTTATTTATACGAAGAGAATTATAAGGCATTGGAGGATTTTTCGAAGATACTGAAAGACGTAGTAATAAGAGAAGGAGTAAGGACCATAGCGAGCAAGATATACGAGGAAGCCCAAACAAACCCGGAGGAGATGGAGAAAGCCCCCGATTATGTCATAAAAGCGATACGTGATGCCGTTACAATTTACCAGAGGAATGAGGAGGATCTATACGAAGTCCGTAAGGTTATTAAGGACCTGCTGAAAAAGTCGGACATACCGTTCTTGGAAAAGCCGCCGCTCAAACAAATAATTTATTCCATTGTCAAATTGATCGGGTTAGTTGTGGGTGTTGTTGGATTAATAGGCGGCCTGTTAATGCTTTTCAGGAGGAAACCGGGAAAAAGGGAGACCGGGGATAAAGGGCCGGAGGGGAAAAGCGAGGTAAAAAATATTTATACGCTCCGGGAAGGCGAAACAATAGAGGTAAGCGGGGATACAGGGGATGTGCTGATCGATGAAAGCTCTGAAATATCGATCGGGATACCCGCCGGCAGGGGTGAGACACGCGGGATCGAGATAAGGGACGTAACATATGAAGAGGATCTGGAGAATAACGCCCCGGCTGTGATACTGGCGACGTCGGTAGTCAAGGCAATACAGTTCCTGGGAGACAAGATAGAGGGATCGGATGATCCTGAACTGAAAAATATATGGAAGCGGATCAGGAACAGAAGAGGCCCTCCGGTATCAATGAAGGTCGCCCGCGAGAATTTGGCTTCCAATGTTATAGAAAGGATTACCGAAGATGCCGCCGGCAAGGTGAAAGAGGTAGAGATCATTCTGTCGCGGGATTTCGCCGATATCATATCCACGTCCCTCCACGCGCAGAACGACCTGACGATCGGAGCTCTCTATGTTTTGGGAGAGCGGCTGTTCCACGCCTTCAACCACAGACATGCCTTGAGCGTGACAAGGCAGGAGCGTATCGAGGACGAGGTCGAGACCATTTACAAAGACACACTGTTATTCGGGAACGTGTACTTGAAAGATGATGGGCTCCGGAACTGCGTGAAAATATTCACGAATTTTAAATACGACGGGCAGCATCAGGTCAGCGAGTTGTTGAAGTCGCGGTATCTGTTCAAGGAGCTTCACAACGAATGGGCAACCATAGATGATGAACAGGAACGCAAGGCAGAGATAGGAAAGTTTGTCGAGAAGGCGACAAGCTTTGAGGAAGGAGCGGCCCGTCAGGTTGAGAGAACGCAGATCAAGACAATGCCCGCCGCCGCCGATGCCGATGACGTTGAGGAAGTTATCGAAAAGGCAAAAAGGTTTGATAATTTTCTCAAGAACCTCGAAAACGAGTTCAAGGACGTTGTTGACGCGAGCAAAGGAGGCAAGGAGGCGCAAAACCTGGTTGCTTCGGGAAAGAGGGAGGAAGCGTTGGCGCTTATTGATGAGAGGCTGGAAAAGGTTCTGACCGGAATCGAGGATCAGAGTAAAAAACCGGATGAAATATACTTCTGGGATATCGGCCGGATAGCGATGCGGGATCTTGCCGGCGCGGCACAGGATATGTCTCTTGAGGATATTCTTGTCCGCTCGATAGACGAAATAAACGGTCTTTTAGACAATCAGGAAGAGATAGAATCCGTGAAAGTTCCCACCAAGGCCTATATCAGGCGAAAAGACGGGAGAGAACTCCTCTTCCAGGAACTTTTGAGAGTGATCTCGGGATACAGGCAGATCATCGGAGACGAAGTTCTTCCGGAAGTCCTGAAGGAAAAGGACAGAGGCAGGACGCATGTGGACCTGGGCGCGCTTATAGAAGCGGCAAAAAAAAGAAGGGTGACAAGCTTTGAGGAAGGAGCGGCCCGTCAGGCTGAGAGAACGCAGATCAAGACAATGCCCGCCGGCGACGATGACGTTGAGGAAGTTATCGAAAAGGCAAAAAGGTTTGATGTTTTCCTCAAGAGCCTCGAGGACGAATTCAAGGACGTTGTTAACGCGAGAGGAGGAGGCAAGGAGGCGCAAAACCTGGTTGCTTCGGGAATTTCGGAAAAGAGGCAGGAAGCGTTGGCGCTTATTGATGAGAGACTGGAAAAGGTTCTAACCAGGATCGAGGATCAGGGTAAAAAACCGGATGAAATATCCATCTGGAATATCGGCAAGATAACGATGCTGAAAAGGGAGAAAGAAAGCCATCCTCTGCGGGATCTAGTCGGCGCGGCACAGGATATGTCTCTTGAGGATATTCTTGTTCGCTCGATAGCGGAAATAAATGATCTTTTAAACAATCAGGAAGAGATAGAATCCGTGAAAGTTTCCACCAAGGCCTATATCAGGCGAAAAGACGGGAGAGAGCTCCTCTTCCAGGGACTTTTAAGAGTGATCTCGGGATACAGGCAGATCATTAGATACGAAGTTCTTCCGGAAGTCCTGATGGAAAAGAACAGAGGCACGAAGCATGTGGACCTGGCCGCGCTTATAGAAGCGGCCAAAACAAGAAGGTCGCGGGCTCAAAGGGGGATGATAGGTCTATACAATAAATATGAGGACGAGAACCTGGCATGTTTTGTATGCGCGACAAAAGCGCAAAAGTGGGTGTTTAAACTGTTTCCGTTACTGGCCATAGGCGCGTTAGCTGTAATCGGTAGTTTCTTCGGCCATTCGATACTCGTTCCGGCCGGAGTAATTATCAACGTCGCTGTTTTAGTGGGGCTGATAATAGATGTTTATAAGAGGATCATCGGCGGGAAAGGGCTGATAGCCAGATCCAAACGCGCGGCGGAACTGTTCGGATTTAATCAGATCCTGGATGCGACTGACGAGGAATTGAGAAATTTGTCCAGGGAGACAATAGAGCATATGGACGCGGAGAGATTTAAGAAGATACTTACTCTGCCTGTCGATCCTGCCGCGGAATTTTCCATGTATACTTACACGTTCAGGAACGAAACGATAAATGTACAGGGTATTCCGAAAGATATACTGGAAGAATTACAACAAAGTTATCCTGGTTTATACAAATTTGTTCCCGCCGGAAAGCCGCTTGAGGAGATATTGGATTGGAAGAACGCGGTCGTGGAAGCTTTGTTTGAAATAACAACCAGCAGAGACATGCATACTCTTAAGAGCTGTTGTTCGGCGTATGTCCTGAAGAATAAAGGAATAATGGCGATCGATGAACGCACCGGGTTCCCTGAAGACAAGAAAGACATTGCTGAAGCCAAAAGGATATTGGCGACTGACCCGGATGCCAGGTATGCCGTCGGAGCCTATTATTTCATGCCTTTACTGACCGTGTATCTCCCTGTTTTTGATGAACCGAACGTTATAGGCAAATTGATCAGAAACGTATCAAACCTCAGTTATCCAAAGATACAGGTGCTTGTTGCCGGGGAAGAGGGAGATGAGGCGACCATTACTCCTATTATTGACCTGCTCAGGGCAAATAAAGTCCCGGAATTTCTGAATCTGAGGATCGTCGCGACGCCGCAAAGGGCGCCCAGCGACAGGGTGGGCGAATCCCCCCAGCCTCAGACAAAACCCTATGCTACAAACTATGCCGTGGGATATACGGAAGGGGAGTATGCCGTTATCTGGGACGGAGAAGACGCGCCGAATGTGGATCAGGTCGATAAAGTCATTTTTTCATATCAAAGGATACATAGGACACTGGGGGATATTGAAGAAGTATTAAACGGTCTGGACCTCGAGACCCTGAAAACTCTTTCCAGGGAACGTTTCGAGGAGCTTTTGAGATCTCTGCCTGCCGCTGAAAATCATCCCGAGGGCAGCGAGATACTCAAGTCCGCGTCAAGGTTCGGCATAATTTTGGACATTCCCTTTGTCGTAAAAATGTTAATGCTTGAGGGTGTCAGCGAAAGAGACATGACAAAAGAACAGATAACAGATAAGTTCAGTCAAATAGGCATTCCGGCCGTTATGCAGTGTCAGTTAGACTGGTTTAACTGGTACAGGAGCTGGACCACGAAGAATTTTACGGCGGATTATGAAGTATGGTTCAAGATACTTTTGCCGGGACTTAATGCCACGGGTACGTTGATCCCCCTTGGAGGCACTTCCAACTATTTCTTTATCCCTACATTAAAAGAAATCGGCGGCTGGGACGGGTTTAATGTCACGGAGGATGAGCACCTCGGACTGGATCTTTACAAAAGAGGGTTCAGGACGGCTGTAATGTCCAGCAACACCCTGGAGGAAACGATAAGTAATCAGTACTGGGCGAGCTGGGTCAATCAGAGGTCCCGTTGGACAAAGGGTTATATGCAGACGCTTGTAAAATTTCTCAACGTTGAAAATATGCTCACTATCTACAGGAGCAGGGGTGTACGCGGTGTATGGGAATTTTTCGTGATGATCGCGGGCGGCGCGGCATCCGCGCTGTTCTTTCTTATAGCCGCGACAGTCAGCCTGTTCTGGGGATTGGGCTTTCTTCCGCAGGCTGTCCTCGTTGCGCCGTATTCCTACGTTATAGGGGGAGCGGCCGCGTTGTTTCTCATTATACATGTTCTTTACCAGACAGCGGAAAAGAAAGACGAAATAATTTACGGGTGCATTCACAACACGATAAAGGGGTTGAGCGAAAAGAGGAAGAAGCTGACCGGCATTATAACCGTTAGTGGAGCGCTCGCGCTGGGAGCGCTTCTCACACTTGCCATAGGCCGCTATCTGGGAGTAAGCAGCGCCATTGCCAAATTTTACATGCCCGAGATATTTTTCTGGTTAGGGTATTTACCGCAGATATCTCTCTGCATTATCGCTTATGTTGTGATCAAAGGGGCCGTATCGGCCATCAGGGGGGGGAGCAAAACGTTCAGAGCCAGGCATATGTACGGAAAAGACGGACTCAGGACGGCAAGATCATTGATCCCGGTAGTGCTGGGAACGGCAGTGCTGGTCATGATAGGCTATTTGATGTCCCTGTCGATAGCCGGTATTCCGCTTGAAGGGGTCAGTGCCAAACTGTTCGAAATTTATGTATGGTTCATGTCTATCAGGATAAGCCCCGAACTGGCCGGACCTATATTTTTTATATATTCCTTTATAGCGCAAACCTCATATTCCCTGATCGCCATATGGCTGCCAAACCCGAGTGACAGGCCTGCCGGACCGGGTAAAAAGCTCAGTATCGGCCTGGAAAAATCAGCCAGTGATCTGGAGCAAGACGCGAACGCCTATGATATTGCCGTAGACGCGTTTGAAGCGAATGAACCCGGGATAAACGCTATCGAAGAAAGAACCGGCATCTCTCAAAAGGATAAATTAGAGGGAATGGTGGGTTATTTGAGAAATAATTATGCCGATGCAAGACTGGTGCCAAAAACTATTTTAAGAAATGTCGTAAAAAGATGTATTGAGGGCAAGAATAAAGTTGTCAGAGATCATGCGAAATCCTTGAGAAAAAAAGCCGGGGATATACGTGAAGGAAAATTAGACATCGGCTCATATCTTAACTGGCTCACCTTTCTGGGTATTTTAACCTTTGTATTAAAGGCCCTGGCAATATTGAACGTTTCATGGTGGGGTTCATTGGCGGGGGTCTTAGGTATCTGGATAGTTTCATCGTTGATAGCTGCCTTGATCGGAAGAACTGACCCCAATGTCGCGAGGAGAATACAACTTTCGTCAGCGTCATTGTTCAATGTCGTCTATATGGCAAGTCTGATCATAGGTGCATGGATAGGAATAAAAGAGATGGTTTCGGGATACGCGCACTATTGGTCAAAAACAGCGCATGGCGCTGAGGGAGACGACGTCGGGGAGAGGAACATCTTTGGATTGCAGTTCAGCGCTAAATACACCTTTGGCGTAGAACAAGGCAAAATAAAGACAATAGCGTATAGTAGCTGGGAATTGTGCAGATTTTTAATGTTAAAGACGTTATTTCTCATCGTTCTGATCTGGGCCATCATCGGGTATGGTTTACATCGGGATTTCTCCGGCAAAATAGACCTGCAGAAGCTTAGAGATACCCATATAAACCCGTATATCCAGACCATGACGCATGGGATCGAATATTATGAGGGGATCAAAGGAGTGTCTTTTGGCACGAAGATATGGAAAATATTCCTGGGTCAGAACATCATTCCGCTGGAAGACTTGCCCAATGAGTTAAAGGAGGATCTGGAAACGTATAGCGGTGATCGAGAAGAACTGTCGAAGAGGTTCAAGGAACGGCTAATCGAGAAACTGGCCAGGTATGATTGGTATAAAGACATATTTTGTACCATTAAACAAAAAGGTCTCAAAGAAACCCGGAAAGACGAGTTGAAATATGACGGCCTGATAAAGGGGCATATAGAGGATTTGAAATTTCAAATAAAAGCGGGGGTTTATTTCGGAAAACCGGAGGTTTATGTTTTGCTTATTAAAGCGGAATATGAAGCTTATGTGCAGATACTGAAAAACAAGCAGGAAAGCGGCGAATTGATAGAAAAGAACGTTGAGGAAGAGATACGGGTCTTGAAAGATTTTATCGAGGAAGAGTTGAAACCTCTGAAGGAACTCAGCGTCAGGCTTACAGAAGACGGTAAAATTGAAATAGTTCTGTCCGGGGAAACAGAATTGCGGAAGCAGAAGGTTTTGCCCACAGAAAAGCCTGCTGTTGATCTTAAGAAAGGGACAGGGCCAGGAGCGAAAAAAGATATTAAAAAGTTGACGCCTGCCGCGGAAGTAATGGCCCGCTATGCGTCACCGTACAGGGCGAAAGCCAGGTATCTTCTTGGGCGCGGGAAGATCCCGGCCAGAAAAATAAAGCACGCGTTTGACGTCCTTTCCGGCAGGAAGGCAGTTTATTGGACAGGAGGGTTTTTCTTACTTAGCGTTTTTGTCGGCGCGATTCAGTATTTCGCGCAGGGCGATTTCACGGGCGTGACTCTGCTGGCTATCTTAGGCGGGTTATATTTCTTCACAGCGGCAATAAAGTTTGTACTCCTCAGCGATGCGGTATCTGAGGCATTAAAGAGTTACTACGTCCAGCACCCGAATCTTGAAAGATTTCCGAAAACGAACGGCATTCCCACACCGCTGCAGATGTTCACGCTGAAGATCGCGGAAAGCGACGGTTACAGGCACCCCGCGTTTTCTGCCCTTCCCGCGTGGGTAAGGAATGTCATACGCGTACATGAATCATACAGATCGCATATATGGGGCATGTTCGCCATGCTTCCTTTGGCGGGGATATTCAGGGAAAAGCCGCGGCCCCACGCGCCAGCCGGGGCAAAGATTGACACCTCTTTTCAGAATATCTATTCCATGTATGAAATAGATTTCGCGGAAGCACACGCCGAAAGAGTGGAGAGGATCGCCGCCATGCTCGCGGATAAGATGGGTCTATCCAAAGAGGTGACACATAAGATCAGGTTTACGGCTGCTGTCCACGATATGAGCGCTTACAGGGAACCTATTGACGCGAAGACGCGTGAAGCCGCGCGAAAAAGCCTGGCAGAGAAAGGTATAACCTTACCCAGACGCAAGTCAGGGGATGTGGACCGGTATAACAAGCTCATCAGGATATTCAGCATGAGGAGGAATGAATTCACCTCCATGGAGATGGCTTGCGCGTTCGATCTCTTCCAGGGGCCCGCCAGTGTGCATGCCGCCAGGAAGAACAGGATACTGCTTTCTCGTAGCCAGAAGACAGCCGTTCTTTTTCATCATAATATCAGCGAACTTGAAGCTTACCTGGAAAGGCAGGTCTGGCCTGAAGACGAGAAAGATGAGGCCCTGTTGATAGCCTCTGTTCTTGTAGCTGCCGACGCGATAGAGACCGGCATGAACCTTTTTAAACAGATATTTTTCTTCAATCGTTTTAAAGTCGAAACGTCCGAGCAGACCCGGTTGTTCCTTCGGGCCAGTTCCGGGATACCGGGGGCGTATTTATCCCGTATTCTTTCCGCTTTTGACGACCTGAGGATCCTGGAGAAATACAGGAGTATTGCCAGGGACGCGGCAAAGGTGTCAGGCGCTGAAAGAAAATACCTGCACAGGATAGGCCGCGGCATAGGGCCGGCCACGTGGTTTGAAGACACGCTCAGAAGAATATGGACATGGCTGAAGCGTTCTAAAGGGAGTGTCGTGATAAGGCGTGATAAGCTCGTGACCTTGCTGGATAAAGAGTTCCCGAAAGAGCCGATAGACAAGATCGAATTCGTCAACCAGTTCCGTGACGGTCTGCCTGCGTGGATGTTGAAAGACAAAAAAGACGCCGCTTTTCTGGTGACGACCGCATACAGGCATGCGGTAGAAGTCCTGGAAAACACTGAAAGATTGAGTTTTGAGTTTTATCATAAACCGGATCTGCCCGGGGACCGCCTGATCACAGCTTTTGCCGACGTAAGGCGCGGTATCAGTAAATTCATACTGGATACTATTGTGGAACCCGGGATTAACGTGGAAAAAGAGGGAACCTTTTATGTGAATGTCCCCTGTGATGATTCCACGCTCCGGATATGTATTGACATAAAAAATATTACAGAGGAAGGTAAGAAGTTAAAAGAGAGTACCAAGAGCGAAATAAGGACGGTTCTGTCGGACACTCGGGAGTTTTCACTAACTCCCATCATTGAATACCGCGGGATATCATCGATCAAAAACGCCATGGTCAGGGGCACCGCGGCTTATTACGACGCGGGAGAGGGAATTGATATAGCAGCGATCCTGCACAATATTATAGTTCCCGTGGAAGCGCAGTACGATGTTGAACTCGCGGCGGAACTTGTCGAGAAAGAGATAGCGGATTTTCTGATCACCATACGCGATATCCAGCGGGAAGTCGGGCTGGGAGAAGATGTCCTGAAGGAACTGCTCTCTCTGGTGAAAGAAGTAGAGGCCGAGCTTAGAAGCGGTATCGTGCGCGGCAGAAGGATAATGAAGCCGAAAGCCGTGATCCTGCTGCACCGCAAGATAGCCGACAGGATCTCCGGATTAAAGGGGGACATGGAGAGATTGGAGCGGGAGAACGCGCCTCCGGTAAAGATACTGCCGCTCGCGCTTGATATAGCTGTTTTCGAGAAACTGGACCAGGCGATAATAGAGGACGTGCTTTACGGAAGGATCGAAAGAAAGGACGTCTCCATTCACAGGAACCGGCTCGAAGCCGTCATTAAGGAACTGATGGGAGAAGAATTGATCGGCCGCCTGGGATCACTCCGGCCCGGTGATATGACGGACCTGGACCACATGATAAAAGGCGCTATAGAAGCGGTAACAAGACATGTCTCAGGAAGGATAGAGGAGGACTTGCTGCCGCTCCCGACGGCTCTTTACGAAGAATCCGCCGGCCTTGACGGACGTATGGCCAAACTGGAAGGGGAGAAGGGTGAAGAAGTCGTGAAGCGCCGCGAAGAGATAAAAGAGCAGCAGAACTTAATAAGAAAAGTCGCTTCCAGACTGGAAGGGGTTGTTATCGAAGAATTCAGGGCGGAAGAAACCGCTGAAAAACATATCCTGTTCCTTAAAGGCATGCTTTTGCCTTCCGAAGTTATAAAGCTTGTTAAGGAAAAGAAAATAGCGGCCATAGTGACGACAGAGGCGGGCCCCACGACTCACTGGGTGCTGGCCGCGAAGAATTTGAACGTTCCGGTATTCTTTGCCACGCATAAGGCGGATGGAAGGATGTTTGAGTTGTCAATGGATGACCTGCTGAACGATGTCAGGGTGCCCGAAGATCAGGTGCTCCTGGACGGTCCCCGGGGTTCGTTGATCATAGGCCCTGACAGGCAGTTGGTCAAGGTCCATGATGATAAGGAAAAAAGGATCTCTGTCTTGCGGAGATATTATAAAGCGATGAAGAGGAAGCCGCCTAAAGAAGCCGCGACAGGCAGGGAGCCCAAAATATTTGCTAATGTCGAAGAAAGGGGCAGCATGCTTTCCGCTTTATCGAACGGCGCTGATGGGATAGGAGTGGTCCGCACAGAGGTATGGCTCGAAAAAGACCTTCCCAGCGCGAAGATCCTGCTGGCCGATGCCGCCACTCAAGCGGAAAAGGAAGAAGCAAAGGCGGAATTCAAGGAATATCTTAAGGCGCATATCGAGGATCTGATAGAACATTCTGAAGGCAGGCCCCTGACGTTCAGGACCTTTGACGTGGCTGAAGATAAAAGAGAGATCGCGGGGTATGTCTCCGGCGTGTATGGGATCGATTTTTACAGGACGCCTGAAGGCGCCTGCCTGTTAGGCGCCGAATTAGAGGCGATATATGAGTCTGTTCTGTCCACGGGCGCTGATAACGTCAGAATAATGTTTCCGGCGGTAAACACGGCCGGCGACATGAAACTCGTCCGGCAATGGACGGAGGAAACAATAGAACAGATCACGCCGTCGGCCCGGGACAGAGCAAGGCTTACGGGCGTCCCGGTGGGGGCCATGATAGAGAGCCGGGAAGCGGCGCAGATGAAAAATATAATGAGGATATTAAAGATATCCGATTTTATAAGCATAGGCACTAATGACCTTACCAGGGATATATACAGGCATCTTGAGAAAGAGTGGGGGATAAGCAACCTCAAGATGAACATCAGGGGTATACAACTGTTCACGCAGATACAGCCTGAAATATTAAAAGAGCTGGAAAAGATAGCGAGAGGTGTTTCGAAGATCCAGGAAGACACAGGGAGAAGTATACCCGTGACCGTATGCGGCGAGGCAGCCGGCATCAAGGCATATCAGCTGCATATGAGATATATGGCCGATAAATACGGCATTGATATATACCCGAGTGTCCCGTTCATAGAGGTGGCGGCGGCGAAGGTATTCATGAGCCATCTGGATAGTAAAACCCTGGAGGCCGTGTTCGGGGAAATTGACAAAGATGTCAGAGGGCGCGCGCAGGAAGAAGTGAATTCAGTCGAGGAGCATATCGAGAAAATATACGCGGATGAAATCAGGATATTTGAAGAAACAGGAAAAATACCGGGCCAGGAGGCCGAAGAAGTTCCGGAAGAAGAAGCGGCAGGGCCGCGAAGGACACGGGAAGATCTGAAAGAGGCTTTGTCCGGGACCGGAAAAGCGCACGCGAAACGGTCAATATCCCTTACCGTGATGGGAAGATTGGGCCTGCACGCCAGGCCGGCGGGGCGTATGATAGCAGAGGTGGATAGCATAAACGAGGAGACAGGGCTTGAGGACGCTTTAACGATCACAATAGATGCGGGCAGCAGGATCAATCGTCCCGGTTACGGTGAGCGGATCCTGAGTAAACCGCTTCCGATAAATGATTCTCTGGACATTACCGACTTATGGATAGGTGAGGGAAGTGAGCTCAACATGGGCATGGAAGGCCCGGCTGCCGCTGTTCACGCGTTTATCGAGTATCTGGCGAATATGACCGAGGAAGAAGAAAAAGGGCCGGTAGACCTGTTCGAGCTAAAAGATGATACGGTGATGATCGGTATCCCGGCAGAGATGTTCGACGCCATGAACGAAGAGGACAAAGGCCTCCTGGATAAGATGCCGAACGTTCGCGTGACGTGTATTAAGAGCACGCACGAGCAGGCCATGCTGGATGAGCTGGAAAAGGCCAGGCAAAAGGAGTTTTCGCTGGCTTCAACGCTTGTGGACGTGGATGCCGACATTGAGGGCCTTGTGCCTCTTATTGAAGAACTGGCGAATGACCTGAGTGACAGGATATTTGTCCTTGCGCATCCCGAGATAAAGGGCCTTACCCCGGAGACCATATCGGAGATAGAGGATCTGCCCGCGCTTATCGTGGATATCTCCGAAGGATATCTGGACGCCATGAAAGCGGTGGAACTGGCGTCCCTGAGCTTATACCAGATGAGGAGGGTGCAGAGATCATATAAGACATTTTACAGCCGGCCCGCCGGGGAGACGCGGAGGGTGAAGTATCTGGAAACCCTCTTGGAGAGGAAAAACAACGAACATTACCTCATCCATTACATCGACGGCGAGGCTGTCCTGGAACAGAAAGAAAACGTGGTCATCCCGCCGGGGCTGGAAATACAGCGGAGGCGCGCGCTCATGAAAGTCACGAAAGAGACTGACATACAGCATGACAGATTCCTGGTCATGTGCCCGGAGAACGTTGTTACCGAAGAACAGAAAAGCGCTTTCATAGACGATCTGATGAAACTGTGGATGCTTGAAGGAGTGGTGGACGAGGAGAATATCGTGATACTTGACAGGAAAACCGAAGGATATACCACGAGCGGGCTGTTTGACAGGATCCGGGCGGAATACGGTGAAAAGGCGGTATCCGCGGATAATACCGGTTTCAGGTGCATGGCAGGGACGCTTACATATGATACGGAAGCTGAAACAAAAGGCCTGCTGCAGGTAGAGATGGATCCGGAAGCTACGAATAACATCAGCCAGTATGAGATATTCGTGAACCTCCTGTTGTCAGGGGACAGGGACATGGCGTCCCGTATCCCCGGGCTTCAGATCGGGCGCGGCAACCTGTACATCTATCTGCCGGAAGCGAAAGCCGTAGACTTCGAAACAGAGATCAGGAATTACGAAAGATACGTGCTTGAGGTGCTTGTGAAAGCGTAATATATAAGATGCGAAAACCTTCCCGCATCTTAATGATGTCCCCGCTTCCGGGTTCGCCAAGTGACCAGGGGCGGGGACATTTCCGAACGGAGCCCCTCCTTTTTGCGGAACAGGGAATGGACGCGAAGCGGCCGGGGCTTTGTGCTTTCGGGACAGGTTAACGCGTTTTAAAAAAGTA
>JAYEOV010000005.1:0-21198 GCA_034723315.1 Candidatus Omnitrophota bacterium | reverse complement strand
GTTAGAATTCGTAATAAATGCGGCATAACATCTCAATGGAGCGGACCCGAGATTCTGCCGATTTTGTGCAAGGCATGATGTATTATCGAAGTTGAGAACGGGCCGCTCATCTCGAGACCGTTAGACGAAAGGATATAATAAATTAAAGGGAGATTAACATGGATAAAAAGAGAAAAATGTCAATACTGATTTCAAATCGTGTTTCACAAATGCCAAAGTCTGCTATCCATGAAATGACACGTTTATCCAAGGAAGTAGATGATGTAGCATTTTTGTCGTGGGCAAAACCGACTTCCGGTACCCCGGAACATATAAAGAAAGCAGCGATCAAAGCAATAGAGGAAGGGAAAATAGGTGGTTATTCTGAACCAGCTGGCATTTATGAATTGCGAGAAGAAATAGCGAAAAAATTAAAAGAAGTTAATCATATTGAAGCGTCTCCTGAGGAAATCATCGTTACTGTAGGAGCTATAGAAGGTCTTGCTGCTGCTGTAATGGCTGTTATTGATCCGGGAGATGAGGTAATCATCCCCGTACCTGGATATTCCACTCATATCAGTCAGGTTATAATGGCCTCCGGTAAGCCTGTTTGTGTCCCTACTATTGAGGAGGAGGGCTTCAGCCTGGATATCGAAAGGATAAATGATGCCATTACGGAAAAGACAAAGGCTATTTTGTTAAGCGATCCTAATAATCCCACAGGTTCAGTTTATTCTAATGAAGAACTGGAAGCTGTTGCTGAGGTTGCACGCAAAAATAATCTTGTTATTATTACGGATGAAGCCTATGAATACTTCACGTTTGATGGATACAAACATTATAGTATAGCTTCTTTTCCTGACATGAAAGAACGGGTTATTAGCGTGTTTACTTTTACAAAAACTTATGCAATGACAGGATGGAGAATTGGTTATGTTCATTCGTCAAAAGAATTTATACCACAAATTAAAAAGGGACATATACCGCTTGCAATTTGTGCACCTGTAGTTTCTCAATATGCCGTACTTGAGGCTATTAAAAGCTCTCAGGAATGTATCGAGAATTTCCGCGAGCATTACAAGAACATGCGGGATTTGATGTGCAGAAGGCTGGACCGCCTCAGTCACATATTTAAATACCAGACACCCAAAGGTTCATATCTGATGTTTCCGAAAATAAAAATCGAGGAGGGCAAGGATTCGCTTGCTTTTGCAAAGCGCCTCCTGAAGGAGGCTCGCGTTTCTACTACGCCCGGTGTGGTTTTCAAGGGCGAGTCCCATTTACGAATGTCGTTCTGCGTTCCTGAAGAAACGATCAATAAGGCATTTGACAGAATGGAAGATTATTTTTGATGTATATTTATTTACGTCTAACACTTGTACACGCTTGCACACGGACAAAATAAAGCCGCGTTCTTTCCTCACTCCGCATTATTTTGCCGGTGAAGCGAGGCGTTAGGCTTACGAATAAAAAAGAATATTTGAAATATTTAGCATAGCGACCCGAAATGGAAATTCAAAAGTTAAAGGAGGATATAATTCTATGTCTGTCAAACGCGTTCCTGCTGATTACCGGTATATGGACATTTCAGAAGCCCGGCTTTTTGACAAAAAGGTTAAAGAAAATTTTATGCCAGCAATTGTCTCTACCGCCAAACAAGTCATTGAGGATTATGGCGTTTTGCGGGGTGTATGTGTGGATGTCGGTTGTGGCACGGCTGCCTTTGCAATTGAGCTGTGCAGACGTTCTAATCTGAAAATATATGCATTGGAGAAAGTAAAGGCCATATACGAAGTAGCACGCATGAACATTGAAAACGAAGGGATGATAGATAGGATAATACCCGTATTGGGCGATGCCCATAACCTGCCTTTTGAAAATGAATTTGCGGATTTGATTATTAGCAGGGGTTCATATCATTGCTGGAAAGACAAGGTTCTCGTCTTTCAAGAGATCTATAGAGTACTGAAGAAGGATGGTACCGGTTTTGTCGGCGGCGGATTTGGACGATATGTCACCAAAGAGGAATTAGACAGGATGACATCTTTAAGGGACCGTTCTCTAAAAGATGATGCAAAGGCTTATAGCTCACCGAATAAACTGGAAGAGATCATACATAAAGCAGGTATATCCAATTTTCATATCATTTATGACAGAAGCGGCCTTTGGGCAGAACTAAAGAAATAGCCGTTGGAAATCATCAATGGCACTTCCGATAATGCAGCCTATACGCTTCTTGTTTACGCCCCTGCTCTTCGTGAGATTGATCCTTAGAGCAGTAATGTTGTATATACGAAAAATGCCAGCCGCCTTGTGAGAAGAGAACAAGCCGTAAAAATCACCTCTTACCAATATAGATAGCCTTTGTAGCGGAATTTTTTCAAAAAACTTGAAGTAAAGTTAGGGCAGGTCTCCGAACGAGAATGGGGACGGCTCTGGGAATAAAAAGTTAAATGTTTCTTTTCATTTTACCCTTCACTTTACCTTTTTCTTGACCTAACCCACAATATTTGATATAATGAACACAATTCTTAGGATAAAGGCACCTTGGACCAGAACATAGTTTGATCCAGGGTGCCATGGACCGATCTTTGCTCTGGTTCATGGCAAACCAATGGTGACATTGGGACGCAAAATTAGGGGTCTAAGATACAGTAAAAAATTGTAAATTGTTTTGTTGTTATTAGACAGCCCGATTGCCTTATTACTGTGGTAGTCGGGTTTTTTTATGTCCGGAACAAGGAGCTGATCGTCCCGCCCCTAATGGGATGATTTAGCTCCCCGGGCTTGCCTTAAATCCGAACGAAGTGTGTGGTTCATGGGCTGATTTTTTAAAAAAAGCGGAGAAAGATGGATAATTACAAAAACAAGCACAGAATTGGGGTAAAGGCCATGGCCATGGTCTTAGTGTGCCTGTTTGCCACAAACATTGTTTTTTTGGCAGATCTCGCAGCCGGGGCCGGTACGGGTATAAACAGATATACTCTTGCTGCCCAATCCAGGTTTGCGGCTTTGATAGACGAAGGTATATTCCCGTCCTTGCAGACAGAATTTGAAATTTTAACGGGCGTAAAGCTCCTTTTAGCCGGCGAAACTTATTCGGCGGTAAATGGAACGTTGATTGAAAAACATGGTGATGGGATCGAGCGGGGGAAAAGCAACATAGAATTTTTGCCGGGTGTGGAGAGAAGTTCTGACGGGAATAAGATTAGAGCTGAGTTTGTTGTAAAAGATAGAGAGGATGTGATCTTTGAAGTTGAATATGATGGTACTGAAAGAGAGAGGGTACTGAGCAGAGAAAGGCCGTTTGGAGGTGAGACAACGGTAAGCGATCGAGGCCCGGAGGAAGTTCTTTCTGTGCGGCAGTTGCGTCGCGGAAATATATTTCAAGAAAATGACAGATTTATAATTACAAGATCAGAATTGGATTATGGTATTTTTTCAAGCAAAGAACTTGAAAAAGGGGTATACCAGCGTATTGCCGCAAAAAAGATTTTAGAAGCGGAGATTTCCTTTGAAGAGATCGAAAAACAATTATTCCCATACGGATCATTCACTGCGGAAGAAAAAAAGAGAATATCGGAGATAGACGCGTCCACTTTCAGGTATCATGACTTTAAATATCGCGGTGAGCAGGATCTGTATCGTAAGATCACGGTTGCATTGGAGCAACTAAAACATAGTGAAGTGTTCGGTCAGTATAGAGAACAATATGAATTATGCAAAAAAAACTTTATTGAAAGTTTAAATGTTTACGGAAACATTATTGCCGGTGCGCAAGCTGGCGAAGATGACAGAGCGCGTTCAGCAAAAACATTAATTTTTCACAGGGGGCGATTAGAGAAAGCCATATCAAACATAATATTGTTTAACTACCTGTATGTCCGTTCAAAATATCTTTATGAGAAAAAAGATGGAAAGATCCGAAGAGTTTCGGATATTGTATCCAGGTCACACTCTATCGGATTAAACGGTACAATAATCTATAAAATGCTGAAAGGCGCGGATATTAAAGAAAATGACGTCGTGCTGGATATGTTCGGCGGCCCGGGCAATCTGCTTTCTTTTTTAAGTACATATAAGGGGCCCTCTAAAATGATAGCTTCAGACATCGCTTATGGGATGCCACAGAAAGAAGGCGAGCTATGTTATGCCATAGAAGAGAACATGGCGGAGATGCAGAGGTATCTTGACGTTATCCCGGATGTTTTACGGATGAAATTACGGAAGATAGATATCATGAAGGGGGACGCGGAAAATCTGGGGATCATGGCGTCTTCTGTGGATAAGATCTTCGGTGACCCTCCATATGGAAGAGAAGGGGCTGGAGTTTTAGAAGCAGACGCTTTTACGCTTTTTATCCGTTCTTTACGGGAAGCTGACAGAGTGCTGAAAGCCGGGGGAGAAGCACGTTTCGCCGTTCCTTCGGAATGGGGTGAAGTGTTGAAAGATATTATCGATGAAGGATCAAGAGAAAGAACCCCTGAAGAACTCTTCGAAAGCGTCTGCAGGGCAATAAAAGATTCGGATTTTTATAAAAAGAAATTTTATAACAAAGGAGAACCTTTTCCGGAACAAAAATTTGACGAACAAGCATGGCTTGAGACCAAAAATATTTTAGAAGATCTTTTTTTAACTTCCGATATTTTTACGTTTGAAACCTTCAGGGTAGAACCGTCATTTTATTTTCCTGTAAACATAATAAAATTGTCAAAACCCGTGCCGGGAACGTTGAAAGATCAACAGGGCCTGTGCGAAGAAAATAATGATGAAAAATATATTTTGACAAGAGCTTCAAGATTTCTGAATAGCAGTTTAGTGAACATGCGTATAGATTTAACAAGTATTCCGGAAGAAAAGGGCCAATTAGAACAGAACATGAAGACCCTGGCGTATTTAATTGCCCGGCAGAATATGTTTGGGTTGGATGTGCGATATATCCTTGAAAACGATACGGGAGGGAGAGGACTAAGTATGTTGATGGATGAGTTAGCTAAAATAGGTGAAATATCCGGGCTTGACGTAAAAGAGTTATCAGGTCGAGTGGGCGATCCATATGCTGGAGACAAAGTAATAGAGGTTAAACTAAAAAGACTGGAGTCTGTTGAAAAAGGTAAAGTGATCAATGGCAGGGAATATATTGTCGCTCTCAAAGATGATAATTCAAAACCGGGAATATCAATTCCCAATTATACCGCTGCCGCGGCCATGGGTCTGTCTTTGGCTGCTTTGCGCGTTGCCAGAGACGATCTGGAAGAAGATCCGGGAGATCAAAAAAAATACGAAGCGTTCAGAGGCAGGATATTAGATAAGTTTAGAGATATATACGAACGGTTCGGGGTGATAAAAAATAAAAATGACTTTTCGGAACGTGAACTCGAGTTGATGGTAACAGGGAGTTCCGATACGAGACTATATTATACATTGTTGTATGCCTTACCGCCCGTTGTTAAAGGAGCTATTGAGCTTATCGATCAATACCACGAAAGATTACAGCTTATCTTACAGTCCGCCTAATCACCGTGTCCATTAAGTTGTAGGGGTAGCCCCCGGTTCCAATTATGCGTATCTCATTAAAAGCGCTGTGATTATGTTACCTTGTAACAAGTTATACCATTTATAGTTGATCAGTATTGTAATCCTTACCATTGTCATTCCCCGGCTTGACCGGGGAATCCAGTTACAATACGCGTTCTGGATTGTCCGATCAAGTCGGACAATGACACAAGTTGGATGCAAATATGCACTACTTAACTTAAAATGGTATTACAGCGGTTTTTATTTGCGGCATTTCATGTCGATTTCTACGATTTAAGGCCTGCTGTCGACACCTATGTGGACACCGGATTTTGTCTCTAAAATGCTGATGGAGTTATAGTCTTATTTATAGTTTACGGTAGTCGCTTGAAAAGATATAATATTAAACATCGTCAATAATTAAAACACGGAATAATTTGCTCCACCTGACCAAAAGGCCGCGCTTTTCGGCAGGTGAACTTTAATGTTATGCTTAGGAGACGGAGATTATGTTAGATGAAAAGCAGGGAGCTTAAACATCGAATAAACTGGCGGGATGCATGGGAGAAAAATGAACGAACAAAAAATTAAAATCTTCGAAGGCATTACCAGAAACATCTTCATATTGGGATTTGTAAGTTTATTCACCGACCTTTCAAGCCAGATGGTCTTTCCATTAATTCCTTTATTTTTAACTACTGTCTTAGGCACCGGCGCTTACGCGGTGGGCATTGTTGAAGGTGCTGCGGAGACAACAGCTTCTTTATTGAAGGTTGTTTCTGGTTATTGGTCGGATAAAATCAAAAAGAGGAAGCCTTTTCTTCTATTTGGTTATTCGCTATCTTCTTTTACAAAACCATTGTTTGCTGTTGCTAATGTCTGGTCTTTTGTTCTTTTTGTCAGAGTAATAGAAAGAATCGGTAAAGGCTTAAGGACCGCACCAAGAGATGCACTTGTAGCTGAGTCTTGCGATGAGGGCGTTAGAGGAAAAGCTTATGGATTTCATAGGGCTATGGACGGTATCGGTTCAGTGTTGGGAGCGCTTCTTGCTTTCTTACTTCTTCCGGTTTTAGGATATAGAAATATTTTTCTATTTGCTTTTATACCGGGAATAATTGCAGTATTTGTCGTTCTGTTCGTCAAAGAAAAAAAAGCGCTTGTGAAGGAAAAACCACAAGGAAAACCTGTTAAGTTAAGCTTTAGAGAATTGCCTGGAAATTTAAGATTATTTATTATTGTTTCTTCTGTTTTTGCCTTAGGTCATTTTGGGTATGCCTTTCTCTTGTTAAGGGCGAAGAATATAGGATTGGCCGATAACATGGCAATCCTTCTCTATGTTTTATTTTATATCGTTTATACTATTTGCATAATACCGGCAGGAATATTATCAGATAAGATCGGAAGAAAACCTGTCTTAGTCGCGGGCTATTTAGTATTTGCGATAACTTCTTTTGGATTGATATTCACTTCAAATATTCATAGTATTCTATTGTTTTTCGTAATTTATGGAATATTCTACGCAATGATCGACGGTGTTCAAAGAGCATTTGTAGTAGATTTGGCCCCGGAACGCCTGAAAGCGACGGCATTAGGAGCATTTCATACGGCAATAGGGCTGGTAGCCCTTCCGGGTGGATTCATCGCCGGCCTGCTGTGGGATAAAATAAGTCCGGAAGCAACCTTTGTTTATGGTTTTATGCTGGCAATGCTTTCAATGGTTTTATTCATATTCGTAAAATCTAAAACGCAATATGCGATTGAATATAACAGATGACAAGTAACTGTGTATAACAAGACGCTGCTCTTGACCGCTATTCCGCTGCGCTCCATAGCGACAGAGCCTGGTCGTTAAATGAGGAAAATAATAAATATGAACAAAAAAATTGCTTTCTTTGACACAAAACCTTATGACCGAAAATCATTCGGAGAAATTAACGGTAATTTCGATTTTGATATAACTTATTTTGAAACGCATCTTAACCGACATACTGTCGAGCTATCGAACGATTTTGATGCTATCTGTGCTTTTGTGAATGATTCCTTAGACGAAAAAGTTATTGAACATCTCGTAAATCATAAAATTCGAATAATCGCGCTGCGCTGCGCAGGGTATAATAACGTAGATTTCAAGACAGCATATGGAAAAATACATGTTGTACGGGTTCCTGCCTACTCTCCATATGCTGTAGCAGAACATACTGTTGCACTCATTCTAGCGTTAAACCGCAAAATCCATAAAGCATATCACCGAACCCGTGATGGAAACTTCTCGATTAATGGCCTCTTGGGTTTTGACATGTACGGCAAAACTGCCGGTATTATCGGTACAGGTAAGATTGGGAAATGCCTTGTTTCCATACTAAAGGGTTTTGGAATGAATATTCTTGCATATGACATTCATCCGGATCATGAATATGCGAAAAAAACCAATATTCGATATGTCGCTCTGGATGAGTTATATAAAAAATCAGATATTATTTCTCTTCACTGCCCTTTAACTGTTAATTCAGAGCATATGATTAATGAAGAAACCATCAATCAAATGAAAAACAGTGTCATGATAATCAATACGGGCCGTGGCAAATTAATTCATACAGGATCTTTAATCAGCGGTCTCAAATCCGGCAAAATAGGTTCAGCAGGACTTGATGTATATGAAGAAGAAAGTGAGTATTTTTTTGAAGATAAATCAACTGATATAATAAGAGACGATATTCTTGCTCGTTTATTAGTATTTCCCAACGTTCTGCTTACTTCACATCAGGGATTCTTTACCGCTGAAGCATTACGCAACATAGCAAAAACAACACTTAATAATCTTAAAGAATTTTTTGATGGTGGATATCTTGAAAATGAGATATGTTATAAATGCGAAAAACCTTGTTTAAAAAAACAAAAGAAGCGTTGTTTTTAAAAAACACCTGACATTTATAAGGCTCCCGTTGTCAAGAGATACAAATCTTCCGTGATGCATTTATTCTGACATAATCTGCGCATTTTCAGCAGGTGAGCCAGGATGTTAGCGCGCCGAAATAAAAAGGAAAAATATGAGGATTTTAATATATGTTTTTGTTATTCTAATGTTATCCGTTAATTTTATGAAGAACATTGCTAATGCTGAAGATGGGCCTGAACAAAGAAGAGAAAGGTTAAGGGCTTTTTTGAAAAACAGGCGGTCCCGGACAAAAATGCTGTCTGTTTCCAGTCAGATAAGCAAGAAGCTTGATGTCCCGTATTCCAGGGATTCAGATCCATTAAAACGAATGGATATCTATCTTCCTGAAAGGAAAGGGAGTAAGTTTCCTGTTCTTATACATTTCCATGGCGGTGGTTGGAAGATGGGAGACAAACGTCAGACAAATGAACATGGACTCTTCTACGCTACTCAAGGCATTTTGTTTGTCTCTGTAAATTATCGATTGTCCCCATCTGTTCTGCATCCTGCTCATGTGGAAGATTGTGCCGCTGCTGTAGCCTGGGTTTTTGAAAATCTTCATGATTTTTGGGGTGATGCGAACCGGGTATTTATTTCCGGACATTCGGCCGGGGCGCATTTAGCTGCTCTGTTAGCTACAGATCCAACATATATGCAGAGATACGAGCTACATCCAAAAAGGTTTGCAGGAGTTATTCCGGTGGATACGGCAAGTTTTGATCTCATATCACGCCGCAATGAAAGATTGATGGGACGAATGATTAAGCAGGCTTTTGGAGTAGATCCCAAAATATTAAAATCAGCTTCTCCGCTTTACAATATTTCTAAGGAAAATGTTTACCCTGAATTTCTTATACCGGTTTCGGGAAACAGGGAATCAGCTGTTGTTCAAACTAAAAGGCTGGTTGATAGCTTAAAGAGTGTGGGAGGTGAGGCAGAGTTTCTTGTGGTTGATAACCATAGTCATCGCGAAATGAATTTGGGAATGCATGATGCTGACGATCCGGTGGGGAATGCGATCCTAAAATTTATTCTTGAAAAAGATTTTTGATTGGACAGGGAGTGGATTAAGGGGCGTTGATTAAAGAATTAAAGATACACCTGACGAGTCGATCCACCTGAGTTTTTCCCGCGCTGAAATCGGCGCAGAAAAAGGTAGATGATTTCCAATGTCAGGCAATAAAGCATTTTCGAAACAATTAATTTTTCAGGAGGTAAATGATGGAAGTGATGGAAGCAATCAGGAAAAGGCATAGCATCCGCAGTTACGAGGACAGGGAGGTAGAGGAAGAGAAGTTAAACCTTATCCTGGAGGCGGGGCGGCTGGCTCCTTCCGCGGGCAACCGTCAGGAGTGGAGGTATGTAGTGGTAAGGGATAAGCAGACCAGACAAAAACTTATGGAAGCGGCCGCAGGCCAGGCATTTGTCGGCGAAGCGCCGGTGGTCATCGCTTGCTGCGCCCAGACCGACGGCCACATTATGAAATGCGGTCAGCCCTGTTATCCCATTGACGTTGCTATTTCCATAGACCATATGACTCTCAAGGCGGTGGAGGAAGGTCTGGGAACCTGCTGGGTAGGCGCTTTTAATGAAGTCAAAGCCAGGGAAGTATTAGGAGTGCCGGACGAAATACGGTTAGTGGAACTGCTTGCCCTGGGTTATCCCACGCATATTCCCGGGGGAAAGACAAGGAAAGAATTGGGCGAGATAGTGAAGTATGAAAGGTGGTCTTAAGTCGAAAAAATAGGGGTCCGGCCTCAAGTGCGCGATACTCGATACGGTACGGGGTTCCTTAAGGAGTTAAAATGCTGAAGATATACAAAAAGGTACCGGAACAGTATCTGGACGAGTTCAGGAAAAAACAGACGCTTTTCATCAAAAGCAGGGTACACCTTCTGTGCGTATTGACCATCGCTCTTTTCTTTTTCGCGACACTCGCAGGCATCATACTTGATCCTGAAAAATTCAAGATCATTGAGGTCTTCACGGGGTTGGCGCTGATAGCGGGCGGTGTTGTCGTGCTTTTTCTGAATCACAGGGTCAGGACATTGTTCGCGGCCAAGATCAACGCGTATATTTTTATCGCGTTCCTGCTTTCGCTTCTTGTCAGGATCGGTGTCGATTATGCCGAAAGCGTGGCAATAAGTTCGGCGCTCTACGTCTTTACGCTTTTTCTTGTTTCGATGATAATACCGTGGACTCCGGGCGAGGTCATCCCGCTCTGGGTGATGCACCTCGCGGCGTTTACCGTGGAATTTACGTATATAAGGTCCATGCCGGGAGCGGCGGCTGAGTTTTTCACCTGGCATAGGTTCATTGACGGGACCATCTTTATGTCAATGGCTTTCTGGCTGTGTATTGTCGTGCGGAAAGGGGAGACACTCAGGGATATTGAGAATTTCGTGCTGCTGAAAAAGGTCGAGGAAAAGAACAGGCAGATGCGCGGGGAACTGGCGCTGGCGACGCGTGTCCACAAGACGATCATCCCGGGATCCGCCAGCATGGATAAAGTGGACATAGCGGTCAGCTATCTTCCGGCGTATTACATGGGCGGCGATTACGTGAAGTACGAGTTTCAGGGGGAGGACAGGCTGATCTTTCTCATGAGCGACGTCACCGGGCACGGTGTTCCCGCGGCCCTTCTGGTGAACAGGCTGCATGCCGAGTTTGAGCGCCTCGCGAAAGGGGGCAAACAACCCGGGGACCTGTTGGAAGAGCTTAACGAGTTTATCGAGGAGGACTTCGCGGAGGTGCAAATGTTCCTCAGCGCTTTCTGCGGTTTGCTGGATTTCAGGGGAATGGTGCTCTCTTATTCCAACTACGGCCACCCCGCGCAGTATCTTTATCGCGCTAAAGATTCTTCCATACACGGGCTCTGTTCCCAGGCGGGTCTGCTCGGCCTTCCGCTGCATGACAGGAACGTCTATCAATGCGATGTAGACGTGGATAAAGGGGACAGGTTACTTCTTTTTACGGACGGTATCACTGAAACGGTCAATAAAGAGGGCGAGGAATACGGGGGCGAAAGGGTTGAAGAGTTCCTGAGGAAGAACCACGATATCCCGGTGGAAGAGTTCAACAGGGCCCTGCTGAAAGACCTGGATACTTACAAGGAGGGGAAATTCAAGGACGATATATGCATCCTGGACATCGACATAAAATGTCACAGGCACGTTTTCCCACTGGGCGGCGGGATGTTCAAGCCCCATAAAAAAATAATAAGTTGAAAAGCGCGGACAATCATGTATAATATCAAAACTATTTGTATGTCAGATAACGGATCATCGATAACAGATCACCGGTGAAAAAGGAGAGAGGATGAAACCCCGGAAAAACTTCCGCACACGCCCGAAAAAACACGGGGCCAAGAAGAGGCAAAAGGTCCTTGCGCAGGAGAGAAGGCTTATCGCGCTGGGATGCGACAAGGAACGTCTGGATAAATTGAATACCGTCGAGATCAGGGAGCTTTTAAAGGAAACGGCCGGGAAGAGAGGGGCCAGATCGCTCCTCGCGAGAAAAGTAATGGCAAAAAAATAACGGGGACGTTACCGTTATTTTGATTCGCGGATCTCAGCGATTTCCACCATCTGCCCCCACATGTGAAAGCCGGCGAGATCGTCCCGGGGGCGGAGCTTGCCCCGGACCCTGAGTCCGTCCTTTTTGAATTTTTCAGGCAGATTTATCGGATCAAATTTCCTTCCGTCATCCGCCACTATGCCCCAGAAACCACCTTCGAGGTCTATGTAACGGATGGCGCCTTTGGCCTCTATATATTCAATAACTAGGGACAGACACTAGTTTCCCTTAAGGGAAACTAGTGTCTGTCCCTAGTTATTCTAGTTATTCTAGTTATTCGAGATCAGTTCGGACCAGCGGTCCTTCAGGAGGTCCTCGTAGAAATCGAGACTTCTCTCGGCTATCTTGATCCAGCTGAATTTCTTTCTCGCGAGTTTGAGCCCGTTCTTAGCGATCTTCCTGCGGAACGTCCAGTTGTGGTTAAGGACCCTTAAAGACCAGCTCAGGACTTTTTTATTCGTCGGATTGACTACCAGGCAGTTGTGTTTGTTCTTGAGGTATTTTGTGATACCGGCTCGCCGGCTCACTATCAGGGGCGTGCCGCAGGCCATGGCTTCCGCGGCAGTCATGGCGAAGGGTTCGAATTTAGAAGGAAGGACAAAGAATTTGGCCCTGCGGTAATAAGTGGGCATAAGTTCGTCCTTGATGTGTCTTGTGAAGAACACGCGGTTGTTGAGTTTTTTGGCGTTTATTATTTTCGTCAGGTTTTTTCTCAGTCTTTTCTCCTCGGGGATGGGTTTTTTCGAACCCCCGCCTATGATCAGAAAAAGGTCCTTTGCCTTTGTGGTTATCTCGGCGAAGGCCTGCAGGAGATAATCCAGCCCTTTGTTCGTCGCGAACCGGCCGACCCAGAATATATAGTTCTGGGGTACGTCGATGCGTTTATTTTTTTCGCCTTTTTTCAAAGGGCGAAAAAAGCCTGTGTTTACGCCCGCGGGAAGGACGATGAAGTTCCTGCCCTTATAGTTGTAGAGTTTTTTTGAACGCTTTATCATATCCGTGCTTGTCATGACAAGGGCCTGGGCTTTTTTGAATATCATCTTTTCAAGTTTTATCCTCAGCTTGAAATTATAAAGTTTTTCCATCGCCTTCGGGTCTCCGCCCATCTGTTCCTTTTTCCAGGCGCCGAGTGAATGAAAAGTGTGAACGAAGAAATAGTCCAGTTTTTCCGTAAGTTTCAGGGCGACGTACCCGGCGTCCCAGTAATGGGAATGGAGGATATCGTATTTCAACCCCTTTTTCTTGATAAAGCGTTCCATGTTCCTGACGTACGTGTCCAGGCAGGGGTAGATCCTTTCTTTCGGTATGAATTTTTTCCCGCCGCAGGGTATCCTTATGATCCGCACGTTCCTGCAGACCTTTTCTATTCTCTTTTTTCCCTGGAACTTGCGGGTATAGATATCGACCTTTATGCCTTTTTTCGCCATGGCTTTGGAAAGTTCAAGGACATAGGTGACCTGCCCGCCGGTATCCGTTTTACCGAGTATCGGCTTCGGGTCCACATACCCGTGGACGCTGAGCATGCAGATCCTCTTGAGGGGTCTTTTATGTTTTGCGCTGGCTATAAGCGAATAATTGTCGTCGAATACCAGGTCGGCCGGTTCCCTGTGGCCGGAGATGATCCTGTGTTCGATGGCGAGTATTTTTTTGTCAAAATCGTCTATTTTATCCCTTTTTCTCAGCTGTCTTGCCCGAAGGGTATGCCGGTATGTGCGGGAAAGGAAGACCTTTTTATCCACGTGCTTGAGGAGCGTAGTGTATGTCCCGTCGAGGATCATGACCTTTGCCGTTTTGCACTTCAGGGTCTCTTTTTTGATCTCGTCCCGGTCATAGTACACAAGGGGTTTGGGGATCCCGGCTGTGTCCGGGGTCTTGAACAGCCTTATGTGCCCGTTCATGAGCGAGAGCCTGACCTCGGACCTGCCGACGAGAGAGATGTCCTTGCGGCGCATCCTGTAATTCGTCTTGGGAGGATACCGGAAATAGTCGTCCTGGTGCAGGGTAACGCTTCTTATCTTGTTTTCCCTGAGGATCCTCTCGATCTCGCAGGCGACTTCCGTTTTGCCGGAACCGGATTCGCCCGCGACGGAGATAGCGTATTTTGAGTCGGATGAAAGGATCTCCGGCAGGACGATCTCGACCACCTCTCGAGCCGCTTCCGTATGGTATTTTCTTATGAGCAGTTTGTCCCCGCGCATATTTTAGTGTCTCGGTTTTAGCTTAGATGTGTTTTCACTTAAGTTTTTTTGAAATGATTTTCGTTGCTATATATATATTACGTATAATATAATACTAACGCAAGAAATTTCTCGAGTGAGAGCCGAACTTACGGGGCAAAGTAAACGCGGGTTGTAAATCCGGGCTTGACCTGGTCCTCCGATGTATCTAGAAGCCATTTCGTAACCCCGTTCGTTACGAGGCTGAGTGAGGCAATCATTAACTTGCGCAGTCGCGTAAATCATATGCTCATTTAACTTAAGGAGGTTCTGTATGAAAATAGCCATGCTGGGTTCCTGGAACACTGATTCCGGCGCGTCCATCCACGCCGAGCTGGTAGGCAGGGCATGGGTCGAGATGGGGATCGATCTGAGGGTGTTTTCGTTCTACAGGCACAGTTTTCACGGGACGGCCCTTACAAAGACGGCCCTGGAAGAGGAGAACTACGTTACCAGGTGCTTCACGGTCTACGGGGTTCCGACCCCCGAGATGAACACCACGCCTTTGCTGGAGGAGGATTATGACATCTTCGTGGTCCAGGACCTGGGCATGATCCCGATGACCCACCTTCTTGACATATTCCCGCAGATAAAGAAAAAGGCGAAGACCATTAATGTTATACACGATGGAGAGCTTTCGGAAAAGCCCGAGTTCTTTCATTTTGACTGGGACCACGTCGTGTGTTTTGACAGGAGGTATTACGATTTTCTCAAGCAGGGTTATCCCGAGGGAAAGCTGACCATAATCCCGTTTCCCTCCTATCCGTACAGACCCGGCGATATGGAAAAGGCGAGAAAGGAACTGGGTCTGCCCATGGACAGGAAGATCGTCCTCGTCTTCGGCGGCGCGGCCGATTATTCCGTGAACGCTTCGCTTGTCCTGGACCGGCTCGCGGACAGATACGATATCATGCTGTTACTTGTTACCGAGATAGAAAAAGTTCTTGAGGATTTCGAACGCATAAAGGGGAAGACGAAATTTGAACTGAAAATAATAGAAAGGTCCCCTGACATGGAAATGCTGTACAGGTATCTTTACGCGTCTGATTGTATGATGTATAATAAGCCGTCCATGCCCATAATAGTGGTCAGCAGCACGGTCTTCCAGTGTATGGGGGCGGGGACCCCGATACTCGCGCTTGATTCGAACTTTACGGATTCCTTTAACAGGGAGGTCCTGAAACACGTGAACTTCTATGAGCTGGAGGAGAATTTCATTGACATTTTCGAAAAAGATAAAAAATATCAGATGCAGCAGAAAGCCATAGTGGATTACCTGGAACAGCATTCCGCCATGCAGGTGGCGGAAAGGTTTATAAAACTTTTTGAAAGTCTATTGAAAAAAAGATAACCGGAAGGAGTTAAAGATGGTATTAAAAAGATACGAAGGCAATCCTATATTGGCTCCCTTAAAAGAAAGCCTGTGGGAGTCCATCATGGTGTACAACTGCGCGGCCATTTACGAAGGCGGGAAAGTGCACATCGTTTACAGGGCGCAGGGTGCGAAGACAGGCGTTTCAAGGCTCGGGTACGCTTCCAGCAAGGACGGTTTTCATATTGACGAGAGGCTCGATTACCCGATCTTCGGGCCTTCCCCCGACAGCGACCTTGACAGCCTCGGTATAGAGGACCCCAGGTTGACCAGGATAGATGACAGGATCTACCTGAATTACACGGCGTACGGGAACAACATGGGGATGGTCTTTCCCGTCAATGGCGTCCAGGTGGGCATCGCGTCCATATCCGTGGACGATTTCCTCAACAAAAAGTGGAACTGGAGCGAGAGGACATACCCGTTCTACAGGGTCGATAACAAGAACTCTTTCTTTTTTCCGGAAAGAGTGAACGGGAAGATCGTGCTGGTCCACAGGATCCCGCCGCATATGTGGATAGCCTATTCCGACGACATGAGATCCTGGGAGAACCAGAAGATACTGATGAGCCCCCGGTTCGAGTGGGAATTCTTCAAGATAGGAGGCGGCGCGCCGCCTCTGAAGACGGACAAAGGCTGGATATTGATCTATCACGGTGTTGACAGGGAGATGAGGTATCGTCTCGGGGTAGCGCTCCTGGACCTGGAAGACCCCGGCAAAGTCCTGAAAAGGTACGACAAACCTTTTCTCCAGCCCGAGAAGGACTACGAGAAGAACGGGGTCGTGCCGAACGTGACCTTTACCTGCGGCGCCGTCCTGATAGACGATACCATATTCCTTTATTACGGCGGGGCCGATACGGTGATCTGCGTGGCAACGGCCAGGGTGAAGGACGTGCTTGGCCTTCTCGGGGCGTAGGTTTGCCCCGTTAGAAGACTTTTTTCTGACGTATCTCAGGAATTTTCCAGCTGTAAGGCCCGGGGCAAGCGAAGCTTACGCCAGACTAATGTCATTGTAACGGAATTTCAATAAAATGGGGAATATAGTAGGAATTCCTTTTTGAGAACACATTAACCAAAGCCGTAGGAGCCGCCTCCAGGCGGCGAACCCATGGCAATAATTTTGTTCGCGGCCTGAAGGCCGCTCCTACGGGATAGGAGAAAAGTTCCGGCCGAAGGCCGGCTAAGTTCCGGACGTAAATCCGTGGAAGTTTTTTAGAAAAAGTAAGGGATTTGAAAACGAAATTTTCAGCTACTTAGATGAATAACGAGCAGCCCGAAAAAGACCTCAAAGAGAATATCGTGGAAGAGCTGAAAAGCGCTTTTATGCACAACCGGAGGTATTCTCTCGCCAAGGACCTTTATACCGCCACCGATTACGATAATTACAAGTCCATCGCCATGGCTATCCGCGACCGGCTCATCGAGAGGTGGATACTTACGCAGCAGAGATACCACGACGAGAACTGCAAAAGAGTGTACTATCTTTCCCTTGAGTTCCTTCCCGGGCGTCTTCTCGGCAATAATGTGATCAACTCGGACTTGGAGGAAGAGAGCAGGAAATCGATGGAAGAGTTCGGGTACAGCCTGGAAGACCTTTACGAGCAGGAGGTCGACCCGGGCCTCGGTAACGGCGGCCTGGGTCGTCTTGCCGCGTGTTTCCTTGATTCGATGGCCACGCTCGGCATACCAGCTGCCGGTTACGGTATCAGGTACGACTACGGTATCTTCAACCAGAAGATCGTCAACGGGTACCAGGTTGAACTTCCGGACGAATGGCTGCGCCTGGGGAATCCCTGGGAGTTCGAGAGGCCGGAAGTTACCCTGAAGGTGCATTTTTACGGGAAGACCGTCAAACGCACGGACAGGCAGGGCAGATTCCGCGTTGACTGGGTCGATACCAGCGACGTCCTGGCGATCGCGCATGATATACCGGTACCGGGATACAGGAACGGGGTGGTCAACAACCTGAGGCTCTGGTCGGCAAGGAGCACGGAGGAATTCGATTTTGAGTATTTCAATGACGGCGATTATATAAAGGCCTGCCAGCAGAAGATACTCTCGGAGAACATCTCGCGCGTCCTTTATCCCAGCGATAACGTTTACAAGGGGCTTGAACTGCGGCTGAAGCAGGAGTATTTCTTTACATCGGCCTCCATGCAGGACATAATCCGCAGGTTCGAGATGCACAACGATGATTTTCGGGCGTTCCCCGACAAGGTGGCGATCCAGCTTAACGATACGCATCCGGCGATCGCGATCGTGGAACTCATGCGCATCCTGGTAGACGAGAAAAAACTTGAATGGGAGGCGGCGTGGGATATCACGGTCAGGACGTTCGCTTATACCAATCACACTATTATGCCGGAGGCCATGGAAAGCTGGCCTATCTCGCTTTTCGGCAAGCTCTTTCCCAGGCATCTGGAACTTATTTACGAGATAAACATGCGCTTTTTGCGGGAGGTGACGAAACATTACCCGCACGATCTGGAAAGGCTGCCCCGTATGTCCCTGATAGAAGAGGGCCCGCAGAGGAAAATAAGGATGAGCCATCTCTGCATCGTGGGAAGCCATTCCGTCAACGGGGTCTCCCGGCTTCACACGGAGCTTTTGAAGACGACACTTTTCAGGGATTTTTCCGAGTTCTATCCCCGCAAGTTCAACGCCAAGACAAACGGCATAACCCAGAGGAGGTGGCTGAAGAAGGCGAACCCGCTCCTTTCGGGACTTATCACCGGAACGATAGGGGACGGCTGGGTGACAGACCTGATGAAGCTCAGGGAACTTGAGCCCTTTGCCTCGGACAGAGCGTTCATGGAGAAATGGCGCGCCGTGAAAAAGGAGAACAAGTTGCGGCTGGCCAAGTTCGTGCAGGAAAAGACCATGACGGCGATAGACCCGGATTCCATATTCGACGTCCAGATAAAGAGGATACACGAATACAAGAGGCAGGTCCTTTTCGCTTTCTACCTGATCGCGCAGTACATCAGGATAAAGAACAGCCCGGATAAGGATTTTGTTCCCAGGACGGCGATAATCAGCGGCAAGGCCGCGCCGGGCTACGTTATGGCGAAGCTGATCATCAAGTTCATAAACAATATCGCGGACGTCATCAACAAAGACCCGGATGTCAGGGATAAACTCAAGGTGGTGTTCCTGGAGAATTACCGCGTATCACTCGCGGAAAGGATATTCCCCGCGAGCGACCTGTCCGAGCAGATATCCACCGCCGGGAGGGAGGCTTCCGGGACCGGCAACATGAAGTTCATGCTCAACGGCGCGGCGACTATAGGGACCTGGGACGGCGCGAACATCGAGATAGCGGAAGAGGTGGGGGCGGATAATATTTTCGTTTTCGGGCTCAAGACGCACGAGATAGCGCATCTGAAGGAACAGGGGTACAGGCCGAAAGAGTACCTGCAGAGGAACCCCCTTCTTGACGAGGCTTTCCGGCTCGTCAAGGAGGATTTTTTCTCGCAGTTCGAGTTTGGGATCTTTAAACCGCTGTGCGATTCTCTGCTGTGGCATGATCAGTTCATGGTATTCGCCGATTTTGAGGATTATCTTTACACCCAGGACAGGGTCTCGGACGCCTTCCGGGACACCGTGGGGTGGACGAGAAGATCGATAATCAATACCGCCTGTTCGGGAAAGTTCTCGAGCGACAGGACGGTCAGGGAATACGCGGACGAAATATGGAAGGTGGAACATAATTGATATGGAGATGAGTAAAGGCATAAAAATATACGGCATAGCGGTCATAGTTTACGGTGTGTACAACCTGATCGGTATCGGAAGTTTCAAGCAGTTTTCGTTTATGTTCCAGCCCCTGCCGTCGCCGGTGATAGCCGCGGTATATATTTTCACCATTTTTTACGGCATATGCGGGGTATATTGCGGATCCAAGATCCTCAGGCTTGAGGATTGGGCGAGGAAAATGATCCTGGGCCTGACGGTCGTCAGCGTGATATCAGGTCTGTTCCTGAACCGGATGGTAATGGCGAATTTCAGGAATTTCCTTATGACCGAGCAGTCCCGTGTAACGCCGGATATGGCCGGCCCCGTTTACACCTACGCGGTGGTCTTTACCGCCCTGGTCACGATATTCGAGCTTTCGATAATCTACTATTTCAGCCGTCCCGGCGTTATCCGGCAATTCAGGAAATAGCAAAAACAGGGACGGAAACCGTGTTTTAGTCCACGGGGCACAGTCCACGGAATTAATACGAGTTCATGAAAAAATATATTTTGCACGAGCCCACCGGCAGTGTTGAAACCCATATCGATTTCAAGGGCAACCTTAACGAGCAGCAATATGAGGTCGTAACCCGCGCGGAAGGCCCGTGCCTCGTCCTCGCCGGGGCCGGCAGCGGCAAGACGCGGACGCTGATATACCGCCTGGCTTATCTTCTTGAAAGAGGCGAAGCCCCGAAGGGCATCCTTCTCATGACGTTTACCAACAAGGCCGCCCGGGAGATGCGTGACCGTACGGAGATGCTCCTGAAATACAGGCCGAAAGGGCTATGGAGCGGGACTTTTCACCATGTCGGGAACAGGTCCCTGCGGATGTATGCCTCAGAAGTGGGTTTTAAGAAGGACTTCGGCATACTTGACCAGCATGATTCCCGCGATCTCATCAAAGCCAGCATGAAAAAGGTAAACGCCCGGGCGAAGGAAGAAAGGTTCCCCAAAGCGTCGGTCATACAGTCGATAATAAGCTTTTCGGTAAATACCGGGGAATCAATAGAGGAGATACTGGATGAGCGGTATCCCTATTTCTTCAAGTTCACGGAGGACATCAAGAGCATAAAGCGGCTGTACGACAGGAAGAAAAGGGATTCCGGCAACATGGACTATGATGACCTCCTGTCCAGATGGAAATGGCTGCTGGAGAACGTCCCCGCGGCCAGGGACCGGTTCTGCCGGCAGTTCAGGTATATCATGGTCGACGAATATCAGGACACCAATTTTCTTCAGGCGGATATAATCGATATCCTGGGAGAGCTCAACCGCAATGTCTTTGTGGTGGGGGACGACGCGCAGTCAATCTATTCGTTCAGGGGCGCGCGTGTAGAGAACATCCTCAAGTTCCCCGAAAGGTTCAAGGATGCCAAAATATTCAAGCTGGAGACCAATTACCGCTCAACGCCCGAGATACTGGGCCTCGCGAACGATTCTCTTGTTCATAACAAGGCGCAGTTCCAGAAAGTGCTTAAAGCCGTCAATCCATCCATAGAGAAACCGGCTCTGGTAGAAGTGAAGGACTTTTATTCGCAGGCGGGTTTCGTGGCGCAGAGGGTGCTTGAGATGCGCGAAGAAGGGACGGAACTGAAGGATATCGCGGTCCTTTTCAGGGCACACTACCAGTCGGCGGAGCTGGAGATGGAGCTGGTCAAACGCGGCATCCCGTATATCGTCCGGGGCGGGATAAGATTCTTTGAACAGGCGCATATCAAGGACGTCCTGGCCTATATGAAGATCACGGCCAACCCGATGGATGAGATAGCCTGGATACGCGCCCTTACGCTCTGCCCGGGTATCGGGCCCGGTTATGCCGAGAAGATATACGACCATTTCAAAAAAAGCGGCAGGGACCTGATGCC
>JAYEOV010000004.1:0-21257 GCA_034723315.1 Candidatus Omnitrophota bacterium | reverse complement strand
AACGCATACTGTTTTTATCGGCAAAGTCGTGGAAGCGCATGTAATAAGAGATGGGGAACCAATGACTTATGCTTATTATCAGCAGGTAAAAAATGGAAAATCTCCCAAAAATGCGCCTACCTATATTAAAGAAAAAGAGACAAAGTCGAGGCCGGGAAATATAATGGCCAAATATAAATGCACTGTTTGCGGGTATATTTATGATCCGGCGGAAAATGATAACGTTGAATTCGAAAATTTACCGGATGATTGGGTATGTCCCGAGTGTGGAGCAGGTAAAGATCAATTTGAGAAGATCAGTTGATGCTAATAATTGAAAGAACTTAAAAAGGATGGTGTGAAAAAAATGAAAGTATATCGTTGTCGTGTGTGCGGTGAGGTTTATATCGGAGAAGAAAAGCCCAAAAGCTGCCCATTCTGCGGAGCGCATGAGACTTATTTTGTTTTAGCAAAGGAGTGGAAGTTATTGTATATTGATCTGCTATCAGATATAAGCAAAGATAATTTAAGAAAAGCATTGGATCTTGAAATAAACAATACGAATTTTTACAAGGCTGTCTCAGGAAAGAGTAAGGATATCTACATTTCGAGTATGTTTAAAGGCCTGTCAAAGGTTGAGAGAGAACACGCTTCTGCTCTTTGTAAACATTTGAAGATTCAAAGACCAGACTCAAATGTCGGATCAGACGAAGCAGTCGATTCTGACCAGGAGAATATCAAAGAGGCAAACAGGCGCGAAAGGAGCGCGGTCAAATTCTATGGGGAGGCAATGAAACAGGCCCCTGAAAAAGAAATCAAGGAATTTTTTAATGCATTGATGCAGATAGAATCTGACCATATAGTATTAACCGATTAAGAACATTTTAATATGTAATACGGGGGTGCGAGATGACTCAATTAAGAGAGCTTTACCGTTGCGAGATATGTGGTAATATTGTTAAAATTGCGCATGAAGGAGCACTGCCCTGGTATGTTTCGGAGTAATTAATTGAAAGTATTTATAAGTGATCTTCACATAGGCGATGGTTCAAGAACGGATGATTTTCACCGCGATAAGGAACTTTTAAAGTTCCTTGAATTTGTTGAAAGGGAAGCGCGGGAGCTGGTCGTGGTGGGGGATCTTTTCGAACTTTGGCAAGCCGAGTTGGACAAAATTTTGTTCAGACATATAGATGTTGTGAATAAGATCTTAAACCTGAGAAAAAAGCTAAAAGTTACCTATGTTATCGGGAATCATGATTACATTCCTTTTGTAAAGCTCGTGAAAGCGAATGTCGGGATACAGATAGAGTATCGCGATGAAGAGAGCGGTATCGTTGCTGAACACGGTAACAGGTATGATGTGTTCAATCGTTATAAGAATCCGCTAAGGTCTATCAAATGGCCTCCCGGTCGCTATTTCACCGTTTTTCTGGCTGAACTGGAAAGACTGATAAACCCGGATATCGATACGTGGTTCAAGAACGCCATGGAAAACGTGGATGACTTCCTCCGCGAAGCTGCTTTGATCAGGAACAAGGTAACGCCTTCTTCAAAAGAGTATCTGGCCAAAGGCGGCCATTTCGGGGAATTTGAGAAAGCAGTAAGAGGTCACATGCGGAAGGGAGCAAAAATAGTCGTTTTCGGACACACACACAAAGCACAACTTGATGTCATGGGTGACGGGATATACGCTAACTGTGGTTCCTGGGTGGATGGTATTGATCCCACTTACATAGCTTATTCCGGCGACAAGATCGTCCTCAGGGAAGCGCTTACACATAAGTCAATAAAATCTCTGGTAGTGTAGTTCAGGGAGTGGATTCCCGGAATGGAATTTCGGTACATTCTTAAGAAGGAGATCTATTCATGAAAATTATCGCGTTTAACGGAAGCCCTCGAGGAAAACGGGGAAATACTTACATTATGGTGGAAGAGTTCCTGAAAGGCGCCGCGGAAGCCGGGGCGCAAGTCGAACAAGTACTTCTTGCGGAAAAGAAAATAAGTAACTGTAGGGGGTGTTTCAGGTGCTGGGTAAAAACACCGGGCAGGTGTGTTATAGACGACGATATGAAACTGCTTTTGGAGCAATTAGTGGTAACTGATATGATCGTTTTCGCTACGCCTTTATATGTGGACAACGTTACGGGTCTTATGAAAAATTTCATGGACAGGATACTTCCGTTGGCGGATCCTCACCTTGTGAAGGACGAAAATGGCGAGTGCAGACACCCGGCGCGGCATGGAAAAACTCCAAAGATCGCAGTGATATCCAATTGCGGATTCCCCGAGCAGAGCCAATTCCAGGTCCTGCAACTCCTGTTCAAGAGGGTCGCAAGAAACATGCATTCCGAAGTTATCGCTGAAATTTACAGGGGTGAAGGGGAACTGCTGAAACGATCAGATCCGCGACTCAAGCCCATCATTGATAATTATAAAGATGTCCTGAGAAAGGCCGGCAGGGAAGTAGTCGAACGATCGAGACTGTCCGATCAGACAATAGAGGAGCTCAAAAAACCACTTATGCCTTACGATAAGTATATAACCGCAGCAAACGAGTTTTTTGACGGGATACTTCAAAAGCGTTTGTAAGATCGATAGATGGTCAAACTGCCGGGGACAGTTCTGTCAATTTTAAACAGCCCAGGTTTTTCTTGTGTCCAAATGGTGCCCATTATATTTTAAATTTATGTCACGATCCTGACACGTTGGATTTTAACTAGGATCCTCCCTCTCCACCATTATTTTTCCTTCTTCCCGAACCCTGAGTAAGTATATCCCAGAACAACTATTAATATTTTCGCGTCCGAGCCGTAATCTATCAAATTCTGAAAATTGGTGGACATATTCTTTGCCACATGTTATATAATTAGTATATTAAGGCGGACGGAGTAAATTGAAATATATGTAAGTAGGAGATGAGATGAGCAATTATGTTTGCAAAGCAAAGAAGCTTTTTTTTATTGTCGTATCTGGAACCTTTCCTGTTCTTGCCTGGGCTCAGGAGAAGACCCCCCAAGAGGGTATTTTTGTTTCAGAGATAAGCGCAGCTAGAAAATTACTCGACCTTCTGGTGGAATTTTGTGTCAAGTATAGCTTTCAAGCATTAGGCGGCATAATAGTCGTCATATTAGGGTGGGTAGCTGCCAAATTCATTGCCAGATTTTTCGAGGCTTTATTTCTGAAAAAGAATGTCGATGTAACTGTTATCAAATTTTTAGTTAGCATAATCAAGATTATTATTGTTGCGTTTGCCATGCTCATAGCTCTTGGCAAGTTCGGGATAACGATAGCGCCGTTTATTGCGGGTATAAGCGTTATAGGGTTCGGCGCGAGTTTTGCGGTACAGGGGCCTCTTTCTAACTATGCGGCGGGGACCACCTTGATCTTTACTAAGCCTTTCAAGGTAGGTGACATAGTAGAGGTGTCTGACGTTACGGGTGAGGTTACCGATATGACCCTGGCAAGAACCGAGATGAAGACACTGGATGGGACCGTTATTTTTATACCTAACAAACAGATAATAGGAGAGGTAATACATAACTACTCTGCGTTTAAGAAACTTGATATAACTGTCGGAATCAGCTATGAATCGGATGTTGATAAAGCGATAAAGATAATTAAAGAGATTATCGCGTCGGAAAATAGACTTACCAAACAGCCCGAACCTAAGATTGGCATATCCGAATTTGCTGATTCAAGTATTAATATTTATGCCCGGCTGTGGTGCAAGCAGAACGATTATTATGATCTTCTATTTAGCATAAACAGGGACATACTTGGAGAGTTTAATAAAAACTATATTGTTATACCGTTTCCGCAAAGGGATGTGCATATATATGAAGAAAAGAAAAACACCTGAATAGTTTTAAGAGAACAAAGGGGGCCGTTATGAAAAGGATCCTGACGTTGTTGTTAGTATTTACTATAGTTCTGGGCACGGTTCCCGCATATGCCGCGCAAAAAGGTTCAAAGGGTGCCAGCGCAACGGCTTATGAGCACGCGAGTGATGAAGCGGTGTTTCATCGTGTGGGTGACTGGTTCGCGACGCGCGGAAAGTCGGAAGAAGAAAAACAGGCGATACTTGCTGAAAGAAAAGCCAAGAGGGCTGCCAAGCGAGCCCAGAAAGAAGCCGCAAGGCAGAAGAAGATCGCGGAAAAAGAGGCCAGGAAAGCACAGAAAGCAATGAATAAAAAGATGAAAGGCATGAAAAAAGGGGTCGGGAAATAATCCTTGATAAAAAAACGGAGGACAGGATGAAAAGAATACTATCATCTGCAATTATTGCTGTATTGGTAGTAGTTATAGTATTGGCAGTTGCCAAAAACACCATTGCCAGAGTATCTGTTGAAAAAGGAGTAGAGACGGTAACGGGGCTTCCTCTTAAGATGAAAAGCCTTAATATCGGCTTGATCAACACGCTTGTAGGTATAAAGGAGCTCAAATTGTTCAATCCCGCCGGATATGAAGACAAGGTCATGCTCGATGTGCCGGAGATCTTTGTCGATTACGATCTCCCGGCCATTATCAAAGGTAAAATACACCTAAAGGAGGTCCGGATAAACTTAAAAGAATTTGTTGTCGTAAAAAACAATAAGGGAGAACTGAACTTGGATGCGTTGAAGGCCGTTCAGCAGCAAAAAGAGCCGGAAAAACCGGAACCTGCAAAAAAGGGGAAGGCTCCAGAATTGCAAATAGACACACTTGAACTGAAAATAGGCAAGGTTGTATATAAGGATTATTCCAAGAGAGGGGAGCCTTCGATCAAAGAGTTCAATATCGGTATCGATGAAAAGTTCCAGAACATCGATGATCCGAACAAGCTGGTGAGCCTGATAATTGTAAAAGCTCTAATGAATACCACTGTGGCGAAGCTGACGAACTTTGACCTGAAAGGGCTGCAGAGCTCGATCGGGGACACGCTTGCGTCCGCGCAAAAGATCGTCGGTCAAGCTGGGGAAACCGCGGCAAAGACCACGCAGCAGGCGCAGGAAGCGGCCAAGACCACCACTGAAGCCGCGAAGAAAACGGTAGAGAGCCTGGGAGGCCTTTTCGGCTCGGGTAAAGAATAAAAAGATATTTCTAAACAAAGGACAGTGATCCAGGTGATCTTGTGGCTATTGAGTAAATCCGGGGACATCACGATACTTAATTACCCCTAAGATAAGTATGATGTCACCGGAATTTTTTAAATAAGATTTAAATAAATAGCGAAGCCTGTCCCCGCTCTCTCCGCCATTTCATATTTGCAAGCTGTTGAATATATTACATTTACGCGATCTTGTCTTATCCCGGATCGTGGCAATAGGGGCATTGTCTATATTGTTTTTTCCAGTTTGTATGATCTTTCAAAATAACGACACGTTCGAAAATACGGGAAGATGTGGCTTGACAGAAGATGTGGAATATCTTGGTTTTCAGGTGTTTCTGTATTATAATAAATCCTCCTCACTAAGGGGTTTATATAAAAGGAAAGAATTATGTATGATAAATTGAAGCCGCTTGTGATCGGTGATTTGGAAATTAAGGTTCCTATCATTCAAGGTGGAATGGGGGTCAGAGTATCTATGGCGCCTTTAGCCGCTGCGGTAGCGAATTGCGGTGGCGGTGGAACCATCGCCAGTGTGGGGCTTCCGCCTGATACGGAAGAAAACAGGGCGGATGTCCCTAGATCTTGCAGGGAACATCTTCAAAAAGAGATAAGACTGGCAAAGGAATTATCTAACGGAGTTATCGGCGTGAACATAATGGTAGCTTTAAGCAATTATGAAGATATGGTGCGGGCTACCGTAAAAGAAAAAGCGGATTATATTATTTCGGGAGCAGGATTGCCTATAAGCCTGCCGGAATTTGCGGAGGGTTCACCGATAAAGTTAATTCCTCTGATCGCTTCAGCAAGAGGAGCTAAACTCCTGCTGAAGACGTGGAAGAGGCGTTATAACCGTTTTCCGGATGCCTTTGTAGTTGAGGGCCCATTATCAGGAGGACATATAGCGGGTTACAGTTTAGAAGAGTTAGAATCTCGTAAAGAGAAGATGAAAGAGGAGCCGCTTCTTGAGAATGCGGTGAAAGATGTTTTGGACCTGGTCGGAGAATACGAGAAAGAGTATGGAGTAAATATTCCCATTATAGCGGCAGGTGGTATATTTGACGGGAAAGATGTAGCTAAGTTCCTAAGGCTGGGAGCAACAGGCGTGCAAATAGGGACCAGGTTTGTAACTACTTTTGAATGTTCAGCGGCTGATGAATTTAAGCAGCTTTATATTAACGCGAAGGAAAATGATCTTGTTTTTATACAAAGCCCGGTGGGTATGCCGGCGAAAGTAATAAGGACAAAGTTTCTTGATGAAGTGCTGCGCGGAGAAAGAAAAGAGTTTACCTGCAATTATAAGTGCCTCAGGACCTGCGATCCTGCTACTGTTCAATATTGTATTGCTAAAGCCCTGATCGACGCCGTGGAAGGGGACATCGATAACGCGGTCGTGCTTGCCGGGACTAATGTTCCAAGAGTGAAAAAGATCGTATCTGCAAAAGAGCTGATAGATGAAATAGTTGCGGAGACAATAGAAGAGCTTAATAGAAAATAAGGATATTTGCATTACAGGGTCTTGTGGGGGTGGGGAAATGTCAGATGTTGCGGAAAAGGTTAGATCTATTATCGCTGAGCAGCTTCAAATAAGGGGTGAAAAGGTAACAGAAGAATCAAGAATTATGGACGATTTGGGGGCGGATTCACTTGATATTGTTGAGCTGTTTGTGATACTGGAGGAGGATTTTGACATCAAAATACCTGACGAAGGATCTGAAAAAATAGTAACAGTTGGTGATGCGATAAAATACATAGAAAATGAACTTGCTTCAAAATAAATTGCTAAAAAGATATAGTATACTGATTAATAATATAATATTTCTTAGCTCATAAAAATAAGGACAGGACATGCAGGGAAAAGGAGCATTTTTCTACCTTTTAACAAGTCTTCTGTTTGTTCTTCTTGCCTATCCGGTTTTTGAAAAAGTCCCCTGGTCCGGAAAGATGTTAGCGCTGCTTTTTAGCGGTATTCTTGTCGCGGGGGCTTATGTGACAAGCAGAGAAAGCCGCATAAGATTTATAATATCGATCTCTCTAGCAGTGCCTACCGTGCTATTTCTCTGGACCGACCAGTTAACTCCTCAAAAAAGTTCCTGGAGTTTTTTTCTGGATGTCATATCTTATTCGTTCATGGTGGCCTTTACGTTCTATACGGCTGTTTGTGTTCTTTTGCATCTTATGAAAGCGAGGAAAGTCACCGCTGATATCCTGGCGGGAGCGGCCTGTGCTTATTTTCTTTTGGGTCTTAGCTGGACGATGCTTTATTTACTGCTTGATTTGGTGCAACCAGGGTCATTTATTTTTGCGGAACATTTCGCGCAGATATCTCCGAATAAATGGTCGGTTTTTAATTATTACAGTTTTGTCACTCTTACGACTCTCGGTTACGGAGAAATAACTCCCGTTACTTCACGCGCGCAATCTTTTGCTATCCTGGAAGCCGTTACAGGTGTTCTCTTTACGGCACTGCTTATATCCAGGCTTGTCGGTATGTATCTGTACCAATTAAAGGAAGGAAACAGTGTAAAGGAATGAGGGAACGGCCTTTTTTAGAGAGTCTTAAGATATTCACCGTAATATTTTTCATTGCGGGATATTTTCCGGCGGAAGCTTTCACTCAGGAAAACGAAAGGGCCCCGGGACCCAGAACGGTCGCTTTTCTCTACGACGGCGAAAGTCCGGCACATACCGAAGCCGTAGAGCTTATAACAGGTGAGATCGAAAAACTCGCGGAGGGCAAATACGCTGTAAAATTTTCTGGGGAATCCGGCGGGTTCGATAAGGATACCACTGTCCAGAAGCTGGATGACCTTCTTGCTGAGGAAAGCGTGGATCTGATCGTAGGGATGGGCTTTGTCACCGCGCACGCGGTATTTGCAAAAAAAGATCTCCGGAAACCGGTAGTCCTTGCCGAAATTCTCGATCCCGGGTTTTTCGACGCTCCTTATGACGGCATCGCTTCGGGGCGCAGAAATCTCACCTATCTCAGCACTCCGTACAGGGCCCGGAAGAACATCGATATCTTTCACGAGATAATACCTTTTAAAAGGCTTCACATAATGATCGACAGTATTTATCTTGAGACAGCGGAAACCGTGATCGAGGAACAGGAAGTAAGCGGTGTTGAATTCGTGTACATAGGCTACGGGGAGACTCCCGAGGATACCATGGTATCTCTCGGGGAGGATGTCGCGGGCGTGTATTTTATTCCATCGGATATTTACCCGGAAGAATATAACGATAAACTCATAGATCTATTGAACGAGGCAAAGGTCCCCACGTTCGCTTATGCCGGAGAGGCCGATGTCGAGAAGGGGATACTGGTAGGCCTTGTTCCTAAATTCTATACGAAATTCGCGCGAAGAGTAGCTATAAATGCCGACAGGATATTCAGGGGGGAGGACGCCGGGGAGATACCCGTAAATTTTGACGCCGAGTTCAAGATCGTGATCAATTCCAGAACAGCACGAAGCATCAGTGTCTCGATACCTTTTTCCCTGCTTTTTGACGCGGAGGTCCTCTACCCGTACGAAAGCTGGGGGGGCGTTCTTACCATGAATTCGGCTATTGAAGAAGCTCTGGGAAATAACATAAATTTTCGCATAAGGGATGAAGAGATACGCATAGTGCAAAAAGAGCATCTCTTAAGATGGTCCGAATATCTTCCTGATGTAGGATATAGATTGCAATACCGGATCAATGATAGCGAAAGGGCGAAGACTTCCGCGGGTTTGACCCCGAAATGGGATCTCAGGAACAGGTTCACGCTAAGCCAGCTTATATTCAGTGATCCGGTGATCACCAAAATAATCAACAGCCGCCAGCAGGTTGACATTGAGCGTCTCAGTAAATACTCGCAGGAACTGGATATCACGGATGAGACAGCCCGCACTTATCTGCAGTATCTCATAGCCAAGGCTCTCCTTAAAGTTGAAGCGGATAATCTTGCGGCCACGGAACACAATCTTGGAATGGCCAGGAAGAGGAACAAGATAGGAGTCGCCGGTAAGGAAGAAATAATGCGCTGGGAATCGGAAGTGGCCGATCGTCAGTCTAACGTGATCCGCGCGGAATCGGACGCGATGACGGTGAGGATAACGCTGAACCAGCTTATGAACCGGCCTCAGGAGACTCCGTTTCAGGAGGAGGACGTAGGGTTGGAATTGACCAGATATTACATCGGCGGGGTTGAGCTTAAAAAGTTCGTAAAGAACGAGAATATGCTCAGGATCTTTATCAATTTCAATGTCGAGAAAGGACTGGGGTATTCCCCGGAGATCCAGGCGCTCGATATATCAATTGGCCAGCAGAGAAGGGTGAAAGACACGGCTTTCCGCAAATTTTTTCTTCCCGAGGCCAGCCTTGATAGTTATCTGGACCATCAACTCAGAAAAAAATACTATGGTGTTATTCCCCAGAACGAAAATGACGACTGGTTCGTGGGGATGAGCCTTAAATATCCTCTTTTCGAAGGAGGAGCAAGGGGTTTTGGTTTTGATAAGCAGAAAGCCGAGATGGACAGGCTTATTTTTAAGAAAGAACTTACGGAGCAATTTACAGAACTGGATATACGAAAAGCCGTTTACAGGATGTATTTTTCTCTTCCGAATATCGAGCTTAGCCGTAAGGCCATGGTCAGCGCTACAGGGAACTATAAAATAATGGAGGAGAAATATTCCAGAGGAACGGCGTCTATCACGGCCCTTATAGACGCGCAGAACGAAAAGTTCAACCGCGAATCCCAGGCGGTTATAGCGGTTTACGAGTTCCTTCAGGACCTCGCTGATTTTGACAGGTCCGTATCACGTTTTTATTTCTTGTTAACGGATGAAGAAAAAGGAAAATGGCTGGAAGACCTGGAAATATATTTCGCGAATACGCGAATAGAGGTATAGCGGTCGAACCGTCAATATAAATTAATCTGGAGGATATAAATGCGAATGGCGAAAACATATACCGTAATAGCGGCTGTTATTACAGCGGCGATCGTCTTTACAGGGTGCGGGAAAAAGGGGTATCAGGAACCGCCGAGACCTATAAAGTACATGATAGTGGAAAAGGGCGACGCGGCGATAAAAAAGGAATATAGCGGTGTTTCAAAGAATATCACCGAGTCAGAACTCTCTTTCAGGGTATCCGGCATGATAGAGGAACTGCCGATAAAGGTCGGACAGAAGGTTGCAGCCGGTCAGATGCTGGCACGCCTTGATCCGACTGATTATGAAATGAAAGCGAAAGAGATGGAGGCGGAACACATATCGGCTGAGGCTGATCTTAAGAGATACAGAGCGCTCTACGAGGAGGAAAGCGCCACAAAGCAGGAACTGGACGACGCGCAGGCCAGGGCCGACATAGCAAAGGCCCAGTACGATCTGGCTAAACAGGAACTGTCCTATACCGTCTTGAAGGCGCCCGCGGCCGGGCAGGTGGTGGAAACGCCGGCAGAAGCACATGAGAACGTGAAAGTCGGACAGATAGTATGCATACTTGAAACCGGTAAGGAGATGGAGGTCAAAGTGGGTCTCCCTGAATACCTTATCGGCTGGGTCAAAAAGGGTGATAAGGCAAAAGTATCTTTTAAATCTATAGTGGAGAGATCTTACGAAGCAGTCGTAACAGAGGTCGGGGTAAGGATAGATAACAAGACGGGTACATTTCCTGTTACTGTTCAGATCGTCGAACATGGTGGTGAACTCAGGGCCGGGATGGTGGCGGACGTAAAGTTCGTGTTTACCTCCCCCGATAAGGACGCGTCAGAGACCATAACTGTGCCGACCGAAGCCGTTCTGGAAGACCCCAAAGGTGACCAGTATGTATGGATCTTCGATCCTGATAAAGAAACCGTAAGCAAACGAAAAGTGGAAGTGGAAAGATTGACCCAGGGCGGGACGATAATAAGATCCGGTCTTGAAAGCGGAGAGATAATCGCGACGGCGGGAGCGCATTACCTGCGTGAAGGCCAGAAAGTAAAACTACTGGAAAAAAGATGAACCTGACAGAGATCTTTATTAAAAAGAACAGAGTAACATTCACTCTTCTCATCCTTTTTGTCCTGGGGGGGATACAGGCGTATATTAATTTTCCCAGGAATGAGGATCCGGAAATAACTATCAGGCAGGCGATGGTCATGACCGCTAATCCGGGGATGAAGGCCGAAGAGATGGAACTTCTGGTGTCCGATAAGCTTGAGAAGAAGATACAGGAGCTTCCCGAACTGCGGTATGTTGAATCCGAGAACCGGTATGGTGTTTCTCTTATAACGGTTGACATCAAGCAGGAATATTATGACATGCCTCCTATCTGGGAAAGGCTGAGGAACAAGGTAAGTGATGTAGTGGAGGAGCTTCCCGAGGGGACTTCAACTCCTATTGTCTGGGATGATTATGGAGATGTTTTCGGTATAGTTGTAGCCATAACCGGGGACGGATTTTCGTACAAAGAGATCGAGGACGTCGCGGATGATCTGAAAAAGGAGCTTTTGCTTCTGCCCGATATAGCCAAGGTTGAACTTTACGGCGTGCAGGAAAGAAGGATCTTTGTGGAGATCTCTAACGCGCGGCTGGCGGCCTTCGGACTTACGCCCGAAGAACTGCTCGGTCTTCTGGCCGATGAGAATGTTATTCTTCCCGGGGGACATATATTCATCGGACCGGAAAAAATAGTGATCCAGCCTACCGGGAATTACCTTTCGGTAGATGACATAAAAATGACTGTGGTCTCAAGTCCCGGAGAAGTGAATGTCGTATATCTTAAGGATATCGCGGAAGTCAAAAGCGGTTACATAGAACCGCCGCACAGGATGATGCGGCGTAACGGGATCCAGGCTATAGCTGTTGCGGTGAACATGAAAAAAGGCGGGAACATCATCGAACTTGGCGGGACTATGCACGATTTCATTAAAGGATATATCAAAAAACTGCCTGTTGGGATAAATATAGAGATAGTGAACTATATGCCCGAAAAGGTAATAAAGGCCACTAATGATTTTATGTTCAATCTTGTGCAGGCCATTCTGATAGTCTGTATAGTGATGATACTCTCATTAGGTGTGAGAACCGGTGTGATAGTAGCGTCACTTATACCTATGAGCGTTCTTGCGGCCTTTGTATTTATGGGAGTTTTCGGTATACACCTCCATAGGGTATCTATAGCAAGCCTTATTATTGCGTTAGGACTCATGGTGGATTGCGGTATAGTCATGAGCGAGAACATAATGGTGCTCCAAAAAAAAGGTGTTGGTCGGCTCAAGGCCAGTATAGAGTCGGGGAAAGAACTGATGATCCCGCTTCTTACCTCAACGCTTACCACATGCGCGGCTTTTCTGCCCGTAGGGACCGCAAAATCTGTTGTGGGTGAGTATTGTATATCGATGTTTCAGGTTGTTTCTATAACGCTCTTATGTTCATGGTTTATGGGGCTTACTATGATACCGCTTCTTTGTTTTTATTTTCTCAGATTTGACCAGAAGGAGAACCCGATATTCAAGAATCGATCTTTTCGTTTAGCGATGATAGCACTACTCTATATCGTTTCGATATTCGTTGCAAAACTCCCGATCATAATCCTGATAGTAGCGATCCCGTTCTTTTATAGAAGTTTTTTACAAGAGAAGTCCAAAGAAAAGGAATTGAATGCTGCGGATACCGGAAAGTCCGAGTTCGATAATCCGTTCTATAAAAAGTATTTGCAGTTCCTCTCATTTGTCCTTATGAACAGAAAAAAGGCTCTTATATGGATCCTCGCGCTTTTTGTTTTTGCACTCTGGATGTTCGGTTTTGTTAGGAAGATATTCTTCCCGCCTTCTGACAGGCCGCAATTCTATGTCAACTTTGATATGCCCGAAGGAAGTAGTATATACACAACATCGGACGAGCTTAAAAAATTAGAGAAATTTCTAGTTGAGCAAAAGGAAGTAGAGAGTGTTGCCGCGTATATAGGAGAGGGCGGCCCGAGGTTTCTTCTCCAGTTCACTCCCGAACAGGCTAAGGAGAACTATGCGTATGTTCTTATCAATTGCAGAAAATATGCGGATGTCGTGCCTATGATCAAAAAAACACGCGCTTTTATAGCGGAAAATATACCATACGGAAATCCTGTGGTAAGACAGCTTGAGAGCGGCGCTCCCGTAGGTTATCCGGTACAGATAAGGCTCTCTGGCGATAATATAGACACACTTTACGAGATGGCCGATCAGGTTAAAGGTATGCTCAACGATATGCCGGGGCCGATCAATATAAAAGATGACTGGGGCGTAAAAACCAAGAAAATAGCGCTAGGCGTGGACCAGGCCAAGGCAAAACGGCTTGGGCTTTCAAGCAGGGATATAGCCAATTCTCTCCAGATGCTCATGGATGAGATGTCTTCTACCGCGTACAGGGAAAAGGACAAGGAAATACCCATAGCGCTGAGAGCTCCTGAAGCGGAACGCTCTGATGTGGGAAAGCTGGAAGCCATGGCCGTGTATTCCCAGTCCTCGGGGGAATCCATCCCCGTTTCTCAGGTGGCTAAGGAAGAACTGATCTGGGAGAATTCCAAGATATTCAGGAGGAACAGGTGGCGTACCATGACGGTCGAATGTGAATTGCAGCCCGGGTATGGTGCCACGCAGATACTGGATAAACTTGTGCCCATGCTCGACGAAGCTAAAAGATCCTGGCCGTCGGGTTATAAATACGAACTCGGAGGAGAATTCGAAGAGAGCGCGAGGGCGCAGAACTCCATAATAGAGCAACTCCCGATGGCGGCTTTCTTTATCCTGATGCTTATGGTCATCCAGTTCAATTCGATCCGAAGAACGCTTATAATAGTATCAACAATACCCATGGCCATGATAGGGGTTACAGTGGGACTTTTAATAACAGACATACCTTTTGGATTTATGGCTCTTCTGGGGTATATCAGCCTCGCGGGTATAGTCATTAATAACGCGATCGTGCTTATCGACAGAATAGACATTAATATAAGGGAAGGCAATACATCTCAAAAGTCCATCATTATGGCCGCTCTTTCGAGGACAAGGCCTATCATACTTACCTCCATAACCACGGTCGGCGGACTTGTTCCTCTCGCGCTTGGGGGAGGCGAATTCTGGGCTCCCATGGCAGTTACGATCATGTCTGGCCTTATTTTTTCAACGGTACTTACGTTAGGTTTTGTTCCGATGTTGTATTCTATGTTTTTCAAGGTAAACTATGAGGAAAATGATTTCCAATTAGCTTGAAATATCTCAAATATTTTTCACAATTCTGGCACGATGGGGTTTCGCGTTTCGCTAAGTCTAATGCTTTAAATGAGATATGGGAATAGGAGTCGGTTCCCTCCCTCACCGCCATTTTTCCCCATAGAAGCCGTATCCTATACTTATATACCTTGAAATAAACGTAAAATAAAGTTGTCATTTAGGTTTTCAAAAGTGCTCGGATAGGCCCGCCATGTTCACGCCCCCTTACTACTATAGACAGAAAATAGCTGTGAATTCTTTCAAATTTTTTTGATTTTTTTAGTTTGACCGGTTATACAAGCGCGAAGGGGATGGCTGTCTTAATTGATGGCCTTCCCTCTCCGCCGGATAAGATACATAAGCCCGTTAATTCCTTTATAATTAAGCTTAAAATGCTTATAATAACAGGAAAAAGGTAACGCCTTCTTCAAAAGAATATCCGGCAAAAGGCGGCCATTTTGGAGAATTCGATAAAGCGGTAAGAGGTCACATGCGCAAAAAAGGGGACATCTTGCCGATCGATTTTACAAACAATGCAAAAATCCAGTAGCTCCTACGGCGATAACTATGGATAAGAAAATGGGTATTATGTACAGACACTGGAAAGCTTCTGAGCCGGGAGCTGTTTTTCTGCTGGTTCACGGGCTTGGCGCCCACAGCGGCAGATGGGAATTCCTGTCCGATTTTTTTCTACAAAACAATGTTTCTTCCTATGCGCTGGAACTCAAAGGTTTTGGGGAAACGGAAGAGCTGAAAGGGCACATAGATTCTTTTGATGTATATTTTAATGATATTCACGCCCTCCGCGGTATGATCGTTAAGGAAGATCCCGGTAAAAAAGTTTTTCTGCTTGGTGAAAGTCTGGGTGCGCTTATTTCTTTTTTGATGGTGATCAAAGAGCCGGATCTGTTTGACGGGCTTATATGTATTTCACCCGCTTTTGCGAGTAAGTTGAAAATACCTTTTTCCCAATATGTTAAAACATTTTTCTCCCTTATCTATGATCCTGAAAAACAGTTCCAAGTGCCTTTTAATTCGCAGATGTGTACACGTGATATGGATTACCAGAAAGTGATGGACAGTGACGCAAGGGAACATCGATTGATCACATCAAAGTTGATCCTGGAAGCAGTCGTTGCGCAAGCGCGCAGCGGCATTTTAAAGGGAAAAGTCAGCGTGTCCGTATTGTTCTTACTCTCAGGAGAGGATAAATTAACGGATCCCGAAGCAAGCAAGAGGATCTATACGGGCCTGAAAATAAAAGATAAATCGTTAATAGAGTATCCTGGCATGTATCATTCTCTCTCGATCGATCTGGGAAGAGAACAGGTTTTTGAGGATATATTAAAATGGACGCAGGAAAGAATTTGAACGGTATTAGAATGCAGATCCCTGGGACACAATACATAATTAACGAAAAAAACAAGCATGATGTCCCCGGAATTCGAAATATGGTTAAGGGAGGAAATGGGATTTACAGCTAATTTTACGCAGTCTGTGATCGTGCTCGTGGGCCTGATATTGCTCGGTACATTTCTGAGAAGAAAAGGTCTTTTAAAATCCGAACTTAGTCCTCTTTTTGCGAGAATTGTGACAGATATAACCCTTCCTGCACTTATTTTTAGCGCGCTTGCTGTCCAAAAAATAAGTTTTGCGCAAATGGAACAACCGCTTGTTATGGCTGCAGCGGAAGTGGTTTGTATATTGGTGGCCTGGGGAGTCGCGGATCTCTTAAAACTCGATAAACCGAGCAAAGGAGCTTTTATCCTGGTTGCTGCTTTTGGTAGTTCTGCTTTTCTGGGATATCCTGTCATAAGAGGGGCATTCCCGGGAAACAGCGCTGCTATGTCTGATGCTGTTATTGTCAGTGAGCTTGGGGTTGGGGTGCTTATTTTTACTGTTGGAGTAATGATCGCCATGTTCTTTGGAAGAGAGTCGGTCAATCTTAAAGAAGGATTTGGAGTTTTAGTTGGATTCCTGCATTCTCCGGTTTTTGTGGCGCTTGTCTCCGGTATAGTAGTGTCAATAGCTTTTCCCTATAAAAGCAGTAAGTTCTTTTCGGTCCTTATGGAGTTTACGAGGACATTAGGCGCAGCGAATACGGTTTTTGTAACGCTTACGATAGGGATTATGCTGAAATTTGAAGACATGCGTCCAGTTTTGTTATTGGCCGCGTTGGTTTGTTTTATAAAGCTTATATTGAAGCCCGTACTTGTAGCCCTTCCGGCTGATATTATGGGGTTTCCTGAAATGTGGAAACAGGTAACTGTTATTGAGGCGGCGATGCCTTCAGCTACTTTAGCGGCGGTTTTCTCAAGCAGATATGGTTGTGACGGTGAACTTGCCGCGAAGTTGCTTATGCTGACTCTTGTATGCAGTGTAGTAACAATGGTTGGAGTTGTTGCGATTTTGCTGTAAAAGAATTCCAAAAAAGGGAAAGAGCACAAAGATCATAAACTGTTTTTGTTTTCAAACCCAAGTTTGTGCTTCTCATCCGGGAGTACAAGGGTTTATATTTTTGTATTAGTACGACTTGAAAGAAAATGGGGATTGTCCCACCTGTCCCGAGCGCGACCGAAGGCGAAGGCCTGAGGACACCGTGCGAGCACACGAGGCGCGCACAAAAGGGGTCTTGGCACTGATGTTATAGTGTTGGCCGGGAAATCCCAAGGCCAGCATGTCCCGAGCGAAGCCGAGGGGCAGGCCGAAGGGAAGCCGAGGAAAGCGCGACCTCTAATTACCAAAAAACGCAATTACCGGAACAACTAATATAGAGTTAAGCTGCGCATCAGTAAACTGTTGGAAATAAGATGATATTGTTGCTATAATGAAAAAAGTATAAGGAAAACTAAAGAGTAAAATTAAAAAAAAGGGTTAGTATGATTTACTTCAAAGGAAAAGATAGAGGGCTTGTTGTAGTGTCGAACAGACTCCCTTTTAGCAGGCGAAGAAACAAAAACGGCAAGTTTGTTTGGGATAAAGCGACAGGAGGACTAATTACCGCTTTGGAGCCTATAGTTCAGGATACCAATGGAATATGGCTTGGATGGGACGGGCTCACTGTTGAAGATATAAGCAAAGAAAAATTAAACCTGATCGACATAAAAGATGTCAGGCCAGAACAGGGATCGGAGGAGAATTCCTATCGAATAGGCTGTGTTCCTTTAAATAAGCAAGAATTTGAAGAATATTATAACCGTTTTTCTAATGGTACGCTTTGGGCGCTTTTCCATTATTTTTTTGAAAAAAGCTCTTTAGATTACAAGGCCTGGGATACTTACTGCAAGGTTAATGAACGCTTTGTGCGTTATATCGATAAAATCGCTTCCCCGGATGATATAGTATGGATCCAGGATTTTCACCTTTTTATGGCTCCGTATTATCTCAGGAAGTTAAGACCAACTCAGGAAATACATTTTTTTCTTCATATTCCTTTTCCTCATATAGATATATTCTCAATTTTGCCATGGCAAAAACAGATTCTGGGATCACTTCTTTGCTGTAATTCAGTTGGTTTTCACCATAAGAGATACATGCGAAACTTTGCAAATGCGGTTGATCTTTATAAGAAAGAAAAGAAAATTTTTGGAGAAAAGACACTTGAAAAAGAGCCTACGACACATTTCTACGCAAATCCTATAAGTATAGATTTTGATCTTTTGGACAAGACTTCACGCGACCCTGAAGTTCAAGAGCGGGTAAAGGAGATACGATCTAAGACAGTTTGCCCTAAGCGGATAATCGGAGTTGATCGAATCGATTATTCCAAGGGGATCAAACAAAGATTGCTCGGTTTGGAGATGCTGCTTGATAAGCATCCCGAGCTGAAGGGACAATTTTTTTATTATCAACTTGTAGTTCCCAGCAGGGAAGAGGTCAGTGAATACAGGAAACTTAAAAAAGAGATCGATGAGTTAATCGGCAGGATCAATGGGAAGTTTTCTACGGGACTTTGGGCACCAGTGCATTATAATTATGGTACGGTAGATTTTAAAGAGCTGGTTGCTCTATATCTGTCGGCGGATATAGCGCTTATTACTCCTTTGAGGGACGGCATGAATCTGGTGTGTAAGGAGTATGTCGCGGCACATTCCGATAATGACGGCGTTCTTGTACTTTCCAAATTCGCCGGTGCTATAGCTGAGATAAAAAACTGTCTCTCGGTTAATCCTTATAGCGTAGAAGATATCGCTAATGCTATCTACCAGGCTCTCAATATGCCCAAAGAAGAAAGAAAGATAAGAATGACAAAGATGCGCAGGAGCATAAAATCCAATACCATTAAAACATGGCTTGAAAACTGTCTAAGGAACTTTCAGATGTCACAATTTGGATTGCAACAGGAAGAAGGCAAAATAGGATTATATGAAGCATTTGATTAGAGAATGGAGAACTATAACGGAAAAACTGAGAGGCAGGCGTCTTTATCTTTTTCTTGATTTTGATGGAACACTGGCCCCCATTGAGAAATATCCGGAAAACGTCAGCCTTGGCCGGTCCATGCGCGGTATTTTGCAAAAACTCGCGGCCGAAAAGACCGTTGTCGTGAGCATTGTAAGCGGCAGGCAGCTTCGGGAGATAAAAAAACTTGTCGGGGTAAAAGGCATAATTTATATTGGTAATCACGGTTTCGAAACCGAAGGTCCGAATGCGGGATATGCAGTGCCGGTGGCCATGGAAACGAAAAAGATAATGGGAACTTTGACCAGGAAGCTGAAGGCGGCGTTACGGCCGTTCGATGGCGTGATAGTCGAAGATAAAAGATTTACGGTTAGCGTGCATTACCGGATGGCAGGGAAAGACCGGATGGACCGGATCGAGCGCATATTTAAGGACATAACCAGGCCTTTCAGGGCCGGAAGAGAGATCAGAGTAACGACCGGAAAAAAGGTGTGGGAAGTGCGTCCCCCGGTCAAGTGGGACAAAGGAAAAATAGTCTTGTCTTTGCTAAGGCAAAAAGAGTCAGGCACAAAGGAAAAGATGATCCCGTTTTATATAGGCGATGATACGACAGACGAAGACGCGTTTCTGGCCCTCAAAGATAAAGGGTATACCGTGAAAATATCCGGGTCCGGGCGCGAAAAAAGTCAGGCAAAATATTATTTAAAAAATGTCGGAGAAGTAGAGAAAATTCTTAAGGATCTGTGTGATCTCATAAAAGAGAAAGGATGACCGCATGTTTGATGACAGGAGCAAGAAATACAGTAACGAGTATGTCCCGTTGCACCCGGTTGACACTAAGTTATACGAACCTTTTGTAGGCAAGGAGTTTATAGATGACCTGCGATTCATGGCGGAGCCTTTACAGAAAAAGGTATGGGCTAATGTTAATTCTACTTTTGTAGGTGGCGGTGTGGCTGAGATGTTGCAAAGCATTCTGCCCTTCGCCAGGGGGCTGGGAGTAGATGCTCGCTGGTTTGTCGTAGAAGGAAGCGAGGAATTTTTCAGCGTCACAAAAAAGTTCCATAATCTCCTTCAGGGTGTTGATCAGGAAATAACGCTAAAAGAGATATTCCACGCTTATCTGGATACGATAGATGAGAACACAAGAGATGTAAGAGTAGTAGGGCATATGGTCACGATCCATGACCCGCAACCGGCGGCTATAATCATGAACGGGAACACATACGGGCATATAATATGGAGGTGTCACATTGATACTTCTCACGCGAGCCGGAGAATATGGAGATTCCTTTTGCCGTATATTAACCAGTACGAAGGGGCTATCTTTACCTCCAGTGAGTTCGTGAGGGAGAACGTTCAGATACCCGTTTACGAGATAAGTCCGTCAATAGATCCTTTGCGGAAAAAAAACAGGATTCGTACAAAAAAAGAATCATTAGCTGCCCTGGAAAAGATCTTTAACGACAATAATATAGACCCGAAACGGCCTATTATAGCTGCTGTCTCAAGATACGATGTTCACAAGAATCAGAAGTCAATAATAGAAGCTTTCAAGTTGGTAAAAGAAAATCTGGATAAAAAAATAAACCCTGTCCTTATTATGGTGGGGAATTCCGCTACTGATGATCCCGAGGGTATGGAGATGTATGACCGGATCAAGGATTTTGCCGGTGACGATAAAGATATACACCTGCTTTTAAATGTGGAGAATAATGATGAGGTGATAGGGTCTTTGATGAACATAGCAAATTGTTTTGTCCATGTATCGGTCAGGGAAGGATTCGGGCTTGTAGTTTCAGAGGCAATGTGGCAGGGAACCCCGGTAGTAGGAAGTACGGTGGGGGGTATAACCAAACAGGTTGTTAACGGGCACAACGGCTTTCTTGTAGAACCTCATGATGTTGAGCAAACGGCCAGAGCGGTTAAGTCGATATTAGAGGACAAAACCCTTAGAACGACCTTATCCAAGAACGCGCGCCAGACCGTGGCACAGCATTTTCTGTTGCCCCACATGGTGTATAAGGAACTGCTGCTCATGAGATATTGTCTTGAGATCGACAATAAAATACCATCTTTCAGGTTAAATAAGCTTACTTACAAAGAGATCTCTCAGGCACTTTACGGGCGAACGGTATGGCCCTTTTCTACAGACGACCTCAAGAAGCGTATAGAAGCTATCTGGGAAGGGTTGGAAAAATAAGCGCTTGTGCTAACTGGTGTCAGGCCTCGCCATTCGACAAAAAGGTTACAAAAATGTGCTGTGGCGAGGCCTGACACTACTGTTTCGTTTAAGCTGTCCGAGCATAAAACAGTACCGTTTATCATTTCAAACGTACAGTCGTACCTAAACCCAATCTTACACCTGTACCCAAAGTTAATGTCATCCTCAGACCACACAATCGTCTAATATTTCATCCGGCTTGCCCAGGATTCTTCTCCTATAACTGCTCCAAGGGTAATCTTCAGGACGTTGGCATATTTTTGCTCTCACAGGATTCAGTTCGATATAAGTAGCGCAGTTAATGAGGTATTGATCTTTTTGTATTACGTAATTTTTATACCTGG
>JAYEOV010000003.1:0-6248 GCA_034723315.1 Candidatus Omnitrophota bacterium | reverse complement strand
TTCTGCTTCATTGTGATAATGTCCTTTCCTGTCATATTGCCCTCCTTTCAGAGTAGCAATTATAACAGTTTTAAAACCGGACATTTTAACTTTGGTAAAAAAGGACATTATCACATTGGCGTTACAATCAAATGAAACCACGGCTTGTGGAGCAAAGTGTAAAAATATATTCTGGGGACATGCCTGGGCGCCCCCACGTGTCGTCTACAACAGGCGTGTCCCCAGAACTTCAAAAACTATTTATTCGAAAATTTGACATAATGAAGGACTATTCTACCTCAAGCAGCTTGATCATTTCTTTGTGGATCTCTCCGTTTGTCGCAAGGATCCTTTTCCTGAAAATATCGAACGGCTCTCCGCATAGGGTAGTAACTCTTCCTCCCGCCTCTTTGACAATAAGCTGACCCGCCGCCGTGTCCCACGGACTAAGCCCTATCTCCCAAAAACCGTCAAACCTGCCGCACGCCACATAACACAGGTCCATTGCGGCCGAACCGGCCCGTCTTACCGCCTGCGCGTTTTTCAGCATTATTTCAAAACTTCTTAAGTTGGCTATCTTACCCTGAACGCCGTAGGCGAACCCGGTCGCGATAAGAGAATCTTTTACGGATCCTCTATCCGAAACTTTTATTCTGTCTCCGTTCAAAAAAGCGCCTTTCCCCTCTTCGGCAGTAAAAAACTCATCTTGTGACGGGGCATAAACCACACCCGTTCTTATCGACCCGGCTGTCATTACCGCTATAGAAACGCAGAAAAAAGGGAATCCGTGCGAATAATTCGTGGTCCCGTCAAGCGGGTCTATCACCCATCTGAAAGCATCGTCTTTCTTGTCCTCTCCGCTCTCCTCCGCCAGGATCGAATGCGAGGGAAATTCCTTTTTTATTCTCTCGATGATCATCCTTTCGGACGTCAAGTCAACGTCTGTGACCAGGTTGTTTATGCCATCCTTATGGGTTATCTCCTTCCGCTTCCCGATATGGCTGAGTATATACGTCCCCGCCTCCCTGGCAGCTTTCTCGGCGACCTTTCGTATTTCTTCCATCTCTTTCATAACGATAAACCGGCCCTATTTTAAAAAATATACCTTGTCTCTTCTCCTGACCTTCTTCTTTACCTTAATGGCCACTTCCCCTCCCTTGGAAACGCTTTCGACCGGCTCATGGTCTATTTGCATAGAAACGATCTTCTCCCTGAAGTCTGTGGTGTGCCCCTTTATCCTTATGCTGTCCCCGATAGACAACTTATCCTTCCTGATCTTCACGATAGCCGCTTTTACATGCTGGAAATAATGCACCACTTCGCCGATGAGAACGCCTTTCTCCTCTTCTCCCTTCTTCTTGCCAAATAAGCCGAATATCATGTCCCCCCCCTTTCATTTTTTATTGATAGCTCCGTTCTCCCAATTTCCCAATCTCCTGATCCCCAGATCCCCCGACATCCAACCCGCTCGCCGCCTACTTAAACACCCCGAAGGGGGCACTCTTTACAAAGCGGATCCTTTTTCTTACAGTACCTCTTGCCGGTTTCGACCAGAAGAGCATGAAACTGATTAAGCGCCTCTACGTCCGCGGGAAAGCCTTCACATGCGAAAAGCTGGACTTCATCATACGGGGCGTTTTCAGGGACCAGTCCGTGGCGAAAAAAAATACGCTTCGTATACGCGTCTACAACAAATACCGGCTTTCCCAGGGCGTACAAGAGTATCGAGTCCGCCGTTTCAGGCCCTACCCCTTTTACCGCAAGCAGTTTACCTCTCAGATCTTCCGTCCCTTTTTTCTTCAATTCGCTCAACCTGCCGCCGCACTCCGCCATTATGAAACGGCTGATCTCCTGCAGCCTCCCGGACTTTACACGGTAATAACCCGTGGGCCGTATGACAGGCGCTAGATCTGATATTCTGATCTTCGCGATCTTGTCAGGACGCATGAGACCTTTCTTTTTAAGCCGCTTTATCGCTTTTTCCACATTGGACCACGCGGTGTTCTGCGTAAGTACCGCTCCAACGACTACCTCAAAATCGGTCTCGGCGGGCCACCATTCCAGATCACCGAAACGTTCTTCAAGCAGGGCATAGATCTTTTTTATTTTGCGTTTCTTGTCCATAGACATTATCCTCCATATAGTCCATGGTCCACCGTCGACAGTCGACTATGGGCTTTAACTACTCGCCCTGGGATCTAAATTCTTTCGCCATGCGTATCCGCTCGTTTACCGGAGGATGGTCGTATAAAAAGACCTTTTTCAAAAGCGGCGGATCCACATCCGCCAGGTTCATCAAAGCCAGTTTCCTCATCACGGAAATAAACGTCCCGGCCTTGTTCGTAATTTCAAGCGCGAACCTGTCAGCCTGCCTCTCAAGTATCCGGGAAAAGAAGTTCTGAAGGGGAAGCAGTATTATGCCTGAGACGGCCATCAAGATTGCCAGAAGTGGAAGGAGATACAGGTCGGAAAGGCCGCGGGCGCCGGCCAGGACAACGATCTTTCCGGCCAGAAGAAAAAGAACGAAAAAACCGGTATAGGTCGCTGCCCCCGAAAACGCAATGAGTTTCCAAATGTGCCGGTATTTGACATGGCCGAACTCGTGGGCAACAACTGCCTCGACTTCCTCGCCGGTGAACTCATCCGTAAGCGTGTCCGCCAGAATGACCTTTCGTGTTCCTCCCAGACCGACCAGGGCGGCGTTCGCCTTGGCCGTTTTGCGGCTGAAATCTATTCTGCAGACATCCATTATGGGTATCCCGGATCTTTCTCCAAGCCGCACGATCCTTTCCTTGAGCCCTTCCTCTTCTATAGGAAGATATTTGAAGAACAAGGGGATAAGAAGCACCGGCAGGAAACGCGCCAGTATGATGGTAAAAAAGATCCATACGGATGCTGAAATTACCCACCAGTATGACGGGAAATTTCTCAATAACAGGTAAAAACCCTGAATACAGACAATGGAAAGCGTGAAGGACAGGACCACGGATTTTGCCTCATCGGTCAGCCATGCCCCGAAACTCTGCCTGGACAACCCGAAACGGCGTTCGACATAGAAGGAATCGGCCAGGTGAAGCGGGAAAAGAGCGAGATACATAAAAAGCAGGAATATTACGCTGAAGAAAGCGCAGGCAGCGTAAAAATTGGCCCGCAGCGAAAAGGCTATTCCCGCGACGGGCCTTGACAGAAAAACCCAGAAAAAGGCAAGAGCGAGGACCGTAAGGACAATGTTCGCCACAAAGATCCACGTTTTTATCGCGGAATACTTCTTTGATCTCGTCAGATCGTATCCCGAACTCATGCCCCGGAGCCCGCCTCTGCGAGAGCTTTTCTCGCCTCCTTCCTGACGCGGCTCGATTCCGCCTGGAGAAGTGGCTTCAGAAGCGACTTGTCGCTGCCGGTGCCCGTCTTTCCCACGACTTCTATGGCAGCGAGCTTGACCAGCATATGCTCATCATCGAGACGCTCTTTGGCGATCCCCAGCGCCTGGCTGCTGTTCCTTTTCCCGAGCGCGATGATCGCGCGGCTGACTACTCTCGGATCGGTGCTGTCCGATGCCTCCACCAGGGCTTCATCAACCCCGTTCGCCTTTAAATCCCCGATCTTTTCAACGGCAAGGAGCCTGACAGAAACTTCCGGATCCCCCATAAGCCACGCGATCGGCTGAAGACATTCCTGCGTATTTATTTCAGCAAACGTCCTGACAAGCCCCATCCGAACGTCCATATCGGGATCGCTCACGAGCTGCGAAAGATACGGAATGGCTTTCACGACTTTGAGCTTCCCGAGCGCTATAACGGCGTATCTGCGTATCCTCGGATCCGGATCGCCCAGGACAGCTATAAAAAGATCCGTTTCCTCCTTCGGGGCCAGCTTCGCAAGAGCCCTTACGGCGTTAAACCTGATATTAGGATGATAATCCTTTAAAAGCCTTTTAAGAGGCTCCACCGAAGACTGCTTTTGCCCGATGACGCTCAGCGTCCTGGCGGCTTCACGCCTGACCCTGTGGTTCTTGTCCCTCAGCGTCTTGACGACAGCGTCTTCCGCCGAAGGATCGTCTACTTGCGCTATGATCCTCAGCGCCGCGACCCGCACGGACTCGTTGTTCTTATCCTTAAGCAGAGGCAGAACATATACCGTGACTTCCGTTCCGTAAGTCGCAAGTTCCCTCTGCGCATTCATCATTCTTGGCCTGTCATATAACTGCGCGACCAGTCTTTTAATCTTGTATTCTCTAACGTCCTTACGGTCAACTAAATGCCCTAATGATTTCGGCCCCCGAATGGCAAAGCCTCCTCCGCTACTCTCAGCCGCAAATGACACCTGTAAACCCGGCACCACAATAACCAAAACCAAGATCACAAATACCTTCTTTAACATTTTTCCTCCTTCGCGAGTCTTTATCCGCGTAACATGAAATTACCGTCTTCACCATGAGATCTATTTTTTCTTACCGCTTTTTTTCGCTTTTCTGGTCCTGCTGACCCTTGAAAGCGTCTTTTTCCTCTTCTCACCTTCGGCTTCCATCCTGGTCAGTTGTTTCTTGTATTTATCAAGCCCGGGGATCTCAAGATCGCTTTTAAGCAGTCTGGCGGCCACGTCCTTGCCAATTTCATAGTAAAGTTTCTCTTTCTGCAAGGCCAGCCCGAGAATGTCAAACTGTATTTTGAGGAGCTTGGACATCTTGACCACGCCTTCCTCCCCCTTCTTGGCCACTTCGCCGATCTCATCACCGAACTTTTTCATCACCGGCCCGTATTTCTCAACAACTTTGTTAAGATCAGTTTTTTTAGCAGTTTTTTTCGCCATTTCAATTCCTTTCTTTTCTTTTATTGAAAATACCTCTCTTTGCTGAACCTGGCTTTGCAGACACCTCTTTCGGAAGCTTCGATAAACGAGACCAGGTAGCGGATCTCCTCGGATCTAAAGGAATCTTTTATTTCCACAAGCGCTTCCTCCACTGAAAGTCCTGAAAGAAAAAGCAGCTTATAAGCTTCCTTTATTTCGCGTATCACATCCCTGCTGAATCCCGCGCGCTTGAGGCCGACAAGATTGATGCCCCGGATAGTCGAGGGTCCCCTGACAAGCATATACGGGGGAACATCCTTATTCACTCCCGTGAACCCGCCTATCATCGCATAACGGCCTACGCGGCAGAACTGGTGAAACACGACGTTACCGGATATGAACGCCCCTTTTTCGACCTGCACATAACCCGCCAGCAAAGCTCCGTTCGCGATAACGACGTCCTCTTCTATGACGCAATTATGTCCGACATGTGACTGGACCATCAGAAAATTATTGTCACCGATAACGGTGGAAGTCCCTTCTTTCGTGCCGCGATGCACGGTCACGTATTCCCGGATGATATTGTTCTTACCGATCCTGGTAAAAGACTCCGCCCCTTTATAGTCATAATCCTGCGCTTCGTTCCCGATCACCGCCCCCATATGGATGACCGTCCCCTCTCCTATCTCGGTCCCGGAACAAAGATAAGAGTTGCTCATGATCTTCACGCCGGGGTGGATACGGACGTTCTCCTCGATGATCACACCGGGGCCGATCTCTGCCGAGGGATCCACCTCGGCGGACTTCGATACCATGGCCGTACTGTGTATGCCCATTTAGCCCTTTCTCTCGCCCTTATCAAGCTGATCGACCAGATCGTTGATCACGTCGGCTATCGGCCCCAGATCATGATCCCTGTTGATCTGCAGCCTCACGGTATAGTCGCCTTCGTCTATCCTCTTGAGATCCTCTTCCAGCCGTTCCAGGGGGCCGACAAACCTGAATGACAGGATAACAGCCCAGGTAAAAAGGACGATAAATACGGCCGGCAGCCCCACGGCCAGTATGAAATTTATCCTCTGAATAACGGGCATAAGATCCCTGGCAATGACATCCGGAAGCGCGATCTGTTCGGCCATGACCGCCATGATGAGATAGTAGAGACAACCGCCGACGAAAACCGTCGGGATGATCATTGAAAGGATAAGGATCAAGAGGTACCGCGACTGTAAAGACCTGTTTAAATATTTGATGATCGCTCCTTTCTATAAATTAAGCGCTTCGCGCAACTTTGGAGCTGCATGGTGCGCTTAATTTATGGCAAGGGGGCTTTGCCCCCTTAAAATCCCCCTTTTTATTGAAATTCCGTTACGAGAACTTAGCGCCCTTCGGGCGAACTTTTCACCTATCTCGTAGGAGCGGCCTCCAGGCCGCGAACAAAATTATCACCATGGGTTCGCCGCCTGGAGGCGGCTCCTACA
>JAYEOV010000002.1:0-21651 GCA_034723315.1 Candidatus Omnitrophota bacterium | reverse complement strand
CGCCATAGCACAAAATCGTAATCTATTTTGTGCTATGGCGAGGCCTGACCCCTTTTCGAACTACACTCTATATCCTGTTCGCTATCAGATCTTTTTCAGACAACGCCATTTGATCCTTGCAGCGAACCGATACGGGACTATGCGCCAGCCTTTCTCTCCATCAAGAAATTCCAACATACGGTAGAGGGCTACATGAAAAATCATGCCAGGATCCACCTTTTCCTTTGCCGTTCCCCTTTTTTTTCAGGCTATCGACTTTTTTCGCCGCCCAATAAAAAAGCAACCCTTAACAAGGAGTTGCTATGACAGATCATATGTTTATCAGCATTATTTGCTGAATTTTATTGTAACGCTATCCCGCTCTTTGTCAAGAAAAAAAGCACTCAGAAAAATCACTCATAATGACACCATCGAAAGTGTCCACAATATGTTACACTGTCGCGCCTGCGGGACGGCTGGAAAAATCTTACGCCGGGTCAATCCATGTGCCCCAGAGCCTCCTGCATCAGCGGAAGCACGGCTTCCGTTTCCTCTTTTGTCATTCTTCCAAGTTTCGCGAACCTGAACTCCCCCTGGGCGTTCCTGTTTTCCCTGTTCATCTGCAGTTTATTTGTCCCGTTGTTGTAGGAATAAACGCTCACGGTCAGCCTGTCCGCATCGGTTTCCCATGATTTTGAAAACAGTTTTTCATCAAGACTTGCGTCGTACGGCATTTTTTCCTCCTGTTTTAATTCTCCGTATTGTCAAAAGTTTAAACTTAATTTTTTTGTATCTTCTTTAATTACAAAGGTTTTTCTTGAAAATATTTCCCTCCCCCCTTTGAAAAAGGGGGTTAGGGGGATTTAGTTCATAATCTTTCTTTTACCGCTTGATAAATCACTTCCATAACAGAATCCAGCTCTTGCGAAACTTGTAGATTGTTAAAACGCAATACATATAATCCCTCGTTCTTCAAGTATATATCTCGTTTAAAATTTGTTTTCCCCGTAACCTATTCCATAACGCTCGCTCACTATCTGTCATTCCCCCGCGTAATCGACGAGCTTTGTGTTTTAAATTCACGTTGTATTTTAACATCCTAAATAAATCCCCCTAACCCCCTTTTTCAAAGGGGGGAAATACTTGCCGTTTCTTTCATGAGTGGGGAAATACTTGCCCCTTGTTTCATGAGGGGGAAATACTTGCCATTTCTTTCATTTTTCTTTCATGTTACTTTTGGCAGTACCTAATTCTCCGCGCAATATTATGCGGAACTGACAATATTACCCTCTTGAACGATCAGCCATTACGCGGCCGCGCCTATCTATTTCGCGGAGACCCCTGCTTTTTCCTTCTGCTGTAAGTCTCCGTGAACTTGATGATCAGGTCCATCATCTTGACCGACTCAACAGGGTATTTGCCGGATGCCGACTCTTCCGAGAGCATCACAAAATCTGTCCCGTCAAGTATCGCGTTCGTGACATCCGTGACTTCCGCCCTGACAGGCCGGCTGTGTTCCGTCATGTGCTCGAGCATCTGTGTCGCTGTAATGACGAATTTCTTTTTTCTGTTGCATTTTTCTATGATCATTTTCTGTATGAGCCCTATCTCATAGATCGGGACCGCCGTTCCCATGTCGCCCCTCGCCACCATTATGCCGTCAGAGGCATCAATGATCTGGTCTATGTTCCTTATTGCTTCCCGGCTCTCTATCTTGGCTATTACCCGGCATTCCGGCAGGTGGGGTTTCACGTGTCTTTTTATGGTCTTGATGTCTTTCGCGGTGCGCACAAATGATTGAGCGATATAATCCATTTTGTGCTTTATCCCGAATTCCATGTCTTTTTTGTCCTTCGGCGTAACCCCCGCGAAAGGGATGCGGACTCCCGGCATATTGATGCCTTTCCTCTCCTTCAAGTCACCGCCTTCAACCACTTTTGCCTTTATTCTTTTTTTCGTCGAACCTTTTGCCTCAAGGATTATATTCCCGTCGTCAATAAAAATGACCTGGCCCGACCCGATCTTCTTCAAGTCGCCTTCGTAATCGAACGGGATGATACCCGGGTCGCCCGTGTCCGGTTCCGTCGTCAGCCAGATGGTTGAATTTTTTTGCAGCACTTTCTGTTTTTTGCCCTTGAACCTGCCCACGCGGATGCGGAACCCTTCGAGGTCCTGCAACAGGCGCACGTGCCGCCTGTATTTTTCATTGATCTTCCTTACCGTTTTTATGCGCTGCAGGTGTTCTTTATGGGAGCCATGCGAAAAATTCATCCGGGCCACATCCAGCCCGGACCTGATCATCTTACGTATGACCGTATAGCTGGTACTGGCGGGCCCAAGTGTCGCGATGATCTTCGTTTTCGCTATTCTCTCCATCTTTTTTTTCATCTTTTCCACCTTTTGATCCTTCCTGCCGTCCTTTTACGTACGCCGCCAAAATACCTTTCCGCACCCGCGCCGGAAAGTCCTTTATCGGTTTCTAGAAGCCATTTCATAACCCGGTTCGTAACGAGGCTGAGCGAAAAAGCCTTTAGCAAGGCCTGAGGGGCAAAAAGCCCGGAAACGTAGCCAGTGTGCTACGTTGAGGACTTTTTGCCGCGAAAACGCAGCTAATGGCTTTTGCAGCCAGCCGTAGTAGAACGGGGTTATGAAATGGCTTCTAATAATTATAACTCATCTTGGCTGTTACGAGAAGAAAAAATCTTCCCGGATACAGCCTGAGGACTCTGCGAAAGTCTGTTCCATAGTTTTATTTATTTTTTTAGGACCGCCGCAGGGCTTTCTGGAAATATCTTCAGCCCGGTTTGCACCATTTATTTGAAATCGTTTTAACCATTTAAAACCCCTCTTTTGCTTTTGCTGAGGCAAAAGTTTTGCTCGGGGTCAAAATTAAAAACCCCCTCTTCGTAAAACCACGGAGAGGGGTTTTTAATTTTGGCGGGGCGGACGGGGCTTGGCGCCTTCGGGCTTGTATTATCTTACTGCCCCTCGCTATCGCTCGTGCCAGAAACTGTTTTCGCCCTCCGGTCGGCCACCCGCCACCTCGTTGGTTGTTCTCTGCTCGCCAGCTCGCAGTTCCCTCTATTAAAGACTCGCCGGCTCCCTTCAAGCCCCGGCTTCACTTCTGTTCATAGAAAAATCCGGCCTTTTTCAAGAGCGGATTTTTCTATGAAATGGCGGGGCGGACGGGGCTTGAACCCGCGACCTTCGGATCGACAGTCCGACGTTCTAGCCAACTGAACTACCGCCCCGGAAATCGTGCGTATATTTGATGGGTCGGGGGCATAAAAACTCCCCGACTGCTCATATTTATAGCACAGAACCGTTCTCTCAGTCAACCTGTTTTCTACCCCGCAAAGAGTTGCGAAATGATCCTCTCGTGTCATTCCGAGCGAGCCGAAGGCGAGTCGAGGAATCTAAAACCCTTATTAAATGTGAACTTAGCCCGCCTTCGGCGGGAATTTTTCTCCTGTCCCGTAGGAGCGGCCTCCAGGCCGCGAACAAAATAATCACCATGGATTCGCCGCCTAAGGCGGCTCCTTTAACCTGGTTAAATTTAACCAGGTTAAAAATCCTTAACTTTCCCCCCTTTGAAAAAGGGGGGGAAGGGGGATTCTAAATTTGTAATCGTTCTTCTCCGTTACGAGAAATTTAAAAATCCCCCTGGCCCCCTTTTTCAAAGGGGGGAGACGAGAAACTTAGCCCGCCTTTGGCGGGAACTTTTCTCCTGTCCCGTAGGAGCGGCCTCCGGGCCGCGAACAAAATAATCACCATGGATTCGCCGCCTGGAGGCGGCTCCTACGGTTTTGGTTATTGAAATTCCGTTACGAGAACTTAGCCGGCCTTCGGCCGGAACTTTTCTCCTATCCCGCAGGAGCGGTCTCCAAACCGCGAACAAAATTATTACCATGGGTTCGCCGCCTGGAGGCGGCTCCTACAGCTTTGGTTAATGTGTTCTCAAAAAGGAATTCCTACTATATTCCCCATTTTATTGAAATTCCGTTACAAGAACTATAGATCCTTCGACTCGGGCTTCGCCCTCGCTCAGGATGGCAGAGTGTCAGAAATATACCATTTCGCAACTCTCTCTATCCCGCAGAACGTTTTCCCTTTGTTCTAAAGAGCTTATTCCTCCAGGCCCAGTTTAAGTATCTTCTGAAGAAGCTTATCGTAACTCAGTCCCGCCTTCTCCGCGGATTCCGCGAATTCATCTCCCTGGGCCAACTCAGGATTCGCGTTGGCCTCGATAATGAAAACCTCTCCTTTCGACGTAAGGCGAAGATCGAACCTGGCGTAGCTGTCGATCATCAGCGCTTTGTACGCCCTCTTGCAGATATGCTCTATCTTGTCGGGGACACCGTCAGGGAGACGGCCCGCGAACTCGTTCTTTATACCCCATTTCCCCCTGTATTTTCTGTCCCATTTGGCTTTGTAAGTGGCCAGTTTCGGTTCATCGTCGGGGACCTGCGTAAATTTCATCTCCCGGACGGGAAAGGTCCGGAGCCTTTTACTGCCGAGCACCCCGACGTAAAGTTCTCTCCCCTCGATGTATTCCTCGACAATGGCAGGCATGTTGAACTTCTCATGGACAAAGCGGACCCTGTCCTTCAGGTCGTTCTCGTTCTCAACGAACGACGCCTGCGCGATACCCGTTGACGCTTCTTCCTGCAGAGGTTTGACCATGAGCGGGAACTTCAGCTTTTTAGGATGCCACACGCGTTTGCCCCGGTGAAAAATATGGAATCCGGGGACCTTTATCCTGTGATACGTCAGTATTTTTTTCGTGAGCGCCTTGTTATTGCAGATCATCAGTCCTTCGGACCCGCACCCGGTATAAGGGATCCTCAAAAGCTCCAGCAGAGAAGGTATGTTCTTATCAAAATAGGCTTTCCCCAGAAAGATCTCGGTCAGGTTGAACACCACATCGGGCCTGCTCTCCGCTACTTCCTTAAGAAGAATATCAATATTGTCGTATATCCCCAGTGTCCTGACATCATGCCCCATCGCCTGAAGGTTCTCAACGACAGCCGCTTCCGTGAACCAGTCCTCTCTCTCGAACTCTTCGGTAAAATCCTGGTCAGCGGGCGGCGTACCCGCGCTGTCGAAAAGGACGAGTACTTTCATTTTTTTCATTTTTTCCCCTTGTATCCCCCGGCATAAAGATAATTCATTATCTGCGCCGTCACGTAAACCGCCAGATTAAGGACGGCGGCCCTCTCGTCCTGCCCTGCCTCCAATCCCAGTTCCCTGCTCCTTCCGACCAGATCCTTCAGAAGCCCGTTTATGATGAACTTCTTTTCTCCGGTCCAAAGCGACACATAATTCAGGATCTCCCCGCGGTACTGCCTTATAAGCTCATAGGCCTTCTTCTGTGAACTATGACCGCTGTCGGAAGAAAAGATCTTCTTGAGCTGGAAATCATGAAAATCCGCGTAGTTCTCGGCGTATAACTTCCTTTTCCGCCTATAATACGTCTTCAGCGTGGATTTCAATTTTGAAACTTCCCAGTATTTATCGCCTTTGGTTTTTTTCGGAGGCTTCCCCTCCAGAATTTCCATCATTTTGTCGACATATTCCAGTTTTTTAAGGGCCTTCCATCCCCGGTATTTTTCCTTCCAGTTCGAATCAGGATCAAGCCAGACCGCGAACGTCTCCGCGAAATCCTCGTCCGGGTGATACTGGGCGTACCATTCCTCAAGATGCCTGACGAAACTCTTGCTGTAGGGCCTGTACTTGTAACTTTCCCCGTACTCGGCGGAAAACGGGCCGAAAATGTCCCGCCACTTCTTTTTTCTGTGTAACAGGTAGGCGTAGTTGATAGCGTGTCCCATTTCGTGACGCAGAAGTTTCATGCAGTAAGACCTGTCACCGCCCTCAACCTCAAGCATCATCTTGTATTCTAATTTTCTCAGGCGGGAGTGCGCGAGGAAGAAAGCGACGCCGATAACGGGTTCCCCGTCAGGACACAGCCATTCGTCCGCGAGGTAACACGGGGGGTGGTAGTTTATCCCTTTTTTGGAAAGCTCCCCGTAAAGCTGCGCGATGCACCCCTCAAGCCAGGTGCCTTCTATTTTAAGCCCCAGATCGCACATGCGCATGGAAAGTAGATCCTCATCGCTCAGCTTATCAAGATCAATTTGTTTTTTCTTCATGGAACTTAGCCGGCCTTCGGCCGGAATTTTTCACCTATCTCGTAGGAGCGGCCTCCAGGCCGCGAACAAAATTATTACCATGGGTTCGCCGCCAGAGGCGGCTCCTACGGCTTTCGTTATTGAAATTCCGTTACAATAAGAAAACAGGGACACATGTGTCCCTGTTTTCTTATTGGTGGGCGCGACAGGATTCGAACCTGTGACATCTACCTTGTAAGGGTAGCGCTCTAAACCAGCTGAGCTACGCGCCCGTATCATTTCAAGAGCGGGCAGTATCTCCCGGAGGTCATCAGGCGGCTCAAGCATACCTCCCCGTCCCCGGGGGCTTACCCCGTTAGAGAAGCCCGGAACGGGCTTCTCTAACGGGACCTTATTCGACAGTCACCGATTTCGCGAGATTCCGCGGCTGATCTATATCATAACCGAAATCCTCGGCCACGTAATAGGCCAGAAGCTGAAGTGGCATGACAACCAGAAGCGGCGAAAATATTTCTTCAACTTTCGGCACTTCTATTATGTAATTCGTCTTGTCGCCTCTCAGCGCTTTATCGCCTTCCGAAACGATACCTATAACGATGCCGCCTCTGGCCTTGATCTCCTGGACGTTTGACAGCATCTTTTCATGGGTATCTGACCGCACGGCTATGCAGACAACCCACGGGTTCTCGTCTATAAGCGCGATCGGCCCATGTTTCATCTCTCCTGCGGGATAGCCTTCCGCGCTGATATACGAGATCTCTTTGAGCTTCAGCGCTCCCTCAAGCGCGTTCGGATAATTTATGTTCCTGGCCAGGTAAAGAAAGCAGCTCTTGTTGTGCCGCGCGAGATAGTACTTGTGGAATTCCGCGGCATATTTGACCAGCCGGTTCTTTCTTGAATGATATTTTTCCAGCAATTTATCCGCGCAGGAAGGGAGCTTTTTCAGGTCCCTGAGAAAGCTTCTGTCGCCCGCCAGCGCCTGCTTCCTGACCGTCGCCAGATAAAAAGTAAGAAGATACAGTATGGCGAGCTGCGCGGTATATGCCTTTGTCGAGGCCACGGCTATCTCGGGCCCCGCGTGCGTGTAGATCACGCCGTCGGATTCCCTGGCGATGGAGCTGCCGAGAACGTTGCAGACAGCCAATATCTTCGAGCCCCTTTTTCTCGCCTCCCTCAGCGCCGCCAAAGTGTCCGCTGTCTCCCCGGACTGAGATATGACAATAACCAGAGTATCCCTGTCAACAAGCGGATCCCTGTAACGAAACTCGCTTGAATTGTCCACCCACACGGGTATCCTCGCGTATTTCTCGATAATATATTTACCCGTCATCCCCGCGTGGTACGCGGTCCCGCAGGCGACAATAGCGATCTTCTTTATCTTCCCGAGCTGCGCCTTGCTGATAGTAAGCTCATGGAACTCGACCCTGTTCCCCTTTATTCTTTCCTTGAATATGTTGCGCAGTACCTCCGGCTGCTCAAAGATCTCCTTCAGCATAAAATGTTTATACCCACCCTTCTCCGCCTGCGAGATGTCCCACTTTATAGCGGTCGGTTTCCTCCGGACCTTCCTCTCCCTGGCATCGTATATGACACAGGTGTCCTCGTAAAGATCCACCACCTCGTTATTCTGCAGGTATATCACATTTTTCGTGTACTCGAGCACCGCGGGAATATCGCTGGCGAGAAAATTCTCCCCTTTCCCCAGGCCGACGATCAGCGGGCTGTCTCTCCGGGCTCCCACGATCCTCCCCGGCTCGCCTTTGTGGATGACAGCGATCGCGAAAGAACCTTTAAGACGTTTTATCGCGGCCCTGACCGCCTCGCAGAGGTCCCCCTTATACATCTCAGCTATAAGATGCGCGATGACTTCGCTGTCGGTGTCTGAAGCAAAAACGTATCCGGCTCCCCGAAGACGTTTCTTCAATTCCTGATAATTCTCTATTATCCCGTTGTGGACTACAGCGATATGGACTTTATCGTCAACGTGTGGGTGGGCGTTTACATCGTTGGGGACACCGTGGGTAGCCCAGCGGGTATGACCTATTCCTGTATTGCCTTTAAGGGGGACCCTTTCCAGCTCGTCAACAAGAACTGACAGTTTTCCCTGCTTTTTTCTTACATGGAGTTCTCCGCCTTTCAGGACCGCGGCTCCCGCGGAGTCGTACCCGCGATACTCAAGTCGCGACAGGGCCCTGAGCAGGATTTTTGCGACATCCTTTTTCCCCGTATATCCAATAATACCGCACATGTCTCTCCTGCTTTTCCCGGACGTTCATCCCGTGTCTTCGCGGAACCTGTCCATCAGATTGATGATATCGTTCCTGGCGCAGCGCCCCACCAGAGACGCCATGTAAAGAAGGATGGAAAACTGCCAGCAATCTTCGGGGCCGAGAATGAGCGCGGTGCTGACGTTCTCTTCCCGCTCCAGTTGTTTCTTGTGCTTTTCCACACTCTTGGCCAGCGATGACTCTTCCAGGTCCAGTTTTTCTACCGTATTATTATACTTGAGTGACGGGAACCTTATGCCTCTCATCAGAAAAAACATCTGGACGGCTCCCTGGTCTATATCAAGTTCTTCCTCAAAATCGAAACCCTCGAACTGCGGCAGGTCCTCGGGAAGGAGTATCAAGGGCCTCTCGATGATGATCTTCCCTTTTCTTATGACCGTATGCCCCTCGTTCACGACGGATTCGGCCAGAAAAATGTACGGGACCCTGGCGTGTGCGAAAGTAGGCAAAGCGTTGACACGCCCCCTTATCACTTCTGTCTTTTCCCTCGCTTTTTCCCAAAGTTGTTCTATATCCATGTTATACCACACTTGCGCGGAATTAGTTAAAGGTTACAGCTCACCAATAGGGTCATAAATTAAGCGCTTCGCGCAACTTTGGAGCTACATGGTGCGCTTAATTTATGGCAAGGGGGCTTTGCCCCCTTAAAATCCCCCTTTTTATTGAAATTCCGTTACGACAAGTTAGCCGGCCTTCGGCCGGCTAACTTTTCACCCATCCCGTAGGAGCGGCCTCCAGGCCGCGAACAAAATTATTACCATGGATTCGCCGCATGGAGGCGGCTCCTACGGCTTTGGTTAATGTGTTCCCAAATAGTCCCTTAAAAAAATGGCGTCCCCAAGGGGATTCGAACCCCTGTCGACAGATCGAAAATCTGTTGTCCTAGACCTGACTAGACGATGGGGACGCTTAATCGCCTGAAATCTCTTTCGGATAACGTGGGGCTTATTTTACAAAATCCTTTTTAGGTTTTCAACCTTTTTCTCTATACGCCTTTACTCTGCCTTCTCCGCGGATTCCGTCGCTGCCGATTCCTCTTCCTCTTTCGCGACAACGTTGGCAACCGAGGTTAAAGTATCCGATTTTTTCAGGCCGATCACTTTCACGCCCTGCGCGGCCCTCCCGACCTTGCTTATCCCGTTGACAGCCACTCTGACGACCATCCCCTGCTTCGAGATCAGCATGATCTCGTTCTCATCGCGCACGCTCTTGATCCCCACGACCGGACCGTTCTTCGAAACGACTTTCAGGTTGATTATGCCGCTGCCGCCCCTGGACTGCAGACGATACGCCTCGAAATCCGTCCGTTTCCCGAAACCTTTCTCGGTTACCGTCAAAAGGTTCCCGCGGGGATCCACCTTGACCATCCCGACGGCCCTGTCCTTCTTCCTCAAGGAGATCCCCTTGACTCCCCGCGCGCTTCTTCCCATCGGCCGGATATCTTTTTCGTCGAAACGGATAGCCTTCCCGTCCGTGGTAGCCATACAGATCTGGTCATTGCCGTCGGAAAGGACCGATCCGATGAGCTTATCCCCCTTACCCAGCGTAACGGCGATTATGCCCCCTTTGCGGGGATTGCTGAACGCCTGCAGCGGGGTCTTTTTTATCTTCCCCTGTTCTGTCGCCATCACGACGAACCTGCCTTCCCTGAACTCACGGACAGGGACTACAGAGGTTATTTTTTCGCCGCCTGATACGCCCAGAAGGTTGACTATAGGCCGCCCCTTGGTCCTCCTGCCCGCTTGCGGGATCTCATGCACCTTGAGCCAGTGGACCTTCCCCTCGCTTGTAAAGATCAGCATGTACTCGTGGGTCGACGCGACGAAAAGGTGTTCAATGAAATCCTCTTCCCTGGTCTCCGCCCCGGTGACGCCCTTACCCCCTCTTCTCTGCTTCTTGTAGGCGCTTACCGGGAACCTTTTTATGTAGCCGGTATGGCTCAGCGTAATAACCATATCCTCTTCCGCGATCAGGTCCTCGACATCGATATCTTCCGCAACTCCTGTTAACTCTGTCCTGCGTTCGTCCCCGAATTTTTCCTTTATTTCCAGGGATTCTTTCTTTATTATCTCCAAGACCCTTTTTTCGCTCGCCAGTATGCCTTTCAGGGTCTCTATGACCTTGAGAAGCTCCAGGTATTCTTTCTTTATCTTTTCGGTCTCGAGGCCGGTGAGCTGCTGAAGCCTCATCGCGAGGATAGCCAGCGCCTGCTTCTCGGAGAGTTTGAATTTTTTCATCAGCCCGGTCTTCGCCGTTTCCGGATCCTTGGATCTCTTTATAAGCCTGATGACCTCATCAAGATTATTGATCGCGATCTTCAGCCCCTCAAGGATATGGGCCCTTTCTTCCGCCCGCGCGAGATCGTACCTTGTCCGCTTTATGATCACCTCTTTGCGGTGTCTGAGAAAAAAATCCAGCATTTGCTTAAGGTTGAGTATCATGGGCTGCCCGTCAACGATAGCGAGCATTATAATACCGAAAGTGTCGCGCATCTGCGTATGCTTGTACAACTGGTTCATGATCACTTCCGTGTTCTGGTCTTTTCTCATATCTACAACGATCCTCATGCCGTCACGGTCCGATTCGTCCCTTATGTCAGAAATCCCTTCCACCTTTTTGTCTTTGACCAGATTGACGATGGAAGTTATGAGTTTCGTCTTGTTGACCTGGTAAGGGATTTCCGTTATGACGATGCTTTCCCTGCCCTGTTTTTTCTGTTCGACGTGCGCCCTGGCGTGAAGCGTCAGCGCCCCCCGGCCGGTGCGATATGCCTTCAGGATATTGTCCTTCCCGCAGATAAGCGCCCCCGTCGGGAAATCCGGCCCTTTGACTATCCTGGCAAGATCATCGACGGAACAGTCCGGATGGTCTATAAGATACGTTATCGCATCGACGATCTCCGTCAGATTGTGCGGGGGTATGTTCGTCGCCATGCCCACCGCTATCCCGCTTGATCCGTTAAGCAGGAGATTAGGAAGCACTGCAGGCAAAAGCATAGGTTCCTGGAGAGATCCGTCAAAATTAGGCCGCCAGTCAACGGTCTCTTTCTCGATATCCAGGAGCATCCATTCGGTTATCCTGTGCGTTCTGGCCTCGGTATATCGCATCGCGGCTGCCGGATCGCCGTCTATAGAGCCGAAGTTTCCCTGTCCGTTAATAAGCGGGTATCGCAGGGAAAAATCCTGCGCCATCCTCACAAGAGAGTCATATATCGCCGTATCACCGTGCGGGTGATATTTACCAAGGACCTCACCCACGATCCTCGCGCATTTTTTGAAAGGCTTGTTGTAGACGATCCCCATATCCTTCATGGCGTAAAGTATGCGTCTGTGGACCGGTTTCAGCCCGTCCCGCACGTCGGGTAAGGCCCTCCCCACGATAACGCTCATGGCGTAATTGATGTAGGAATCCTTCATCTCCTCTTCGACATGTCTCGGTATTATCTTTTCATTTCTTGTATACATTCAGTACTCCTGGCTTGTTAACTTTTGAGTTAAATGAGCATATGACTCGCGCGACTACCCCTTCGACTATCCTCAGTATCATCCTGAGCAAGCGCGTCGAACCACAGGGCCGCGAACAAATTTATTTCCCTGTCTTCGCCGCCCGGTGGCGGCTCCTAAGGCTTTGGTTATCGAAATTCCGTTACGATGAATTTAAAAATCCCCCTGGCCCCCTTTTTCAAAGGGGGGAGGCGGGGAACTTAGCCGGCCTTCGGGCGAACTTTTTTTTACTTTTTAACTATTTAAATATCCAGATTTTTCACTTCTCTTGCATGTTTTACAATGAATTGTCTTCGTGACGGGACATCGTCCCCCATAAGGACCGTGAACATGTCATCCGCGCCGGCGGCATCTTCAACCGTGACTTTCTGGAGCGTTCTTCTTTCAGGGTCCATCGTTGTCTCCCAAAGCTGTTCCGGATTCATCTCGCCCAGGCCTTTATACCGCTGTATTGTCATTCCTTTTTCGCCTTCATTCAACACATGCCGCAACAGTTGGTGAAGAGAGAATACGCTGCCCTCATTATTTATTATGAAAAGCGGGTTTTCCTCTTTTGTCGCGGTCTTTTTCTCTCCTTTTTTCTTCTTCAGCCCCTCTGTTTCTTCCGGGACCTCCCTTTCGTAATCGGCGATGTCCAGACCGAACTTGGTGATCTCTTTGGTTATTTTTTCAAGTTCCCTCGCCTCGTAAAATTCCTGAACAACTATTGCCGGCACTTTTTCTCCGCGGTCTTCCTTCTCCTCTCCCGACATAGTCAGTTCTGCCTCCCCTTCCCGGGCTTTGATCTTTGCCAGATCATCATCAGTATAGAGATATTTGTCTTTCTCCTCCACCGTTACCCTGTATAGTGGCAATTTATTGGTCTTTGGGTGTCTTAATCGAAGGTATTTGCTTAGTTTTATTCCACGTCTCTCTATTGCGCCGTTTAGCTTTTCGAGTTTTATCAACATCCCCAGAAGCTCTTTCAGTTTTTGGGGCTGGAGGGCCTTCTTGCCCTTTACCTGTTCCACTTTTAGCCCTTTGATCCCCTGGTCTATGAGGAATGCCTTCATCTCCTGTTCCGTATTTATATAACTCTCGCTCTTCCCCCTTTTCACCCTGTAGAGCGGCGGCTGCGCTATGTAAATGTATTCCTTTTCAACGATATCCTTCATGTGCCGGAAAAAAAATGTCAGCAAAAGCGTCCGGATGTGAGAACCGTCAACATCAGCGTCGCACATAAGGATCACTTTTCCGTAACGGATCTTCTCAATATTGAACTCTTCCCCTATCCCGGCTCCCAGCGCCATGACCATTGTCTTGATCTCCTCGTTGTTCAGGACCTGGACTATTCGCGCTTTTTCCACATTAAGTATCTTGCCCTTCAGCGGCAATATCGCCTGGTATCTTCTGTCCCTTCCCTGCTTCGCCGAACCGCCTGCCGAATCACCCTCTACGATATAAAGTTCGGTCAGTTCCGCGTTCTTCTCCGAACAGTCAGCCAGCTTGCCGGGAAGCGATCCGCTTTCAAGGGCGCCTTTTCTCCGCGTAAGCTCTCTTGCTTTTTTAGCGGCGTCTCGTGCCCTCGCGGCCTGGATTACCTTCTTCGTGATCCTTCCTGCCACATCGGGGTGCTCGTCGAAATAAGCGCCCAGCATCTCGTTGAGCGCGGCCTCGACTATTCCCTCTACTTCGGAATTGCCCAGTTTTGTCTTTGTCTGCCCTTCAAATTGCGGGTTAGGTATTTTCACGCTGATAACGGTGGTCAACCCCTCCCTGGTATCATCACCGGAAAGCCCTTCCCCTTTAAAGAGCCCTTTGCGTCTGCCGTAGTTCTTTATGGTGCGGGTCAGCGCGGATTTAAACCCGGTAAGGTGCGTTCCTCCTTCTGTCGTCGAGATATTATTGACAAAACTGTATATGTTTTCCGCGTATCCCTCGTTATACTGCATGGCCACCTCAAGGGTCACGTGTTCTTTCTCTTTCTCGAAATAGATGATCCTGCTATGCAGAGGTTTTTTCTTCTTGCTCATGTATTCGACGAACGAGGAAATCCCCCCCTTGTAGAAAAACTCCAGTTCCTTGTCCGTCCTTTCATCCTTAAGGGTTATCTTAACGCCTTTATTGAGAAAGGCCAGTTCTCTCATTCTTGCCGCAAGTACATCGAAAATTAAAACGTTCGTTTCCTCAAATATTTCCTCATCAGCCCTGAAGCTCACGCTCGTCCCCGTGGTCTTGGTCTTTCCCAGGACTTTCAGTTTTGTGACGGCTTTCCCGCGATTGTATTCCTGGTGGTATATCTTCCCGTCGCGCTTAACCTCGACTTCAAGCCACTCCGCCAAAGCGTTCACCACGCTGACCCCCACGCCGTGCAGCCCCCCGGAAACCTTATAAACCCTGTGATCAAATTTTCCTCCCGCGTGAAGGGTGGTCATTACGACCTCCAGCGCGGGTTTTTTCTGTGTCGCGTGCATGCCCACGGGGATCCCGCGGCCGTTATCCATTATCGTGATACTCTCATCAGCGTGGATGACCATGTCTATCCTGTCGCAATATCCACCCATGACCTCGTCTATGGAGTTGTCGACCACTTCGTAAACAAGATGGTGCAAGCCCCTTTTACTGGTATCTCCGATATACATGGCCGGTCTTTTTCTTACGGCCTCTAAACCTTCCAGTACCTGTATCGTTGTCGCGTCGTATTTCTTTTGGCTCTCTTTTTTCTTGTCCGTCAACCCGGGTTGTTCCGGCCGCTTTTCCTTTTTTGTCTTCTTATCGGCCGCGGCGGCGCCCTTCTTTTCTTCTTTCTTTTTAACCGGTTTTCTTGATCTCGCCATTTCTTTCCTTTCCCTGAATTATGGAGCCCCTCGGGCCCTGTACCATAATGGTACAGGGCGGGCATGCCCGTATTTCTTATCTTTTCGCCCTTCGGGCGGAATCCTGCCTGTCCCGAGCGAAGCCGAGGAGCTTGCCCTGAGCACGACCGACGGCGAAGGAAAGCCGAAGGGAGTAAAGATCCACGGCCATGGCCGTGATCCGCATCGAAGGATCGATCCAGCTTCCGGCGCGCCGACCGGACATCCCGCCCGCTTAACCGTCAATTACGCCTATCCTGAACCTTATATCTTGCGCCTTTTTACGTCCCGTATAACTTTCGTTGAACTTTTCGAGCAGGTCTCTCCTCTCAAGAGTAAACTTATACAGCCAGGATGAATTTTCGACAATTACCATCAATACGCCGTTTTTCAGGTTCACCGGCCTTGCGTGCTGCCGGTCTTTCTCGCCGGCTGCCGCCGCCCATGCCGAGCGGACCGCGTCCCCTTTTCTAACGGTCCCTTTTTCCCACTTCCGCAGCAGGCCATCCAGAATGCCCTTTACGTGTTTTGTTCCTCTCTTTCGCATTTCCAGCTACCAGCTTTCCGCCGCTACTGCCCGCCGTCGCCGCGTTATGATATATTCGAGAAATTAAAAAAATCCCCCTGCCCCCCTTTTCCAGGGGGGGGGAGGCGAGAAATTTCGCCGCCCTTCGGGTGAACTTTTCTCCTATCCCGCAGGTGGCGGCTCCTGCGGCTTTGGTTATTGAAATTCCGTTACGATCAATTAGCGAAAAATAACCAAACATCAAGTCGTCAACTGCATAGGCAGCACGACATATGTGTATTTTTCGCCTTTCCGTATCACCCCCGGCTTACTGGAATCATTCACCTCCAGAACGACATCTTCATCCGACAGGCTTTTCAACACGTCGATCAAATACCTTGGATTGAATCCTATTTCCAGGTCCCCGTTGCCCGAGTAGTCCACGTCCAGCTCTTCTTTAGCTTCCCCAAGATAAGGAGTGTTCTTTGAAATAGTCATCTTTTTCTTCTTTATACTAAGTTTTATGGCCATGGAGTCCTGGTCCGTAAAAATGCTCGCTCTTCTCGCGGCCGAAAGAAACTCTTCCCTCGATATCCTTACTTCCTTTGACGACTTCTCCGGTATTACTTTCTCGTAATTGGGATATTCCCCCTCTATAAGCCGCGAAAGAATAAAACACCCGGGGAATGAAAAAAGGATCTGGTTGTCGCCGAACTTTATCTTTACTTCTCCTTCCTCCCCCAGCATTCTTTTCACTTCCTGAACCGTTTTTGTCGGAACTATGACCATGCGGTCAACCAACGTCTTTTTCTGAAGAGTATTGTTGATCGCCGCCAGTCTCCTCCCGTCAGTCGCGACTATGTTCATCCTGTCCCCCTTCACTATCAACAAAACACCGTTTAGAATATACCGCGTATCATCCTTGCTGATAGCGAAGTCTGTCAGGTTAAGCATCTCCCTCAGGCTGTTCTGTTCCACCGTGATGGAATCCTTATCCTTAAAGAGCGGCAGTTGCGGGAATTCTTCTTTCGGGAGGCCTATGATCTTGAACAGTGCCTTCTCGCTTTTTATTGTTACAAAATTGTTCTTTTTTATTGAAAGCGAGATCTCGCTTTCGTCAGGAAGAGCTTTGACGATATCAAAAAACTTCCTCGCCGGGACCGTTATCGTCCCGCTTTGCTCGACTGTGACCGGGATCGTTGAACATATAGCGATATCCAGATCCGTTGCCGTTAGTTTCAGGGTTTTATTCTCCGCTTCAAGCAGTATGTTGCTAAGTATGGGCAGACTGCTTTTTTGAGAAACCGCGTTTTGAACGGTTTGAACGCCTTCTACCAGCGCGTTTTTTAATATTTTCAGTTCCATTTCTCCTCCTGTTGAATGTTTTTTAACAACGCCTGTAATTATGCTTCTTTTTTAAATATATCAGTATTAGTCATCATAATAGGGAACGGATAATCTGTTGATAACCTTTAAGGACTCTTTTAACGAAAGAGGTTGTGTGAATAATAAGTTGTCAATATCTTATTAGTAAGATATATAAAACCCGGGAAAACGCCCAAAGTTATCCACAAACTATCAACAATCACTTTTTTACCAATTCCGTGAGTTCTTTCACTACCGTTCGAGTGGTCTCTTTATCTTTAATTTCCTTTGTGATCTTGTCAAGGGCATGAAGTATCGTCGAGTGATTCCTTCCCCCAAAAAAACCGCCTATATCGGGCAGGGAATAATCTGTCAACTCCCGCGAAATATACATAGCGAGCTGTCTGGGATAAGCGACCGAGCGGGTCCTCTTTTTTGTTTTCATGTCGGACTCGTGTACCCCGAAATAATCCGCCACGGTCTTCTGGATGAGGTCAATGGTTATTTTCTTGGTTCCGCAGGATATCATGCCTTTCAAGACCCCTCTTGCCAGGTCAGCCGTCATTTCCTTTCCCGTGAGCTTTGCGTACGCGACGACCCTTATAAGGGCTCCTTCCATTTCCCGGATGTTCGTTTTTATGTTTTCCGCGAGAAAATAAAGAACTTCTTTTGAGACCTTTACGGATTCGTTTTCGCTCTTTTTTTCCAGGATAGCTATTCTTGTTTCAAAATCCGGCATTTGTATATCCGCGATGAGCCCCCAGGCGAACCTGGAAACAAGACGTTCCTCAAGGCCTTGTATCTCCTGTGGTGGACGATCGCTGCAGAGGACTATCTGTTTGTGCGAGTCGTGCAGGGCGTTAAAAGTGTTAAAGAATTCTTCCTGCGTTGATTCCTTCCCGGCGATAAACTGGATATCGTCGAGAAGAAGCGCGTCGACGTTCCTGTACATGGCGCGGAACTTAGGCGTGGTTTTTGTTCTTATGGCGGATATAAGCTGGTTGGTGAATTCTTCGCTTGTTATGTAGAGAACCTTTGCTTTGGGGTGTTTTCTCAGGAGCTCGTGAGCCATGGCCTGCATCAGGTGCGTCTTTCCGAGGCCCACGGCCCCATACAGGAAGAGAGGGTTGTACACCTTTGAAAGCTTTTCACAGATCGCGAGCGCGGCCGCGTGAGCGAACCGGTTGCTCGGCCCCACGACAAAATTCTCGAAGGTGTATTTCGGGTTGAACCCTATTTTGTTATAAGCGCTGTCCGGCGTTTGTCGTGTTCCGCTGAACATCGATTTCAGCCATCCGCTCGATTGCTCTTTTTCGGTCCGCGCGGCATCAGGTGCGGAGTTTCCGATTGCGGGGGCGGCAGCGGGCGGCCGGACGTTCTGGTCCGGGGCGGTATAGACGGGTTCAACAACCGTGAATTTTATCGTCAGCGTTTTCCCTGAAGCCTGCTGGACGGCTGTTTTAATAAGGCTTATATACTTTTCCTGGATCCAGTTCTCGAAGAACTTGTTGGGAACGCCAAGGGTGATCGACGTGGCGTTTTCGGAAACAGGCATTATCGGCTGGAACCATGCCGTGAATATTTGGTCGTTTACTTCGGATTGAAGGATGGATAAGACCGTTTTCCAGATATTTTCCATTATTCGTCAGATTAATTAGGATGTACAAATGTTGATAAACAGGATCTTTTCCACAGCGGGGAAACAAGGTATCAACAGGTTATCCACAGGCTGTAAGAAGAAATATTTTTTCAAAACACACAATTGCTGAAATAGATTATATACATTAGAAGCCTCCTTTGCAAGTGTTTTTTTGGCCGAAAAAGCGTGTTTTTAGCGCAGAGAACTGACAGAGGACATTTGATCGGGACCGTTCCGGCGGGAAATAATATCATGGCGCTCTCATCGTTTATATTGTATCCTTCGTCCCGTTCGAGCAGCTTTACAGCAGCTTTCATTTTTCTTGACTTGGCCTTGGAGTGTGTTATAATCATAAATCTCTTTTTGGGGGTTGATATTTAAGGAGGAGATATCCTGTGAAAAAAAATCTGACAACAAAATCGAATTTAAAGCGAAAAAGAAAACACGGATTCCGCAAGCGAAGCAGCTCCCGGTCAGGGCAGGACATCTTGAGGCGGAAGCGCAACAAAGGGAAAAAAGTTCTATCCGCGTGAGAATAAGACACATTCTTAAGTCAAGAGATTTTACCGAAATTATTGAAAGCGGCAGAAAAGTGCGAGGAAGAACGATTGCCGCGCATTTCAAGAAAGATAAAGATTCAAAAGAACTGACAATCGGGATAATCGCTTCGAAACGGTTCATACCGACGGCCGTGAAGAGAAATTACATCAGAAGGTTGATATATGCGTATTTCCGGGAATACGGCGATTCTTTGGCTCCCGGGGTCAGGGCGGTCATCAGGGTCGCAAGGAACGTCGGGGGCATAAGAAAGAACCAGTTGGCAAGGGAGATAAGGGAAGAGTTAACCCGGATATTTCATAAAATATCGTAACGAAAAGCCGGTGTCGTTAAATGAAGAATTTAACCCGTGAAACAGGATCGAACAGTCGGATTTCCGGCGCCTTCAAGAGAGAACTTACGGCTGAAAAAATCGCCATCAACGCGATAAAAGGATACAAAGGACTCATAAGTCCTTTGTTTATAAGCAGTTGCAGGTTTATGCCCACGTGCTCGGAGTATGCCGCTCAAGCTATTGAAAGATTCGGCCTTCTGCGCGGGGTCATGCTTGCGATCTGGAGGCTTGTTCGCTGCAACCCCTTCTCACGGGGGGGATTTGATCCGGTGGTCAGGGATACAGAACAAGGAAAGATCTGAATGGAAAAAAGATTGATCATCGCCATAGCCATGTCTCTTCTTATCATGCTGGGGTTTCAGTATATAAACGCCAGTAAAAGAAGACGGATACAACCGGCATCGGTCAGTACGCCTGTTGCTGCCGTTCAGGAAAGGGCGGATATGCCTTTGCCCCGGGAAGAGGTCCAGGTCCGCGAAAAAGAACAACCGGCAGAAAAAGAAGGAATGGCGTTCCCGGAAACGGAAACGGTAATACGGACAGAAAAGTACGAACTTGTATTTTCGGATAAAGGAGGAAGCCTGAAAAGGTTGTCGCTCAAGGAATATCAGGAGGAAGGAAAAGATGAAATTCTTCTGGACACGGCAGATCCTGCGCAGCGACCTTTTGCGATGCGAAGCCCCTTTCTTCCCGGGCTTGAAAAGGAGAAATTTGTTTTAACAGAAGGCGAGGGTTTTCTGGAATACAGCTTTACAAAGCCGGGCTGGATCGAGATCAGAAAGAGATACGATTTTCATAAGTCATTGAATCAAATAGGCTTGGGCGTGTCAATAAAAAATCTTTCGCCAAACAATATAAATTTTTCCTATCGCTTAATCGGTCCTTCCAGCCTGAAAAAGTCTGAACATATGGCCGGGCGAAGATTTCTTCAGGCTGACACAATGATCGATGGAAAGATCTGGAAAGTAAAGTCGGTAAAAAGGGCACAGGAAAAAAGCGGACAGATAGCGTGGGTAGGCTTGAAGAACAGATATTTTACTTTAGTGCTTAAACCCTTTAGCGTTCCCCGCTCAGTGACCGTTGAAAGCACCCCGGGAAAAGATCTTATGGTTGCCTTGAACAGTAAACAGTATGAGTTGGCTCCAGGCAGACAGATCGAAGAACAATACTTGTTTTATGCCGGGCCATTGAGCGAACAAAAACTGGAAGCTATAGGATACGATATGCAGGGTATTGTTGATTATGGTTTTTTTGGGGGGATCAGTAAAATATTGCTTTCGGTTCTCAGGTTTTTTCACAAAGGTACGCACAACTGGGGATTGGCGATAATTTTGCTGACCATTATGATAAATATTGTACTGTTCCCTCTCACAGTAAAGAGTTTTTCATCAATGCATAAAATGAAAACAGTACAACCCCACATGCAGAAGTTGAAGGAGCTCCACAAAGACAATCCGCAGAAGCTTAATAAGGAAATGATGGAGCTGTACAAAAAGTATAATGTAAACCCCCTTGGAGGGTGTTTACCTATGATTTTACAAATGCCGATTTTTATCTCACTTTATCAGGGACTTATGCGATCTATTGAGCTAAAAGGGTCTAACTTCCTTTGGATAAAAGACTTGTCAAGGCCAGATGCGGTCCCCCTGCCCTTTTCCTTGCCCTTTATAGGATCCAGCGTCAACATATTACCGCTTTTGATGGTGGGTATGATGGTCCTGCAGCAGAAGATATCCCAGGGGATATCGGCGGGAGCCATGACAAATGAGCAGGCCAGTCAGCAGAAGATGATGATGACGCTTTTCCCCCTGTTTTTTGGTTTCCTTTTTTACAAGATGCCATCAGGCCTTGTTCTTTACTGGCTGACAAATACTATTTTAATGACAGCCGAACAGGGATTTATAAGCAAACGTATGAGCGAGAGCTAAAATCTAAATGAATAAAAAAGCAGGAAGAAAACAACCTAGACGCCTTTCCCCGGAAAAGCTTCATGCCGGCAGAGCCGGGCACGGAAAAAAGATAATAGAAGTCGAAGCTGTAACCATAGAAGAAGCCATTCGTAAAGCACTAAAAACTTTGCATGTCAAAAAACAGGAAGTCATAATCGATGTTCTTAAAGAAGAACACAAAGGGCTTTTTGGCATGCAAGGAGCCCACCAGGCCAAGATCAGGGTGACGATCAAAGACCATAATTAAAGATAGTAGGAATTCCTTTTTGAGAACACATTAACCAAAGCCGTAGGCGCCGCCGGCGGCGGCGAACCCATGGTGAAAGTTTTGTTCGCGGCCTGGAGGCCGCTCCTACGAGACAGGTAAGAAGTTCCGGCCAAAGGCGGGCTAAGTTCTCGTAACGGAATTTCAATAACCAAAACCGTAGGAGCCGTCTCCAGGCGGCGAATCCATGGTGATTATTTTGTTCGCGGCCCGGAGGCCGCTCCTACGGGACAGGAGAAAACTTCCCGCCAAAGGCGGGCTAAGTTCTTTCATCTGACCTGTTGCATTTTATGTTTCCACG
>JAYEOV010000001.1:0-21701 GCA_034723315.1 Candidatus Omnitrophota bacterium | reverse complement strand
TGGGTATTGGGCAAGTGGGCTCGCTATGGGTATTGCCGATCACCCATCACTGATAACACATCACACTAATCCAATTATGTTGAAAAAGAAAATACATAATGGTATATTATTATTTCCTATTCACTACTAATACTAAATAATCTTAAAAAAACATACAAAAGGGAGCGATGATGGACATAAATATTACAGGAAGGAATTTCGATCTGGATAATTCCATAAAGAAGTACGTGCATAAAAGGCTGGACAAGTTAGAGAAAATGTATAGACGAATCTATAAGTGCGAAGTTATACTGGAGGAGGAGAAGGAAAGGAAGAAAGCCGAAATAATTCTGTACCTGAAGAGAAACAGGGTAGTGGCAAAAGAGATATCTCCTGACATATATGCCTCGATCGATAACGCGTCTGAAAGTATCAAGAAACAGTTAAGGAGACTGCGCGGAAAGGTGTCTTCCAGGAGAAGGAAGCTCATGCTGAGCAAACTCATGAAGCCCGTAGCGCGTTTTGGGGCTTCTCCCGAGATCGTCATTCCGGAACAGCGGGAACGGATAATCAAGTCAAATACATTTGCCGGCAAACCCATGCTCCCGGAGGAAGCTAAACTCGAACTTGAGCTTATGGGTCGGAGTTTTATCATGTTTAAGAATGCCGATACCGGGGAAGCTAACGTACTTTACAAAAGGCACGACGGGAATTACGGCCTGATCGAACCTGACTTTTAGGTTAAAGGATGGAATACGGGAAGGTCAAGGATCAGTTAAACCCGTTAGACTCATATCAGAACAGAGTTTGACGGGGGGAGTTAAGTAAAGGAGTCTAACGGGGTGAAAAGCAAAATAAAAAAATTAAATGGAACAACAAAAGAATTTTTTGTGGAGATGCCTAAGGAGACAGTGGACAGGATGTTCGATGAGGTCCTGGAAGGGATCCGGAAGACGGCCAAAATACCGGGCTTCAGGCCCGGGAACGCCCCGTTGGATATAGTCAGAAAGAATTACAGTGAAGACGCCGCGGATGAAGTCAAGCGGCGTTTGATACCGCAGGCTTATCAGCAGGCCCTGCAGAAACACGAGATCAGGCCCGTGAGTTATCCTGAAATATCGGAAGTGCTTATCGGCCTTTCCGGGATCCTTACGTTCAAGGCCAGGGTGGACGCACATCCCGAGATCAATCTGCGGAAATATAAAGGGTTGAAGGTGACCCGGAATAAAATAAGCGTAACGGACGAAGAGATCACGGAGACGCTCGAGCGTCTCAGGAACATGAATGCTGAGTTCCCGGAGATAGACAGGCCTATTGAAAAAGGAGATTTCGGCATTTGCGATATTGAGACTTTTATCAACGGAGAAGTTATAGCGAAAAAACGAGAGAATATGTGGATAGAGGCGGACAAGGAGGTTTCGCTGCTTGGTATGGGAGAGGAGCTGTGCGGGCTGAAGAAAGGTGACAGGAAAGATATCGAAGTGACCCTTCCCGAAAATTATCCTGACAAAAAATACGCCGGCAAAAAAGCGGTGTTCCGTGTGGAGGTCAGGGACGTGAAGGAGAAGAAACTGCCTGAACTCGACGATGAACTGGCCAAAACGCTGGGTAAGAACAGCCTTGACGAAGCGCGCGAAGAAATACGCACCCAGCTCCTGGAGAGAAAAGAAGCCAACGAAAAGGTGAACATGAAGAACCAGATCATGGAACAGCTGCTGGATAGACACTCGTTCGATCTTCCCGCATCCATGGTGAGCAGGCAGCTCAAGGTCCTGATGGAGAGGGCGGAGAACGAACTTTCCTCAAAAGGCGTTGACAAGGAAACAATAGGATCCAATAGGGAAGAGATGAAGGGCCGCCTTTCAAAGGAAGCCGAGAGAAAGGTCAGATTGTATTTTATGCTTGATAAGATAGGCGATCGCGAAGGTATCGATGTGTCCGAAGAAGAAATTGATAGCTGGCTTAGATCCCTTGCGGACGCTTATAATAAACCTCTTGAAGAGGTTGAAAAGTATTACAAGGAACACGACCTGATCAGCGGGTTAAAAGAGCAGTTAAGGGAAGATAAGACGGTGGATTTTCTGCTGTCTGAAGCGGTGGTTACCGGCGAGGCCTGACACCTATAATAAATTGACTTTTAACATAGGAGGGTATAAATGAGCAATATAGTGCCGATGGTGATCGAGAAAGAGGGAAGGCTTGAAAGGGCCTATGATATTTATTCACGGCTCTTGAAGGACAGGATAATATTTATCGGGACGCCGGTAGACGATAATGTCGCGAATATAATAGTGGCGGAACTCCTTTTCCTTCAGATGGAAGATACGGAAAAGGATATTCACATCTATATAAATACGCCCGGAGGAGCCGTCACGAGCGGCCTGTCGATCTATGATACCATCCAATTCGTCAAACCGGACATTAACACATACTGCATGGGGCAGGCTTCGAGCATGGGGGCCGTTCTCCTTGCAGCGGGGACCAAGGGAAAAAGATACGCGCTGCCTCATTCCAGGATAATGCTGCATCAGCCATGGGGCGGGGTGCAGGGCGCGGCCGTCGATATCCATATTCAGGCTAAAGAGATCCTGAGGATAAAAGAGCAGCTCGAAGATATCCTTGCAAAACATACGGGACAGCCGCTTGACCGTATCAAGGTTGATACCGACAGGGACTATTTTATGACGGCTGAAGAGGCGAAAGAATACGGGATAGTCGATAATGTCATAGAAAATATGCCTAAATAAGACATGCAAACGCTCGGGGGGAGCATGGTCTTAACCAAAGACCTGAAAACGGACACACGAGAAAAAAGTAACAGGGAGGAGAAGCGGAAGATGAGGAAGTACAGGTTGTTGTCTCCAGGACCGACCCCGGTCCCTGAAAAGGTTTTACTGAGGATGGCGGATACAGTAATACATCACCGCACGCCTCAGTTCCAGGCGGTCATTAAAGAGGTGAACGCCCAGCTGAAGCAGGTTTTCCGGACCGAGAATCCCGTCCTTATGTTCGCTTCCAGCGGTACGGGCGCCATGGAAGCTTCTATCGTCAATTTTCTCTCAAAAGGAGACAAAGCGCTGGTGGTCAGAGGCGGCAAGTTCGGCGAGCGTTTCGGCGAGATATGTCAGGCGTACGGCGTCGAGACCGTGGATCACAACGTGACCTGGGGTGAACCGGCGGATCCTTCCGTCGTGGAGAGCCTCCTGAAGGAAAATCCCGGTATCAAGGCCGTATATACCACTTTGTGCGAGACGTCCACGGGTGTCGTGAACGATATCAAGGAGATCGCGAAGGTCGTTTCCGTTACGGACGCCGTGCTTGTAGTGGACGCTGTAAGCGGATTGTCCGCGGACGAGCTTAAGACCGATGAGTGGGGCGTGGACGTCGTTGTTTGCGGTTCCCAGAAAGGTCTTATGCTGCCTCCGGGACTGGCGTTCATGAGCTTAAGCCCGAAGGCTGAAAAACTGGCCGAAAGTTCCGATCTTCCTAAATATTACTTCGATCTTAAAGCGGCCAGGAAATCATACGACAGGGATGACACTCCCTGGACCCCGGCCGTTTCCCTGGTAATGGGCCTGAACAGCACTTTAAGCATGATACTCGGGGAAGGGCTGGACAACGTCCTCGCGCGGCATGCGCGTCTGGCGCGCGCCACGCGCGGAGCGGTGAAAGCCATGGGGCTTGAAATGTTCTCCAAGCGGCCTTCAAGCGCCGTTACCGCGGTGAACGTCCCTGTAGGGGTAGACGGCGCGGCCCTTGTAAAGAAGATGAGGGACGAGCAGGGGGTTACGATAGCGGGCGGCCAGGCGGCGCTGAAGGGAAAGATCTTCAGGATAGCGCACCTCGGCTATATGGACGAATACGATACGATAGCGGCGATCGCGGGCGTCGAGATCGTCCTCAGCCAGTTAGGTTATGATATAGAGCTCGGAAAAGGTGTTGGTAAGGCCCAGGAGTTTTTAAAATAGGGCACATTAACCAAAGCCGTAGGAGCCGTCTCCAGGCGGCGAACCCATGGTGATAATTTTGTTCGCGGCCGGGAGGCCGCTCCTACGGGATAGGTGAAAAGTTCGCCCGAAGGGCGTTAAGTTAGAAGTGTTTTAGAAGGAGTGAAAAAATATGGCGATAAAGATTCTTGTAAGCGATCCTCTGGCGAAAGAGGGAATAGAGATATTAAAGAAGAACAAATTCAAGGTGGACGAGGTCTCCAAGCTGTCCGAAAGCGAACTCGTAAAGAAAATAAAGGGCTATGACGCCATTATCGTAAGAAGCGGGACGACAGTAACGAAGAAGATCATCACGGCTTCTGACAGACTGAAGGTGATCGGAAGAGCGGGCGTTGGGCTGGATAACGTGGACGTGGAGGCGGCTTCCAAGAAGGGCGTAGTGGTCATGAACGCTCCCGCCGGCAATACCATTTCCACGGCCGAACACGCCTTTAGCCTCATGCTTTCGCTTTCCAGGAACATTCCCCAGGCCAATAATTCTGTCAAACAGGGAAGGTGGGACAGGAAGAAGTTCATGGGAGTGGAGCTGTATGGGAAGGTCCTCGGCATCATAGGGCTCGGCCGTATAGGGGCGGAATTCGCCAAAAGGGCGTCCAGTTTCGGGATGAAGATCCTGGCATTTGATCCTTTTCTTTCCGAAGAAAGGGCCAGGTCGATTAACGTGGAACCGGTGGGACTGGACCTTCTTCTCAGGGAATCGGATTTCATCACGATCCATACGCCGCTTACCGATGAGACGAGGCATCTTATTGACGAGAAAGCTTTCAAAAAGATGAAAAAGGGCGTGCGCATAATCAATGCCGCCAGGGGCGGCATTGTTGACGAGAAAGCGCTCGCAAAAAATCTGAAATCGGGAAAAGTTGCGGGTGCGGCTCTTGATGTCTACGAGACAAAGGCCAAACCTCCGCTTGACAGCCCCGTGCTGGACATGGGCGCCGTGGTAACGACCCCTCATCTGGGGGCGTCTACGTCGGAAGCGCAGGTGAACGTGGCCATGGACATGGCCAGGTCCGTTTCTGACGCTCTCATGGGCAAGGGTTACCGCAACGCGGCGAATGTCCCCGTTATGGAAGAAGAGGCCATGGAGGCTTTAAAGCCCTACGTGAACCTGGCGGAGCGGCTCGGATCGATCCAGACCCAGCTCATAGACGAGCCGATCAGGGCTATCACGGTAAAGTATATCGGTGACATCGCTAACGAGGATGTGGGCGTGGTGACGCGTGCTTTGATGAAAGGGATATTCAACCCGATACTTGAGGAAGCGGTCAATTATGTGAACGCTCTGCTTATAGCGAAAGAAAGAGGGATCAAGATCACGGAAAAGAAGACCTCAAGGATAACGGATTTCGCGAACCTGATAAGTGTCGAACTGGATACCGGCAAAAGACAACATTTCATAATGGGTACACTGTTCGCTAACAAGGAGCCCAGGATAATCAAGATAGACAAGTTCTACGTCGAGGCCATCCCCGACGGTTATATGCTGGTCGTGAATAATAATGACGTCCCGGGCGTGGTAGGAAAGATAGGGACAGTGCTGGGCAGGCACGGCATAAACATCGCTGAGATGAGCTTTGGACGCGTGAAGAAAACAGGGGAAGCGATCAGTTTGCTTAACGTAGACAGTGAGGTCCCGAAAGAGGTTATCAGGAAACTCAAGCAGGCAAAGGATATTAACGACGTCAAGCAGGTGCGTATATAGACCTGATCTGCCGGCATCCGGGAACGGAAGCGGTGCCTGGATCCATTCTCTTCGGGACACGGGACTTTATGCCGGAAATAAGAAGGAGAAAAAGATGGCGAAAAAGAGGAATGTAATAAGGCTCATCGATGTTACGAACCGTGACGGCGTCCAGACCTCCCGTTTAGGTCTGGCAAAACTTCAGAAGACCTTAATCAATATATATCTTGACCAGATGGGTGTATTTCAGTCCGAATTCGGGTTTCCGTTCACCCGTCACGAGATCAATTATCTGAACGCCAATCTTGATCTGGCGAAGAGACGAGTCATATATCCCATGCGGCTGTCCGGCTGGATCAGGGCTATAGAGTCAGATGTCAGGAAATCGGTGCAGTATACTGATGTCAGGTACCTGAACTTGTCCATTTCCACTTCTGACCAGATGATAAAACATAAATTTTCGGGGAAGATGGACAGGGCCGGTGTTATCAGGGCCATGGTCCGCGCGGTCAAGCTGGCCCGGAAGGAAGGCATCAAGGCCATAGGCGTTAACGCGGAAGACGCCTCCAGGACGGATATCGATTATCTTGTGGAATTCGCGCAGTCGGCGAAAGCCGCGGGCGCCGAACGCGTAAGATACTGCGATACCCTGGGATATGATGACCCTTTTTCGATCTATGACAAGGTAGCCGCTATCGCCTCCGCCGTTAAGATCCCCATCGAGATCCATTGTCATAACGATCTTGGCATGGTAGTGGCCGTTTCGGTAGCCGGCGCGAAAGCCGCGATAGACAACGGCGTGGACGCTTATATCAATACCACGGTCAACGGCATGGGTGAAAGGGCCGGGAACGCGGACCTTGTGAGCTGTATTCTTGCCCTGAAGTACTCCAGCGGATTCAGCAGGGATCCAAAATATAAGCTGGATCCGGGAATAAATCTTAAAATGGCCTGGAGGATAGCCAAGTACGTTTCCTATGCCTTCGGGGTCCCGATACCGGTGAACCAGGTAGGGGTGGGAGCCAACGCGTTCGCGCATGAATCCGGCATACACGCCGACGGCGCGCTGAAGGACAGGAGGAATTACGAGCTGTATGATTTTGAAGAACTTGGAAGGGGCGAGCCGGAGACCATAGAGACCGGCCGGAACATAACCGCGGGCGAGTACAGCGGGATCAAGGGTTTCAGGAACGTCTACAACAGGCTTGAAGTCAAGTTCAAGGACGATAAAGAAGCTACGAGGATACTGGAGCTCGTGCGGTACGCTAACGTCCATACTCAGAAGCCGCTTGTCAGGGACGAACTGCTGTTCATCGCCAGATATCCCGAAGTCGCGAAAAAAATATTTACAATGAACCCCGTTTGATCCGGATATGAAGAGAGAATCAGACTTAAAACAGATGAAGTTTGCCTGCGCGAAACTGGTCGTATTGTGTTTCCTGCTTTTTGCGGTCTGTCCGACATACACCGCGGAGGCGCAAAAGGCAAAGGAAAAAGGCTTTCTCATCAGGGCGTGGGAGAGATTGACCGGAAGGACCGTCAGCCGGGAAAGAACGGCGCCGAAAAGGATAACACCCAAGAAGGGGGAAGGAGAAGGCTTTGCTATCGGAGAAAAGGTCGAACCTTCCGCGATGCAGAAGGTCAAAACCCCTTCCGTGAAGAAAACAGCGGAGGGGAAAGAAAAAGCGGAAAAGGAAGAAAAGGAAGCAGTTCCCGAGAAGGAGACAGAAGAGGAAAAACCTTCCGCCAAAAAGGAACGGCCTTCGAGGGAAGTGCCCCTGGAGAGAGACAGGATGCTGGAGATCATAAACAAAAGACTGAAGGTGTATTCACAGATATTGTATATGGTCCCCGGCCTTACGTTTGAGGAGACCGGGGAAGGGGAGAGGGAATATTATTACAGTGTATCGGAAGGCGAAACGGTATTAATATCCGAGCTTGATAAAGAGACTTTGTTCAACCTGTTTAACAGGGTCAATAACGAGGCTACGAGACTTAATACCGAGAGGGTCATAAGGCAGATACAGCAGCAGCAGCAGATGATGCGCGTTATACAGCAACAGCAGCAACTGCAGCAACAACAGCCCGTACAGCCGCCGAGAATTCCACAGCCTCCCCGGCAACCTTCACCTCCTCCGCGTCCTCCCGTGGTCCACGAGCCCGGCAGGAGATAAATGACACGAGAAAGGATATTATGGGCGAAGTAACGGTACTGGTAGGAGCCCAATGGGGTGACGAGGGGAAAGGCAAAGTGATCGATATTCTCACCGAGGATGTCCAGTATATTGTCCGTTACCAGGGGGGGAACAACGCGGGGCATACGGTGGTCATAGAGGATGACAAATACGTCCTGCATCTCATCCCTTCGGGCATACTTCATGAGGGCAAAACCTGCGTGATAGGCCACGGCGTGGTAGTGGACCCAAAGGCCCTTATTGAGGAGATAGAGCTGCTCAGGTCAAAAGGCATAATCTGTGAAGGGCGTTTAAAGGTGAGCGATAAAGCGCATATTATTTTCCCGTATCACAAGAAGATAGACGAACTGAGAGAGGCGAGGAGAAAGAAGGGAAGGATAGGAACGACGAAGAAGGGCATAGGGCCGTGCTATGCCGATAAGGTAGCCCGGGTGGGTATCCGCATGGCAGACATTTACGACGAAAAATACTTCAAGAAAAGACTGCAGAACAATATAGAAGAAAAGAATACCATACTTAAGAACCTTTACGGCTTCGAGGGGTTCTCCGCGGATGAGATCTTCGGGGATTACGTGAAGCACGCGGAAGCTTTAAAAGATTTTGTCTGTGACACCACGCTGCTTCTGAACGAGGCGCTAACGAGTGGGGACTCTATACTTTTTGAAGGAGCTCAGGGGACTTTTCTGGACGTGGATTACGGAACGTATCCCTACGTGACATCTTCGAATTCCACTGCCGGGGGAGCGTGCACCGGCGCCGGCATCGGTCCTTCCCGCATCGACAGAGTGCTCGGTGTTGTCAAGGCATATACTACCAGGGTCGGGGAAGGTCCCTTTCCGACGGAATTCGGGCCGGACCTCATGGAGGAGATAAGGAAAAAAGGCGGGGAGTTCGGAGCCACTACAGGCAGGGCACGGAGATGCGGATGGTTCGACAGTGTTCTTGTGAGGAATTCTGTCGCTATTAACGGTATAGATAAGGTGGTCATTACAAAACTTGACGTTCTTGACGAACTCGAGTCCATAAGGATATGCACGGCTTACAGATATAAGGACAGGGATTACCGCAGCATTCCCGGGGAGCCGGGGTTCCTTGACAAATGCGAGCCTGTGTATGAAGATCACCCGGGATGGAAAAAGGAGACTTCCAGGATAAAATCGTATGATGAACTTCCAGGGAACGCCCGGAAATATCTCGACAGGATAAAGGAACTGATCGGAACGGATATAATGCTGGTTTCGGTAGGTAAGAGCCGTAAACAGACATTAATATACAAATGAATTAAATTAAGGAGGAGCTTATGCAGACAAAGAGGTATTTTTTGGCGGGTATGGCGGTGCTTATTTCGTCGAGCCTTCTGGTGTCCGGCTGTGCGCTGAACTTTTACAAGCAGAGTCCCCGCAGCAAAAAGAAGATAAAGGACCTGGAATCCACGATAGGTGACCTCAAGGCGAAGCGCGAGAAAGAACGCGCGCAGTTCGAGGCCACCAAACGCATGCTGGAGCAAAAACTGCGGAGCCAGATCGCGGATAAAAGCGTGTCACTCAAGATGGATGACCGGGGGCTGGTCATAATACTGTCTGACGATATTCTGTTTGATTCGGGTAAGGCCGAGGTGAAGAGGGACGCGTTTCCGATCCTTGATAAGGTAGCCGGGATCATAAAGAAACAGGTTCCGGACAAGAATATCGGGATCAGCGGACATACGGACAATGTGCCCATAAAACATTCCGGTTGGGAATCCAACTGGGAGCTTTCGACTACAAGGGCCACGAACGTCCTGCATTATCTTGAGAGCAGGGGCGTGTCCCCGAAGAGGTTATCCGCCACCGGATACGGTGAACACAGGGCGATAGCGTCTAACGCGACCGCGGAAGGGCGGGCTCAGAACCGGAGGGTCGAGATAGTGATCCTTCCGCAATTCGTGGAAAAACGGGGAAAAGGAGCGGATAGGGATATAAAATAAGCGCGCCATGCAGCCCCCAAGTCGCGCGAAGCACTTGATTCAATATAGCAGGAATTTCCTTTTTGAGAACACATTAAACAAAGCCGTAGGAGACGTCTCCAGGCGGCGACCCCCATAGTGATAATTTTGTTCGCGGTCTGGAGGCCGCTCCTACGGGATAAGGTCTGGAGGCCGCTCCTACGGGATAAGTGAAAAAGTCCGCCCGAAGGGCGTTAAGTTCAATGTTTAGGAATTTCAATAAAACGGGGGATTTTAAGGGGGCAAAGCCCCCTTGCCATAAAATAAGCGCGCCGTGCAACTCCTAAGTTGCGCGAAGCGCTTAATTTATCATGAAGCTGCCGCGTCATATAGCAATAATTATGGATGGTAACGGGCGGTGGGCCAGGAAAAGAAAGCTACCCCGCATAATGGGCCACCGTTCCGGGGCAAAAGCCGTTGATAGAGTGACCGAGAAATGCGCCCGTCTCGGGATAAAAGCGCTTACATTATACGCTTTTTCCGCCGAGAACTGGAAACGGCCCAAAGAAGAAGTTGACGCGCTCATGGACCTGCTCCGGCAGAACCTGAAAAAAAATATTGAAAGGCTCAGAAAGAACAATATCAGGTTCAATGTTATAGGCAGGATCAGCAGTCTTTCCGATCCCCTGAAAAGAGAGATCAAGGATACGATCGAGCGGACACGCGACAATACAGGGATGGTCCTGACGCTTGCTTTGAATTATGGGGGAAGGCAGGAGATACTTGACGCCGTAAAGGCCGTTTGTCAGAACACTCATGAAGAAAGCCTTGATGTGTCTTCGTGGGAGGACGCGGATTTCGGAAAATATCTTTACACCGGAGACCTTCCGGATCCGGACCTTATTATCCGCACCAGCGGCGAAATGCGTTTAAGCAATTTTCTCCTGTGGCAAGCCGCTTACGCCGAGTTCTATTTTACGGATACACTGTGGCCTGATTTCGGCGCCGCCGAAATGGAAAAAGCGCTGAAGGAATATGAAAGACGGGAAAGGAGATTCGGTGAGTAAGCTGCTTCGGAGGACGGTCGTCAGCCTGATATTGATCTTTTTTGTGGCGATAGTGATATACCGGTTCCCGAACTGGATGTACTGCCTTGTAGTGGCGCTGTTCATCTCCTGCGGGCAGTTTGAATTTTTCCGCATGGTGGAGAACAAGGGAATATTTCTTTACAAGTATTTCGGCGCCGTTATGGGAGGGCTTATCCCGGTGGTAATATTCATGGGGCACGGCCTTCCCGCGCTCAAGAACCTGGAACCCCTGCTCATTGTTACAGCCAGTCTTCTGGCGCTTGTTCTGCAGTTTATAAGGCGCGACAAGGCGCGCGACCACCTTGTCAGCATGGCGCTTACGCTCTTTTCGCTTCTCTATATCAGCTGGTTCTTCTCTTTTTTCATGAAGCTGAGGCTCCTGGAGAACGGGGCCAATCTTGTGATGTTTCTTATCATCGTGACAAAAAGCGCGGACGTCGGAGCGTATCTTATCGGGAGCCGTTATGGAAAAACGGAGCTTATTCCCAGAATAAGCCCGAAAAAGACAAAAGAAGGCACGCTTGGCGGGATCTTTACGAGTCTGGTGATCGCCGTTACGTTCGGCGGGTTTTTTACGGGTTTTTCCCTTTTACATCTTAGCGTGCTCGGGATAGTTCTCGCGACGTTAGGGCAGGTGGGCGACCTCGCGGAAAGCCTTATAAAGAGGGACTGCGATGTGAAGGATTCGGGTTCTTATCTGGCAGGTATCGGCGGTGTTCTCGATCTTATAGACAGTTTGCTGTTCACAGCCCCGGTGTTCTATTTTTACGTGAAAACATTCTAATAATTTAGGGGTCAGACCTTGACATTGACATAATTTATTGAGCGCATGTGCATGTGTGGATGTTACACAAAGTTTCTTATAGTTGCTTAAGGGTACATGATGTTACGTAAAAGATGGCGAAAACCAGCGTAAGTTCGTAAAAGGTAACCTTATGGAACTTTATGTAACCCTAAGTAACCTTTATGTAACCAAAAAATTTAGAGGTTAGACCATGAACGGACGCCCGGATGATACCGAGGAGAAATGAAAGAGATCATACTGTTGGGTTCGACCGGATCGGTGGGCAGGAATGTCCTTGATGTCATAAGGCATTATCCCGGTAAGTTCCGTGTAAAAGCGATTTCCAGCAACGAGAATATCTCGGTTCTCGCCGAACAAGCCAGGGAGTTCAATCCCGATATCGCGGCGGTCGCGAACGAAGGACTCTACGGGGCATTGAAAGAGAAAGTGGGAGAAGTCAGGTCCGTAGCCGGGGCTGAGAACCTTCAAAGGATAGCCGCCGAAGAACCCGCGGATATTGTCTTTATAGCCATTTCGGGGACAGCGGCGCTCAAACCTCTTGTCGCGGCCCTGAAATCGGGAAGAACCGTCGCGTTGGCGAGCAAAGAACCGGTAGTCAGCGCGGGTATGATCATCAGGAAGCTGGCTGAAGAGAACTCATCCCGGATCCTCCCGGTTGACAGCGAACACAGCGCTATTATGCAGTGTCTGGCTGGAAGGAGCGCTGAGGAGGTCCGCACCCTTTATATTACGGGCAGCGGCGGATCTCTCAGGGGCAGGAAGGCGGAAGAGTTCGATTCTCTGACCATAGACCAGGTTCTTGATCATCCCAAGTGGAAGATGGGCCGGAAGATCACGGTTGATTCCGCCACGCTCATGAACAAGGGGCTTGAGGCGATAGAGGCGCGGTGGCTTTTTAACATTCCCGGTGAGAAGATAAAAGTTGTCATCCATCCGCAGGCTATCGTCCATTCCATGGTGGAATTTATTGACGGGACTATATCAGCGGGTCTGTTCCGGCCGGATATGAGGTTCCCCATACTTCGCGCGTTGTCGTATCCCGGCATACTGGACAGCGAGTTCCCGCGGGTAGACTTCGGCGAAATAAACAGCCTTTTCTTCTCGGAGCCCGACAGAGAGGCCTTTCCGGCGCTTGATCTTGCTTACGAGGCGCTGCGCGCGGGGGGGACGGTCCCGGCGGTGCTTAACAGCGCGAACGAAACGTCGGTCAAGCTCTTTCTGGACGGGAGGATAAAGTTTACGGAGATAGTGAAGACCGTGCAAAAGGTCATGGAAAAGCACAGGAAAATAGACGAACCGACGCTCGAGGATGTGATAGATTCGGAGAAATGGGCGTCTGAGGAGGTGTTGAGATTTTGTTGACAATAATTGTGGTGTTTGTAGTGTTCAGCGTGCTCATATTGATCCATGAGGCGGGACATCTGTTCGCGGCCAAGAGATTCGGTGTTGGGGTAGAGGTGTTTTCGCTTGGTTTCGGGAAAAGGCTTTGCGGGATCAAACGCGGCGGGACGGATTACAGGATATCCTTGTTTCCTTTCGGGGGGTATATCAGAATGGCTGGCGAGGACCCTTCCGAGCTTGAGGGGAAGGAATGGGAACTTGCTTCCAAACCGGAGGGCCAGCGGTTCTGGATCATCTCAGCGGGCGCTATCACGAACTATTTTTTCGCTTTTATCCTTTTCAGTATAATATTCATGATAGGGATCCCCACGCTTTCAAACGAGGTAGGTCAGATCCTCTCGGGATACCCGGCGGAGAAGGCCGGGATAAGAGTGGGGGATAATATCCTGTCAATAGACGGTGATAAGACGGAATACTGGGACGATATAGTTAAGGCGATAAGAAAAGACCCCTCCAGTGAAAGGGGCCTGGAGATGGAGATAATGCGGGAAGGACGGGTAGTCGCACTGAGCGTTAAACCCGACATATCGCGTGTTACCAATATTTTCGGCCAGACCATATCGCGTCCCATGATCGGGATCGCACCGCAGAACAAGGTGCTGTCGGTTTCCTATGATCCGTTGCGCGCCGTATATTACGGGGGGAAAAGACTGATCGTGCTCACGGGAATGACGTACAAGGGTATATGGCTTCTTCTGACGGGAGGGATGCCTGTAAAGACCTCTGTGTCCGGCCCGATAGGGATAGCGCATCTTATGGGGCAGGCCGCCAGGCTCGGCATCGTGCCTCTTCTTATAATTACCGCTCACGTAAGCATGGCTCTGGCAATATTCAACCTGCTGCCGTTTCCGGTCCTGGACGGAGGACACATTATCTTTCTAGCTCTGGAAAAACTTCGCGGCAGACCCTTGAGCGTTCGAGTCCAGGAGATAATCACTCAGGTGGCCCTTGTCGCGCTTATCGCTTTCGCTCTTTTTGTGAGCTGGCAGGATCTGTTGAAATTTACTCCGCTGGGCGGGAAATAGAAAAGCAGCCGAAAGAAGTTCCGGGGACACGCCTGTTGTAGGCGCCTCGAGACACTGCTGAAATTCCCCAGAATATATTTATATTATTACGCACAGAACAATGATAAAGCGAAGAGAAACGAGGACGGTTGTTGTCGGTGACGTTAAGATCGGCTCCGGGCACCCCGTAAGTGTCCAGTCCATGACAAAGACGGATACCGGGGATATTGAAGCCACAGCCGGGCAGATACGGGAGCTTGAAGACGCCGGTTGCGAGATAGTCCGGATCGCCGTGAAAGATCAGGACGCCGCCAGAGCTGTAGCATCCATTAAAAAGGAAATATCCATACCGCTTGTCGCCGATATTCATTTTGATTATCGTTTAGCTCTTGAGGCGGTCAAGAGCGGGGCCGATAAGATAAGGATAAACCCCGGCAATATTTCCAACACTGATGAGTTGAATAAGATCATCGATGCGGTATCTTCCGCCGGGATACCAGTGAGGATAGGGGTTAATTCCGGGTCTTTGAGAGAAAATATCGTCTCCTCCGGAGATGTCGACGAAGTCATGACGGATTCGGCGCTGAAATGTATTGAACATTTCCGTAAGAGGGGTTTTCATGATCTTGTGGTATCCCTCAAGGGGGCGGATGTCCCTGCTACTGTAAGGGCTTACAGAAAACTGGCTATGGAATGCGATTATCCTTTGCATCTGGGTATTACGGCGGCGGGATCGCCTGAAAAAGGTATTGTAAAATCCAGTATCGGAATCGGGGCTTTGCTTCTGGACGGGATCGGCGATACTATAAGAGTGTCCCTTACGGGTGATCCTGTGACGGAAGTGAATACGGCCAGAAATATTCTCGCTGCCGTTGGCGCGCGGAATTTCGGCCCTCAGGTAATCGCCTGTCCGACCTGTGGACGCTGTCAGGTGGACCTGATATCCATCGTCGAGGAGTTGGAGGATGAGTTAAGGCGCGATACGCGATACGCGATACGCAATACTGATAAACAGTTAATTATCGCGATCATGGGATGTGAGGTGAACGGCCCCGGCGAAGCTAAAAACGCGGATATAGGTATCGCGTTCGGAAAGGACAGGGGAGCGATATTCAGCCGCGGCAAGGTGGTCAAGACAGTTGAGGAGGGTGAGGCGATAAAAGAATTGCTGGAGATGATAAAGAAGGAAATATAGTCCACGGTCCACCACTAGTGTCCGGTTGTTTTTAAATTTGTTTTCACAATATTAATAAACACAAGAAGTTACAATAAAAATGACTTTTATCGACTTGAAATCAGTTTTATACTATGGCCATTCCAATAACTCGAAAAAAGGAGTGGCTAATGTACACAGGCAAAATAATCTTTGCTCAAATAATGGATTTCCTTCCTCAGTACAAATTTCGAAAATGTGTAAAACGCTATCAAGGCAACTACAAAGTACAAAAGTTTTCCTGTTTAGATCAATTTCTTTGTATGGCATTTGCCCAGTTAACTTTTCGAGAAAGTCTACGAGATATAGAATCATGTCTCAGAGCAATACACAACAAACTTTACCACATAGGCATTCGTGGAAAAATTTCCAAAAGCACTCTAGCAGATGCAAACGAAAATCGAGATTGGCACATTTACGCCGACTTCGCCCAAATCTTAATCAGCAAAGCACGAAAGTTGTATTCCAACGACTCTTTCGGATTAGATCTAAACGAAACAGTCTATGCTCTCGATTCATCCACGATAGATTTATGTCTTTCTTTGTTCCCCTGGGCACATTTTCGCAGGAGAAAAGGCGCAATAAAACTCCACACACTTTTAGATCTGAGAGGACCTATCCCCGCATTTATCAGGGTTACCGATGGTTCTGTGCACGATGTGAATATCTTAGACGATCTTGTTATAGAGCCTGGCGCTTTTTACATATTCGACCGTGGATATCTCGATTTCGAAAGATTATTTCGTTTCAAAGAACAAGCGGGGTTTTTTATTACCCGCACAAAAAAGAATTTTCAATACCAACGGATTTATTCTCATCCAGTCGACAAATCACTCGGTTTCATTTGCGACCAAACGATTCGCTTAACCGGATTTTATTCACAACAACACTACCCGGAAAAACTTCGACGCATCCGGTATTTCGATTCAGAAACACAGAAACACTTCACGTTTCTAACGAATCATTTCGGCCTTCCGGCAATAACCATAGCACAACTTTACAAATGCCGCTGGCAAGTAGAGCTATTCTTCAAATGGATCAAACAGCATTTGCGAATAAAAGCGTTTTATGGAACGAGCGAGAACGCTGTAAAAACTCAAGTCTGGATAGCAATCTCCATTTACGTGTTAATTGCGATTATCAAAAAACAGTTAAAAATAGAGCAAAGTCTCTACACAATATTACAGGTTTTGAGTATCATCATATTCGAGAAAACTCCCATTTTACAGGCACTTGCGCAGCTTGATCACAAAGAAGAAATGGGTGATTCTCATAAGCAATTATTGTTATTCGACTTATAACCGGACACTAGTGAGACCATAGACCACTGTGGACTGTCGACAGTTGACCATAGACTACATTTTATTTAGTTCAAGGAGAGAGATATGAGGTGGAGCAGATCGTTCATTCCGACGCTTAAGGAAGACCCGCAGGATGCGGAAGCGGCAAGCCATAAACTTATGGTAAGGGCGGGGCTTATCAGGCGGCTTTTCGCCGGCGCGTATACCTATCTTCCTGCTGGATATAAGGTCCTGCGCAAAGCTGAGAATATGATCCGCGAAGAGATGAACCGCGCGGGAGCGGAAGAACTTTTAATGCCGGCGCTGCAGCCTCCGGAGCTATGGAAAAAGACGGGACGCTATGATGACATGGGCGAGGTGATGATAAAGTACAGGGACCGTCACGGGAAAGAGGTGGCGCTCGGGCCTACCCATGAAGAAGTGATAACGGATCTTGTTTCAGGAGAGGTCCGGTCGTACAAGGGCCTTCCGCTCACACTTTACCAGATACAGACGAAGTTCCGGGATGAGGTCCGTCCCAGGTTCGGCGTGGTGCGGAGCTGTGAGTTCATTATGAAGGACGCGTACAGTTTTGACGTTGATGTCGAATCCATGGAGAAAAGTTACAAAGCGATGTATGACGCGTACTGTCGTATTTTCGAAAGGTGCGAGCTCCCGTTCCTGGCCGTTGAAGCGGATCCGGGGCTTATGGGGGGTACCGTATCGCATGAATTCATGGTCCCCGCGGAAATAGGAGAGGACCGGATAATCGTCTGCGCGTCTTGCGGATACGCGGCAAGCGCTGAAGTTGCTGCTGTGAAACCGGCGGCGCCGTCCCGGAAAGATGCCGCCGGGCTCAAGGATGTAAAAGAAGTCCGCACACCGGGGGTGAGCACGGTCCAGGACGTAAGCTGTTTTCTGAAGGTAAAAACGTCGGAACTGATAAAGACGCTTATATACGTGGCTGACGGCGAACCTGTCGCTGTCCTGGTAAGGGGGGACCACGAGGCCAACGATGCGAAGATCAAAAATCACCTCAGGGCAAGGACGCTTGAGCTTGCAGACGAGAAGAAGGTGGAGGAAGTCACTGGCGGAAGTATGGGGTTCTCCGGTCCGGTAGGGCTGTCCATGAGAATTATCGCGGATAACGCGGTGCGCTATGCGGTCAACGCGGTAACCGGCGCCAACGAGAAAGATAAGCACCTGCGGAACGTTAACCCAAACAGGGATTTCAAGGTGACCGAATGGATCGACGCGAGGGTCATAATGGACGATGACCCGTGTCCCAAATGCGGCCGGAGGATAGAGCTTAAATACGCGATAGAGGTCGGCCATACCTTCAAGCTCGGGACCAAATATTCCGAGTCGCTGAATGCCGTGTTTCTTGATGAGAAGGGCGTCCAGAAGCCGATGATCATGGGCTGTTACGGTATAGGCGTCAACAGGATACTTGCTTCGCTTATTGAGACGAACCATGATAAAAACGGGATAATATGGCCCGTTTCTCTCAGCCCTTATGAAGTGGTCGTTATACCTGTTAACCTGGAAGAAGAAAAGGTGAGAAAGGAAACGGAACGCGTTTACGAAGATTTAAAAGAAGCCGGGATCGACGTTATTATTGATGACAGGAAAAAAACGGCAGGCGTGAAATTCAAAGACGCTGATCTTATCGGTTTCCCGCTGAAGGTCGTCATCGGCAAAAAAAACCTTGAGCAGGATAAGCTTGAGATCAAGGAAAGGACAACGGGAGGATCGACCCTCGTTGAAAAGGGCGGGCTCGTGGAGTTTGTTAGAGAGAGTTTAAGGTCTTAAAAGATAGCAGAGAAGAACATTTGGTGCCTATTCGGGACCCGTTGCCCGTGACTCGTTTGACGAGCCACGAGTCACAAGACACGAGCGACAAAAAAACCGTGTTTGGAAATATCGCGAAGATCTTTTTGGCGGGTCTTTTTACGTTCGGTGTTATTTCTGTTTCGGATGCGGCAGACGATACCACCTTGCAAAAGAAGTACTGGGATAACGGCAAGGTGCGGGTCGTAAAGAAAGTAAACCAGCTGGGCGACCTTGAAGAAGTCGCCTATTACAGGAAAGACGGGACACTGGAACAGCACGTAAAGTATGACGCGGACGACCGCAAAGTAGAAGAAAGTTATTAGAAGCCATTTCATAACCCCGTTCTACTGTGGCTGGCTGCAAAAGCCATTAGCTGCGTTTTCGCGGCAAAAAAGTCCTCAACGTAGCACACTGGCTACGTTTCCGGGCTTTTTGCCCCTCAGGCCTTGCTAAAGGCTTTTTCGCTCAGCCTCGTCACGAACCGGGTTATGAAATGGCTTCTATGACGATAACGGAAAATTGCGAGAGAACGCCGATGGCTGGGCCGCCATGAGATTCGTGTATGAAGGCGGGCAATTGCGCCGGGAGGATTATTACGGCGCTGACGGCAAGCTGAAAGAACGCAAGCGGTACAATGCTGCAGGCGACCTGATCGCTAAACAGTATGTCGGGGACGGAAGTATCCTTCCCGCGGAAGAATACAATCCGGTACCGCCGATAACAGGTTACGAGGATGTGTCCTATTATGATTCCTACGGCCGTTCTGTGGGAACCACTGAAATAGACCGGGACGTCGGTCCGTGGGACCCGTTCTATGACCCTGACAGTGCCCTCCGTGAAACAAGAGGAGAGGATTAAGGAAATCGGGGACGCCCCACTTGGTGCCACCCTGTCTATTTGGGGATGTATGAAATTTATTGTAATTCCGTAGTTTTGATAATGGAAGTTTTGTGTTTTTTGCATGTTTTGTATGCGCGGGGTGGCACCAAGTGGGGCGTCCCCGATAATATTCTTGACAAGCATATATTACTATATTAAAATCACATAGAGCCGGAGCTAGAAGAGTAAGTGGGCCAGGTGCCCACTTATTTTTTTAAATGAGGCCATAACTTATGGAGCCCCGGGTCTCCGCCCGGGGTAAACTCCGCGAACATAAGATGTAAGGCCGAATTTCCTGGCCAGCAAGGAAGCGATAATGCCAGGGCCCCTGTAAGTTTAGCAGGGAAGAATAACACGGTGTATCCCGCTTGTCCCGAGCAAAGCCGAGGGGAGCGAAAGAACGAATGCGAGACTGAGTCGAGGGATCTGAAAATACAAAATACAAAGTGTGGTAATGAGCAGTACAATACCGGAAAAACTATCGGAATTTATCCACGAGGAAGCGGAAAGGTCGAATTATCGGATTGTTTGCATCTCTACCAGAAGCCGGACCGGCTTTTTCCTTGAGATAGTTCTGGATAAGGAAGGCGGTATAACGCTGGACGAGTGCGGGGGTTTCAACAGGAAGATCTCTTGCTGGATAGAAGCGGAGAGACTATTTAATGGGAGGTATACTCTGGATGTGTGTTCTCCCGGGCTGGACAGGACGCTGAAAAGCGATAGCGAGTTCTCATGGGCTGCCGGTAAACTGGTTGAAGTGAGGACAAATGAACCTGTTGACGGCAGGAACGCGATCGTGGGAAAACTGGTAAAAGGCAATACCGCCGAAGGCGTTACCCTGGAAGAGGAGAACGGCAATACGGTCTACATAGAAAACAATAATGTCGCGAGAACAAAGTTGAAAGTTACAATTTAATCCATCGTTCATCGATGAAGTGAAAACTAAGATAGACGGAGAGATAAAAAATGAATGGAGAATTTTTAGCCGCTTTGGAAAGAATAGAACGGGAAAAGGGTATCAGCAAGGAGATCCTTTTCGAAGCCATAGAGAGCGCCCTGATGAGCGCGGCCCGCAAAGTCATAGATGACCCGAACATTTCTAAAGAGGATATCGTTGTTAAGATGAACAAGGAAACGGGCGAGATAAGAGTTTTCTCTGAAGGCGAAGAAGTCATGAGCGAACGATTCGGAAGGATCGCGGCCCAGACCGCTAAACAGGTGATAATACAGAAGATAAGAGAAGCGGAGAGAGACGTGATATTTGACAAGTACCTGAAAAAGAGCGGCACGATCTTAAGCGGTTCGGTCCACAGGTTTGAAAGGGGAAATGTCATCGTAGAGCTTGATGACACGGAAGCGATACTAACCAAACAAGGGCAGATACCCCGCGAGAAATTCCGCCAGGGCGAAGGTATAAGAGCTTATCTCTTGAAGGTCGACAGGGGCACGGGCGGCCCGGATATCATATTGTCAAGGACGGACGAGGGGTTCGTAAAGAAGCTTTTCGAACTGGAAGTCCCCGAAATATCCCAGGGTATCGTGGAGATCAAAGCCGTGGCCAGGGAAGCCGGGGAGAGGACAAAGGTCGCCGTATGTTCCAAAGATGAAAAGGTGGATCCGGTAGGGGCGTGTGTGGGTATGCGCGGTTCACGTGTGAGGGACATAGTGAAAGAACTGCATGGGGAAAGGATAGACATAGTGCGGTGGGATGACGATATCCGGGAATATTTGCAGGCTGCCGTCAGTCCGGCGGAGATATCCAGAATGGTCATAAACAGGGATAACAACACCATTACGTTGACCGTTCCACAGGACCAGTTGTCCCTGCTGATAGGAAAAAAGGGCAGGAACATAAGACTCGCTTCAAAGCTTCTTGACTGGGAGCTGATAGCCGAATCTGCCGGGGAAATAGTAGATATACCGATATCCGGGGTCAAGGGGATAGGGAAAAAATCACTCGAGGTGCTACAGGAGGCAGGATATGATAATGTTGACAAGCTGGCCGGGGTCAGTATGGCGGCCTTGATGGAACTGAACGGTGTAGGCGAGAAGACCGCTCGGAAGATCCTGGCCGCGTGTGAAGATGCCCGTGCCGCCGCCGTGGAAAGAGCTAAAGCCGAGGCTGAGGCTGCTGCTGAACTGATTGAAAAAGGCGCTGAAGAAGAGAGGGAGCCCGGGGAGGAAACAGCCGAAGGAACTGCCGCCGAGAAAGAGGTCGCGGAAAAAGCGGAACCGGTGGTACAAGAAGAGGCGGAAGAGGCGGAAGAGGCGGAAGATGCGGAATCGGCGGAATCGGCGGAACAACAGGAAAAGGAGTCCGCCGAAGACGCTGTAACCACCGCAGAAGGTGAGAAAGAAGGCACCGAGGAGGAAAAGATAGAAAGCGGGCAGGAAGATTCCACCGCGGATGAA